>NZ_JBEXMT010000041.1:0-91261 GCF_040610675.1 Nonomuraea sp. NPDC003804
GGTGGAGGGGCGGCCGATAGTCCTCGACGACGTGCCGGCCGGGTTCATCACCATCGACAGCGGGCTCAGCCAGTCCACGCCCGCGCAGATCGTCGTGCTGCCGATCCTGTTCGAGAGCCGCGTGCTCGGCGTGCTGGAGCTGGCCTCCTTCACCAAGTTCGGCGAGGTCCACCTCGACTTCCTGACCCAGCTCGTCGAGACCATCGGCGTCACGATGAACACCATCATCGCCAACTCCCGCACCGAGGACCTGCTGAAGGAGTCGCAGCGCCTGACCACCGAGCTGCAGGAGCGCTCCGACGAGTTGCAGCGCCAGCAGGAGGAGCTGCGCCGGTCCAACTCCGAGCTGGAGGAGAAGGCGGGGCTGCTGGCCAAGCAGAACCGCGCCATCGAGATCCAGAACTTCCAGATCGAGCAGGCCCGGCGCACGCTGGAGGAGCGCGCCGAGCAGCTGGCCGTCTCCTCGCGCTACAAGTCCGAGTTCCTCGCCAACATGTCGCACGAGCTGCGCACCCCGCTCAACAGCCTGCTCGTGCTGGCCAAGCTGCTGACCGAGAACGCCGAGGGCAACCTCACCTCCCAGCAGGTCGAGTTCGCCCGCACGATCCACGGGGCGGGCTCGGCGCTGCTGCAGCTCATCAACGACATGCTCGACCTGTCCAAGGTCGAGGCCGGGCGCATGGACATCCATCCCGCCCAGCTGTCGCTGCCGAAGCTGGTCGACTACGTCGAGGCCGCCTTCGCGCCGCTGGCGCAGGACAAGGGGCTCGCCTTCATCGTCGAGGTGGATCCCCGGGTGCCGCAGGAGCTGCGCACCGACGAGCAACGCCTGCAACAGGTGCTGCGCAACCTGCTGTCCAACGCGGTCAAGTTCACCCCCAAGGGCGAGGTACGGCTGCGCGTGGTGCCCGCGCCACGCGAGGTCGACTACGACGACGACACCCTGCGCCTGGCCGACGACCTGATCGCCTTCCAGGTGGTCGACACCGGCATCGGCATCGCGCCGGACAAGCTGGAGATCATCTTCGAGGCGTTCCGCCAGGCCGACGGCACCACCAGCCGCAAGTACGGCGGCACGGGTCTCGGCCTGTCGATCTGCCGGGAGATCGCCAGGCTGCTCGGCGGCGAGATTCACGTCGACAGCGAGCTCGGCGCCGGCAGCACGTTCACCCTCTACCTGCCGACCGACTACGCGGGCCCGCTGGTCGCTCGCGACGGCGGGGCGGCCCGCAGGCAGGTGCTGACCATGCAGGTCGAGCAGCAGAGCCCGATGGTCGTGCCCGAGCCGCCGATGCCGCTCGACCTGCCGCTGCCCGAGGTCGTCCAGCCGGCGAGCAGGCAGCAGTGGCAGGGCGACGACCCGCTCGACGGCGCCAAGATCCTCATCGTCGACGACGACATCCGCAACGTGTTCGCGCTGACCAGCGTGCTGGAGCGACACGGCTCCACGGTCGTCTACGCGGAGAACGGCCGCGAGGGGATCGAGCAGCTCGAGCGCAACGAGGACGTGGCGCTCGTCCTCATGGACATCATGATGCCGGAGATGGACGGTTGGGCCACGACGTCGGCCATCCGGCGCATGCCGCAGTTCGCCGATCTGCCGATCATCGCGCTGACCGCCAAGGTCATGCGGGGTGACAGGGAGAAGAGCATCGCGTCCGGCGCCTCCGACTACGTGCCGAAACCGGTCGACGTCGACCAGCTGCTCGAACGGCTGCGCGGTTGGCTCAGCCGAGGGCGGGTGTCCGACACGGCGGAAGAGGCGTAACACATGGCAGAACGGGCCAAGATCCTCCTGGTCGACGACCGCGAGGAGAACCTCATCGCCCTCGAGGCGATTCTCAGCTCGCTCGACCTGACGCCGGTGCGCGCCAAGTCGGGCGAGGAGGCGCTCAAGGCGCTGCTCGGCACCGAGTTCGCGCTGATCCTGCTCGACGTGCGGATGCCGGGCATGGACGGGTTCGAGACGGCGGCGCACATCAAGCGGCGCGAGCGTACCCGCAACATTCCGATCATCTTCCTGACCGTCGTCGACAGCGCCCCCGACTACGCCTTCCGCGGCTACGCGGCGGGCGCGGTCGACTACCTCACCAAGCCGTTCGACCCGTGGGTACTCAGGGCGAAGGTGTCGGTGTTCGTCGAGCTCTACAACATGCACAAGCGGCTGACCGAGCAGGCGGCGCTGCTGCGCGAACGGCTGGCGGGCGAGCTGCCGCCGGGCAACGGCACCGCCCAGCCCGCCGTGCTGCCCGAGCTGTCGAGGCGCCTGACGGCCGTGGAGGACGAGTTGGAGCGGGTGCGGGAGCTGGCCCGCAAGTCGGCCGACCCGTCGCTCTCCGCGCCGCTGTCGGATCTGTCCGAACGGGTGGCGCACCTGCGCGCGGGCTTCGACGCCCTCAGCTGAGGGCAGCGCCGGTCGTGGTCGCGCGGCCGGTCCCGCCGGATCATACCGTGAGCACGATCTTGCCGCCGGCGTTCCTCCCCTCGAGGAGGCGTAGCGCGTCGGCGGCCTCGGCCAGCGGAAGCGTCCGCGTGATCGCCGGGGCGATCTTCCCCGCCGCGACGAGTCCGGCCAGGTGGTCCAGGTCCTCGACGCTGCGCCTGACGATCAGCCCGCGCAGCTTCTGGCGCAGGAACGGCGAGGTGACGGCCACGGCGAGCAGCCGCGGCAGCGGGCCGAGCACCGCGCCCCGGGTGCCGTTGGAAGAGATGTAGACCCCCTCAGGGGCGAGCACCCGGCGGAAGGCCGACAGCGAGTGGTCGGCCGCCAGGTCGATGATCGTGTCGAAGCGGGTCGAGCCCCGCGTGACGTCCTCGCGCGTGTGGTCGATGACGTGGTGGGCGCCGAGCGAGCGCACCAGGTCCACGTTGCGGGTGCCGCAGACGCCGGTGACCTGCGCGCCGAGCGTCCTGGCCAGCTGGACGGCGAAGCTGCCGACCCCGCCGGAGGCCCCGTTGACCAGCACCGTCGTGCCGGGCCCCACCTGGCCGAGGCGTACCGCCTGGAGGGCGGTCGTGCCCGCGACCGGCAGGCTGGCCGCCTGCTCGAACGTCACCCCGGCAGGCTTGCGCACCAGGTTCGCTTCCGGCGCCGCCACGTACTCGGCGAAACCCCGCTGGTCCATCTCGCCGCACACCTCGTCGCCGACCTGGAAGCCGGTCACCTTGGCGCCGACCTGCTCCACGGTGCCGGCGATGTCGCGGCCCAGCACGGTCTTCCTGGGGCGGCGCAACCCGAACCAGGCGCGGGCGATGTACGGCGAGCCGCGCATGACCAGCCGGTCGGCGGCGTTGACCGAGGTCGCGCGGACCCGCACGAGCACCTGGTCGTCACCGATGGCGGGCCGGTCGACGTCGGTGTAGCGCAGGACGTCGGCCGGGCCGTACTTCTCGTAGACGATCGCTTTCACGGAGGCTCCTCTTGTCGGGATCAGCTCTCAGGACGGGACGGTTTCCGGGCAGGGGTGATCGCGCCGGCGGGCTCGCCCGGCGCGGCGGGAGTCGGGGCAGGGGTGGTCACGCCGGCCGGTCTTCCGGCGTGGCACGGGTCAGGACAAGTGGTCGCGCCGGTGGGCTCGCCCGGCGTGGCGGGGATCGGCTCGGGCGGGGTGGTCGCTCAGCGGCGGAGCGCTCGGGTGAGCCCTTCGACGACGGTGTGGATGATCGTGCCGACGGAGATCACGATGAGTCCGGTGTGGATCCAGCCGGGGACGCTCGACGGCCATCCCGCCGCCGCCACGAAGGCCGGGTTGAGCACCCGGTGGGTCGCCGCGAGCCAGATCAGCATGACGGCCGCGGGGACGCCGACGAGCGACCTCACGACGGCGACGGGAACGCTCCATTTCAGGTAGTACCCCGCGAAGGAGAAGCCGAGGCTCGCGATCACGAGGGCGATGAAGAGGTGGACGAGGCCGGTCTCCCACAGCCAGGGCGACAGCACGCCGACGGGGTGGCCGTTGGCGTCGGTCTCGGGGCTGACCACCGGCGAGAGCAGGATGAGCGTCGTGAAGAGGACCGTGAGCACGGTCTCGGTCACCAGCTCGCCGTAGCGGGCGCGGCGGCTGGGCGGTTCGGGGAGGGCTGCGGGGGTCCATCGCCGGGCCGCCGCCCGGCGGAGGGCGGGCGTGCGTTCGAGGATCGCGAAGACCAGCGTCGTCCAGAAGGCGATGTGGACGCCGGTGGTGAGCGCCGCGCCGAAGGTGTCGCCGAGCACGGTGAGAGGGGTGCCGCCGTTGAGTCCGCGCACGAGCCCGACGGTCGCGGCGACGACGGGCACGATGGTGGCGAGCAGGGCGGTCAGCAGCCGCGTGTAGTCGAGGAAGAGCGCGGGGCCGATGAGCTGGAGCGGGCGGTCGGCGTAGCCGGCGGCCAGCCGTACCGGATCGCCGAGCTCGGCCAGCACCGCGCGCTCGGCCTGGGCGGGATCGGCTCCGGTCTCCAGGTGGTCGTCGACGGCGTCGGCGATCGAGGCGCGCAGTTCCTTCTCGATGTCGGGGCGCTGCCGGGCGGGCAGGCGGCTCAGGGCCGCCTCGACGTAGCGGTCGGTGAGGCTGCTCGCGATGGTCATGACTCGCCTTTCAGGGTGCGCAGCGCGGTGTCGAGCTCGTCCCAGTCACGGCTCAGGGTGTCGGCGAGCGCGGTGCCGGCGTCGCTCGTGCGGTAGAACTTGCGCGGCCGCGACTCCTCGGTGTTCCAGTCGCTGGTCAGCAGCCCCTGCTTCTCGAGCCGGCGCAGGAGCGGGTAGAGGGTGTTGGCGTCGACGGCGAAGCCTTGCCGGTCGAGCAGGTCGAGCAGCGCGTACCCGTAGTTGGGTCGCTTGAGGATGAGCAGGCACGCGAGCACGACGGTGCCGCGCCGAAGCTCCTGCAGGTGCACGGAGAGCAGCTCATCGTCTAGCATGCGACTCACAATAGTGTGTGGCACACACTATTGCAACGCACGACCCCCCGGAGGGGGCGCAACGGGCCCCATCCCAGGGGTGGTGGTCTACCGGCGGGCGCGCTCCAGCGCATCCCAGAAGCCGCGGCGCAGCGCGTGGCGGACCTCGTCGTGCAGCAGGAAGTCGATCGGCAGCGAGGAGCCCTGCAACAACCGCGCCTCCAGGTCGGACGGCATGCGCGGCTTGCGGGCCAGCACGGCCTCCAGCCACAGCGCGGGCGCGTCGCGGGCTACGGACTCGCCGAAGTCGTGCCCCTCCTTGTGCGCCGCTTTCACCGCGTCGGCCAGGGTGGTCGCCCCGCCGGCGGCGGGGGCGGCCGTGGCGGCGACGGGGGCGGGCTGCGGCCCGGTGTACGGGCCGAGCTGCGACGGCTGGTAGGCGCCGGGCGGCGAGGAGTACTGGCCCGTGGTCTGCATCGGGCCGGTCGGGCCGTGCGAGACCGGAGGAGTGTGCGAGACGGGCGGAGTGTGCGACACCGTCGGACTGTGCGAGACGGCCGGCGCGGCGGGCGCGGCCGGCGCGGGCTGTACGGGCTGCACGGGCTGCACGGGCTGCGCGGGCTGCGGCTGCGGCGCGGACGGCGGCTCCGCCTGATAGCTCGGATAGGCGGGCAGCGCGGGCGGCGGCGTCTGCGCCAGGCTCGGCGCGGACGGCGCCGGCGCGGACGGCGTGGCCGGGGGCAGCTGCTGGCTCTGCGCGGGCGCGCCGGGCAGGTGCGCGGCGTGGTTGGCGGACTGCACGGCCGGCGCCGGAGACTGGGCCGGCGGTGCCTGCGTGCTCGGCGGAAGCGCGTGGGCGGCCTGGCCGTTGCTGACGGGTTGGGCGCCGTTGACGGCCTCGGTGGTGCCGGAGACGAGGTTGACGTAGGGCCGCAGGTGGACGCCACCGATCTCGATGAGGTCGTCGCTTTCCTGGCGCAGCGACCGCGACACCGCCCAGCCGCCGTCGGCGGCGATGTGGACGACGGTGACCCGGATGCCGAGATCCTGCGCGTCGCAGACCACCTGGGCCAGGTCCTCGTCGCCGCTGACCACGACCGCGTCGCAGATCGCGCTGTTGCGGGCCAGCGTCATCAGGTCGCGGTGCACCTGGGCGTCGACGCCCTCACGGCGGCCCGGCCTGATGCGCGAGAGGCGGAGCTTCAACCCGGGGATGTCGGCGAGCACGTCGTGCTCGGGCGTCCGCCTGCCCTCGACCGTGGCCTCGTACCAGTAGCACCGCAGCAGCGGCAGGCCCGTGCGCTCGCGCGACAGGTTGGTCATCAGCTGCAGCAGACCCGGGTAGTCCCACGAGACGGCCTCGCGATGGCGGGTCCCATGCACGGCCATCGCGCCGTCGGCCAGCAGATAGCCGGCGTCGACGAACAGCGCGCAGCGATCCACTGACACCGCCCCTTTCTTCTGGCCCGACCCCTACCGGCTCCGCACCGCCAGAGCCGGGCTCGGCGGCCCACTCTCAGGGTAATGAAGCATCTGATCGTTCGAGGGTGAATCCCGGCGAATCGGCGTGACGCCAGCGGATTCCCGCAGACCGTACCAGTTTGTCCAGTTCGCGGTCACGACCTGGCAGGCACGCTGACGGCCGCCACGCCGAACAGGACGACGTCGCGTTTCGTCGAGATCGTCAGTGCCGGGCGGTCCGGCAACTCGGAGCTGAAGGAGTCGACGTCGACACCGAACGTCATCCCCGCCGCGCCGTTGGCGGAGCTGTCGAAGACGTTGTCCGCGTCGCGGTCACCACCGGTGGAGGCGCCGGCCGACACCCGGTCGCCGTGGAGGTCGGCATCGCCCTCCCAGGTCACCAGCTCGATGTCGGCCGGGCTCGCCGCCGGGAACAGCCCGCCGAGCGGCAGCTCCAGTCGCGGCTGCGCACCGCCGACGACCGTGGCGGTGTCGAGGACCACCGCCTGGCTGTACGGCCGGCGCGGGTCGGTGGCGATCACCACGAGGCTCCACCCCGCGTGCTCGGAGACCCCCTCCCGCATCGGCGCGTCGGCCGCCCACCACGCCCCGGCACTCCTGCCGTCGCTGACCAGCTCCGTCACGTCGGCGAAGGCCTGGTAGGCCGAGCCTGTGGGCAGTTCCCGTTCCGTCACCTGGTCGGGGAGGACCGTCCGGTAGCGCCTGGACCCCGCCGCCCTGAACTTGATCGGGCCCGCCTGCCGCACGCTGGCCGACCAGTAGAGCCCCGCCCAGACGACCCGCCCGCCGTCCGGCAGCTCCAGCCAGGCACCGCTGGAGGAGTCCGTCGACGGCACGTCGTCGGCGTCGACGGACCGCATCGGCCACAGGTCGTTGTCGCGCCTGCCGCTCTCCCTTGCCAGCCGCGCCTCCCCGCATCCCTCGCGCTCGGGCGGGCAGGTCAGCAGCGTGTTGCCGACCGCCTTGACGACGACCTTGCCGTCCGTGGCGAACCGCGCGGCCGCCCCCTCAGCCTTCACCCCCGCGCTCGCGCGCGCGTCGACGTTGACGCCGCCCGAGGAGATCCGTACGGCCGGGCCCGTCCCCTCGGGAGCATTGGCGGACACCTGGACCCGTAGGAAGACGGCCGTCGACCGGCCCGCGGCCAGCGGGCCCCGCACGCACCTGGCGCCGCCGCCCGCCGGGGCGCACGACCAACCGTCGACCGTGCCGACGGGCTCGACGACACCGGCCGCGCTGCCCCTCGCCTGGGCGGGGACCAGCGTCACGCCTGGCGGCAGGTCGACCAGCGCGACGAGCTCGTCGCTGGCGGAGCCGCCGGTGTTGCGCAGCCGTACCGCGACGATGCCGGGCTCGGACTTGATCAGCGCGCCGAGCGGATGGATCGAGGCCCGGAGCCAGGGCGCGCCCTGCCGCTTGGCGGTGACGGGCGCGTCGGCGGGCGGCGGCACCAGCCGCGGCCGGAGTCTGGGCCTGGGCGCGGATGGTGCGGTCGGGGGTGGCGCCGGCGAGGACCTGACGGCGGCCGCCGGCTGCATGTGGGCGGCCGGCAGCGGCTTGTCGTCGGCGGCCAGGACCAGGACGGCCGCCGCCGCCACCGCCACGGTGGCGCCACCCGCCACCGCGGCCTGGCGGCCCTTGGGCACCCGCCTGATCCATCCGAGCGTGGACAGCAGACCGCTGTCCGTGGCGCCCGTCCTGGTCAGGCCCGCGACGTAGGCGGCGTAGGCGGGTCCGGCGACCAGGGGGCCGACGACGGTGCGCAGGCACTGGTCGATGTCGGCCAGGTCGAGCAGGATCTCCCGGCATTCCGCGCAGTCGTCGACATGGTGGTCGACGCTCCTGCTCTCCCGCTTGGACAACCCGCCCCGCACATGGACGTCCAGCCTGCCGAGCACGGGCCGGCACGGCTGGCGCGGTCGCCCCGCCAGATGCAGCTGCACGTACGCCTGGCGCAGCCCCTCCCTCGCCCGGTAGGCCAGCGCCGCCACTCCGTTGGCCGACAGGCCGAGCATCGGGGCGATCTCGGCGGGCTTGGCGCCCTCGACCTCGGTGTGCCAGAGCACGAGCCGCCAGCGTTCGGGCAGCGACTGGAACGCCCTGGCGACCAGTGACCTCTCCAGCCCGGCCAGCGCGGGATCGACGAAGGGCACGCCGGGGTCGAACGCCTCGATCTCCCCCGTGGTCACCTGGCGGCTCTCCACGCGACCCCTGTCGTAGACCGTGCGGCGCACGACCGTGAGCAGGTACGGCCGGAAGGCCGCCTCCGGCCCGCCGCCGCGCCCGACCAAATCAATGATCTTGGTGAAGGACTCCGCGACGACGTCCTCGACCGCGTCCTCGCCCCTGACCAGCTGGCGGGCCAGCGAGCGCGCGGCGCCGACGTGTCGCTGCCAGAGCTCGCCGAACGCGGCCGCGTTGCCCGCACGCGCGGTGCCAAGGAGATCCGCATCACTTCGCGGTGATTCGACACTCATAGTGACCTCACGATTACCTGGAGTTGCCGAACGCATCATTCCGCATTCCGCGTCATGACTAACCCCTAAGACCGTCTTTGACTGCGAGAGGTCTGCCGGAGAGGAGGAGTGGCGCTTCCGTCGGCCGAGCGCCGCGCATCAGATGGGTGAGAAGGATCCGCAGAGACTGTCCGTGCTGTGGCGCGCGGCCAGCATGGCCGCCGGCTGGGCCGTACCCGGCGACTGGTGGACGCCTGCCGTCGAGCAGACGATCAGGGCGGTGACCGGAGGGCAGGGCCTGGCCCGCGCCTGCATGGCCCTCGGTGACGCCCGCGCCCGCGCAGGCGTCGGCATCGCCGAGGGCATGACGGACCTCGCCGCGCTGTTCCACGCCCGCGGCGAGGCAGGGCCGCCGCTGGCCGCCCTGCGCTCCTTCGCCAGCGGATGGGTGGAGGCCGAACTGGCGCCCATGGCGGACCTGCGCTGCGAGGACCCGCTGACCGGCCTGGTCGGCCTCGCCTACCTGCGCACCCGGCTGGCCGAGGTCTACCGGGAGGGCGTCGCCCGCCGCCACCGCCTCGTCGTCGTCACCCTGACCGTCACCGACGCGTGGGACCGCATCGCCGCCATGCTGCGCCTGGCCGCCCTGCTGCGGGAGGTCTTCCCCCGCGGCGAGACCCTCGTACGGCTCGGCCCCGCCCGAGCGGGCGCGCTGACCACCAGGCCGGCGACCCGGCGGCTGCGGCAGGCCGGCGCCGTCGACGTCCTGACCCTCCCCGACCGCTATGGTGACGCGCTGGCGACCCTAAGCTTGTGGGCATGAGTGACCGCGAGAACCTGCTGGCCGAGATCCTGAAGAAGGCCGTCGTGCACGGCAAGGTCGTGCTCTCCTCGGGCATGGAGGCCGACTTCTACCTCGACCTGCGGCGCATCACGCTCGACGGCACGGCCGCGCCGCTCGTCGGCGGGGTCATGCTCGACCTCACGGCCGACCTCGACTACGACGCTGTCGGCGGTCTCACGCTGGGCGCCGACCCCGTCGCCGGTGCCATGATGCACGCGGCCGCCGCGCGGGGCCGTGCCCTCGACGCCTTCGTGGTGCGCAAGACGCAGAAGACGCACGGCATGCAGCGCCGGATCGAGGGCCCCGACATCGAGGGCCGCAGGGTCCTCGTCGTCGAGGACACCTCCACCACCGGCGGCTCCCCGCTGACCGCGGTCGCCGCGGCCCGCGAGGCGGGCGCCCACGTGGTCGCCGTCGCCACCATCGTCGAGCGCGGCGCGGCGGGCAGGATGGCCGAGGAGGGCATCGAGTACCGCAGCGCCTTCACCTTGCAGGACCTGGGACTGAACGGCTGAGGGAGCCCCTCTCCCGCGGGCCTCACCCCGCGGGGTCCTGGGCCGAGCGCGTGACGGAGAACGTCTCGCGCTGACCCGCCCTGCCCGGCGGGCGGGGTTCGCCGTTCACGGTGACCTTCACCGTGCCGGCGTCCTCGAGGGCGACGTCGAGCTCGGCCTCGAAGAACGAGATCTCCTCGCCGCTGGTCAGGTCACGGTCGTTGAGCACGTCACCGCCGGGCACCCTGACCAGCACCGGCGGGCAGGTCTGCGCCGCGCACACGATGGAGAGCGTCGGCACCCGGCCCGAGGCCGTGACCGTCTGCCGCGGCGTCGCCGACGGCCGCGGCGCGGGGTCGGCGACCGACAGCACGGCCATGAGCGAGCGGATCCCGAGGAACACCAGAGCCACCAGCAGGACGGCCCCCACGCCGATCAGCGCCAGGCGGGCCGTCCCCATCGGATCGGTTCGATGCCGTCCCACAAGGGGGAGGGTAGCCAACGAGGTGGCCGCCCTCCGAGCGGCATCACGGAATGCGGTGGTGTTTGCCCTGCGGCTCGGGAACCGAACGGCCGCCGGCCCTGCGGCTCTTCACGACCTCGACGATGATCGGGATCACCGAGATCAGCACGATGAGGAAGACGCCGGGCAGGATGTACTTGTCGATCTGCTCCGGGTCGACCTGGTTGCCGAGGAAGTGGCCGATGAACAGCATGCTCTCGACCCACAGCAGGCCGCCGACGACGTTCCACACGAAGAACGTGCGCGCCGGCATCTCCAGCACGCCCGCGACCGGGTTCATGAACGTGCGGACGATGGGCACGAACCTGGCGATCACCACGGCCTTGGCGGGACCGAACTTGTCGAAGTAGTACTCGGCCTTGTCGACGTGCTCGCGCTTGAACAACCGCGAGTCGGGCTTGTCGAACAGCTTGCGCCCGACCTTCGCGCCTATCAGATGGCCCAGTTGCGCGCCCGCCACCGCGCACAACGGGGTGCCGATGACCAGCACGGGAAACGACAGCGGCTCGATGCCGATGCCCTTGGCCGCCGCGGCGGAGCTGAAGATGCCCGCGGCCACCAGCAGCGAATCACCCGGCAGGAAGAAGCCGATCAGCAGACCCGTCTCCGCGAAGATGATGGCGAGCACGCCGATGGTCGCGAACGCGCCGAGCATGGTGAGCCACCATTGCGGGTCCACGAGGTCCAGGATCGATTCCACGGGGTGAGCCTACCTGGAGGGTGGCCTTCATCGGGCGTGCGTTGTCACTACCCCAGCGGGTAAGGAGCCGGAATACTGGGCACGCAGGCCGAATACATTCCAGGGAGCTGAACCATGCCTATCGCGACTCCAGAGGTCTACGCCGAGATGCTCGACCGGGCCAAAGCGGGCGGGTTCGCCTACCCGGCGATCAACGTGACCTCGTCGCAGACCTTGAACGCCGCCCTGCGCGGATTCGCCGAGGCCGAGAGCGACGGGATCATCCAGGTGTCCACCGGTGGCGCCGAGTTCCTCTCGGGCGCCACGGTGAAGGACATGGTGTCCGGAGCCGTGGCCCTGGCCGAGTACGCCAAAGTGGTGGCCAAGAACTACCCCGTCACCGTGGCGCTGCACACCGACCACTGCCCCAAGGACAAGCTCGACGGCTTCATGCGGCCGTTGATCGAGCTGTCCCTTGAGCGGGGTGGCGACCCGATCTTCAACTCCCACATGTGGGACGGCTCCGCCGTACCGCTGGAGGAGAACCTGTCGATCGCGCGCGAGCTGCTCGACAAGTGCCACCGGGCGAACATCGTCATGGAGATGGAGATCGGCGTCGTCGGCGGCGAGGAGGACGGCGTCGTCGGCGAGATCAACGAGAAGCTCTACACGACGGCCGAGGACGCGCTGGCCACCGCCGAGGCCGTCGGCATCGGCGAGAACGGCCGCTACATGCTCGCCGCGACCTTCGGCAACGTGCACGGCGTCTACAAGCCGGGCCACGTGAAGCTGCGCCCGACGGTGCTGAAGGAGATCCAGGAGGCGGTCGGCGCCAAGTACGGCAAGGAGAAGCCGTTCGACCTGGTCTTCCACGGCGGCTCCGGCTCGCTGCTGGAGGAGATCCACGAGGCGATCTCCTACGGCGTGGTGAAGATGAACATCGACACCGACACGCAGTACGCCTTCACCCGGCCGATCGCCGACCACATGTTCCGCAACTACGACGGGGTGCTGAAGGTCGACGGGGACGTCGGCAACAAGAAGGCCTACGACCCCCGCTCGTACGGCAAGACGGCGGAGGCCGGTATGGCGGCCAGGATCGTGCAGGCCTGCCAGGACCTGAAGTCGGCGGGCACCAAGCTCTGACGACCGGGCGGTGACGAGCCGGTCCGCGGGCGGACCGGTGCGGTGACCCGCTGACCCGCGGGCGGACCGCGGGCGTGCGAGGCGCCCGGCGCGTGACGCCGGGCGCCTGCGGGTCCTCGGTCAGGCGCGGACCAGGACGGTCTCGCTGCGGGCAGGTGATCCCCGATATGTGCGGCCGGCCCGCCGGTGCGCGCCTCGGCGGGTCCGAGCTGGTCGGCGGGTCGTGCGGCTGCCCGGATGTGCCGTTCTCCGCGTGCGATGTCCGCGTCGCACGACCCAGGTCTTTTATAGAGGTATTGGGTTACTTATCCCTTTCATCCGGCTTGCAGGGGCGGACCGTCACGCCTGCGGGGGCGGCGGGCCGGCCCACTGGTGGGCGCCTCCCCGGTGGACGGCGGCGTAGACGCGGTCGCGCAGCGCGCCCTAGCAGTCAAGATCTCCGCGCGTCGTGACCGCACGGACTCAGTCGAGCAGACCCGCCGCCCTGAGGTCGTCGAAGATCAACTGGTCGACGGGCGCGATCCGGTCGCGGTCGGCGTACGTCAGCCAGACGACCTCCTCGATCTCGCTGCCGGGCGCGAGCGTGCCGCGGTAGTCGCCGCTGTAGCAGGCCATGCGGACCAGCACGCCGTCGGGGTGTCCATGCGCCTGGGCCTCGTAGACGCCCAGGCCCGCGATGGTGTCGGGCTGGATCTCGACGGTGAGCTCCTCCTCGATCTCCCGCAGGAGCGTCTCGGTGTCGCTCTCGCCCTCTTCGCGCTTGCCGCCGGGAATGTAGTAGACGTCCTTGCCCCGGGAGCGTGTGCTGAGGATCCTGCCGCCTTCCAGCCGTACCCACGCCACCTTGTCGATGACCGTCGACATCATGCTCCCTCCCGTGCCCTGAGCCGCTTCACCGCACCTTACCGACCGATGATCGTCGCAGGGGTGAAGCCGGACAGATCGGCCCTATCCGAGCTTGACCTGGAGCGCACTCCACGTCCCAGACTCCCGTACAGGAGCCCGGACGAACGGGCCGTACCGGAGGAAGACCATGAAGTACCGCACCATCGGCACCGACCCGTCGACCCGTCGCGAGGTGAGCGTCCTCGCCCTCGGCGCGATGCTCTTCGGCTCGGTGACCGACGAGCAGACCTCCTTCGCCGTCCTGGACCGCTACGTCGAGGCCGGCGGGACGTTCATCGACACCTCCGACAACTACGCCTTCTGGGTCGACGGCGGGCAGGGCGGGCAGAGCGAGGAGCTGCTGGGCCGGTGGCGGCGCAGCCGCGGCATCGGCGAGGAGATCGTCATCGCCACGAAGCTGGGAGCGCGGCCCCTCGCGCCCGGCACCAGCTACGTCGACAACGCCGAGGGGCTGTCGGCGAAGGTCATCAGGGAGTCGGCCGAGCGCAGCAGGGAACGCCTCGGCGTGGACCGGCTCGACCTGCTCTACGCGCACATCGAGGACCGCGCGGTCCCGCTGCGCGAGACGGTCGAAGGCTTCGCCGAGCTGGTGGCGGAGGGCACCGTGGGCCTGCTCGGCGTCAGCAACCACGCGATCTGGCGGGTGGAGCGGGCCCGCGCCATCGCCGCGGCGGCGGGACTGCCCGGCTACGAGGTCCTGCAGTACCAGCACAGCCACCTGCGCCCGCGCTTCGACGTACCCGAGTCGATCTTCGTGGACGGCAGCCTGGGCCACGCGGGAGCCGAGTTGCTGAGCTACCTGCGGGCCGAGCCCGGCCTGACCCTGGTCGCCTACTCGCCGCTGCTCGGTGGCGCCTACGCCAGGCAGGACAAGCCGCTGCCGCGCGACTACGACCACCCCGGGACGCCCGCCCGGCTCGCCGTCCTGCGCGAGGTCGCCGAGGAGACCGGGGCGACGGTGAACCAGGTGGTGCTGGCCTGGCAGATCGGCGGCGGCTTCCCGGTGATCCCGCTGGTGGGGGCGTCGTCGGTGGCCCAGCTGGACGAGAGCCTGGCCGCGGTCGACCTCGAGCTGACCGAGGACCAGCGCGTACGGCTGGACGCGGTTCACTAGACAGGGAGGGGCGGCCGCGACCGTCACAGGTCCGGCCGGCCCCGCGCCGGTGAAGGTCCGTGTACTGCGACAAAGATCTCCTAGCCACTTCCGCCGCCCGACGGGTATGACTTGTCCTATGGATAACCTTCTCGCCGGGCCGCCCCCGACTCACCTGCCGGACGTGCCCGAGGCCCGAGAGGCGCTGGAATCCGGCGCTAAGGCGTCCGACGTGGCGGCGCGCTACCCCGCCTACCCGGCGGCATGGGCCGCGCTCGCGGACGAGTACTTCGCCAACGGTCACGCCGTCACCTCCTACGCCTTCGCCCGCACCGGCTACCACCGTGGGCTCGACCAGCTGCGCCGTCACGGGTGGAAGGGGCACGGGCCGATCCCGTGGGAGCACGAACCCAACCGCGGCTTCCTGCGCTGCCTGTATGCCCTGTCCAGGGCCGCCCAGGCGATCGGCGAGAAGGACGAGGCGGAGCGCTGCTCGCAGTTCCTGAAGGACAGCAGCGCCGAGGCCTACGACGCGCTCACCAAGAGTTAGCGCTTGGGACGTTTGGGCATACTCGGGTAGTCTCTCCACGCAAGAGCCCCTGTCGCGCTTGCGCCAGGGGTTTTCGTTTTGCTCGGGAGAGATACCATGCCGGCTGTCGTTGTCTTGGGCGCCCAGTGGGGCGATGAGGGCAAGGGAAAGGCCACCGACCTCCTCGGCGGTGCCGTCGACTACGTGGTCCGCTACCAGGGCGGTAACAACGCGGGGCACACGATCGTCATCGGCGACCAGAAGTACGCGCTGCATCTGGTGCCCACCGGCATCCTGTCGCCTGACGTGATCCCCGTGATCGGCAACGGCGTGGTGATCGATCCCGGCGTGCTGCTGTCCGAGCTGGACGCCCTGGCCGCGCGCGGCATCTCCGCCGAGCGCCTGCTGATCTCGGCGAACGCGCACCTGATCATGCCCCACCACAAGGCGCTCGACAAGGTGACCGAGCGCTACCTCGGCAAGGCCAGGATCGGCACGACCGGGCGCGGCATCGGCCCCGCCTACGGCGACAAGATCTACCGGATGGGCATCCGCGTGCAGGACCTGCTCGACCCGGGCATCCTCGCCAAGAAGATCGAGGTGGTCCTCGGCGAGAAGAACCAGGTGCTGACCAAGGTCTACAACCGGCGCGGCATCGACGCGCAGCAGGTGCTGGAGGAGTACCTCGGCTACGCGGAGCGGCTCAAGCCGCACATCGCCGACACCTCGCTGGTGCTGAAGAAGGCGCTGGACGAGGACAAGTTCGTGCTGCTGGAGGGCGGCCAGGGCACGCTGCTCGACATCGACCACGGCACCTACCCGTTCGTCACGTCGTCGTCGCCGACCAGCGGCGGGGCGTGCGCCGGCGCGGGCATCCCGCCGAACCGTCTCACGCGGGTAATCGGCATCCTGAAGGCGTACACGACCCGCGTCGGCTCGGGCCCGTTCCCGACGGAGCTGACCGACGAGGTGGGCGACTGGCTGCGCACGACGGGCGGCGAGTACGGCGTGACGACGGGGCGCAACCGCCGCTGCGGCTGGTTCGACGCGGTCATCGCCCGTTACGCCACCCGGATCAACGGCGTCACCGACTTCTTCCTCACCAAGCTGGACGTGCTGTCGGGCCTGGAGCGGATCCCGGTCTGCGTGGCCTACGACGTCGACGGGGTGCGCCACGACGAGATCCCGATGACGCAGACGGACTTCCACCACGCCAAGCCGATCTACGAGGAGTTCCCCGGCTGGCAGGAGGACATCTCCAAGGCCAGGTCGTTCGAGGACCTGCCGCCGAACGCCCAGGCGTACGTGCGGACGCTGGAGGAGCTGAGCGAGTCGCGCATCTCGGCGATCGGTGTCGGCCCCGGCCGCGACCAGACGATCGAGCTGCACTCCCTGGTCTGACCGGGCCTCCGGTCCCCGCCGTCACGCCGTCCCGAAGGGGGCGGCCGACGATCCCGGCGTGACGGCGGGGCGGCGGCGGCGCTGGAGCGGCGTGATGGACGGGCGCCGGCCGGTGACCACGGTGCGCCTAACTATGCGATAGCCGTACAAGATAGAAAGAAGCCGAGAGAGCGGGACAAACAGCTACCGGCGTGGCTGTCGCGCCAAGGTGCCGGACGGGCGGTAGGGTCCCGGTGTGCATGCCGAAATTCACGGTCACCGGGGTGCGAGAGGTCTCTGGCCCGAGAACACCCTGCCCGGGTTGAGCCATGCCATGGAGCTGGGCGTCCACGCGCTCGAGCTCGATGTCGCGCTCACCGCCGACCGGCGCCTGGTGCTCACACACGACCTCACCGTCTCCGCCGTGACGAGCGCGGACACGCGGCCGCTGACCGCACAGGACCCGCTGTTCCCCTACGTGGGCAAGCCGATCAACACCCTCACCCACGCCCAGCTGCGCATGCTGGACGTCGGCGTGCGGCTGCCCCGGCATCCCGACGACCCGTTCGCGCTCACCCAGAAGTCCATGCCGGACACGCGCATGCCGACGTTCGGCGCGGTGCTCGGGCTGGTGAACGCCTACGACGCCGCCACGGTGCGGCTGCACGTCGAGCTGAAGTCGGATCCGACCAGGCCCGAGCTGACGCCGGACCCGCTGGAGTTCACCGAGCTGGTGGTGGCCGAGCTCGACCGGCACGGCAGGCTCGGCAACGCGGCCGTCCTCAGCTTCGACTGGCGGATCATCGGGCACGCGGCCCGGCTCGCGCCCGAGACCCCGCGGTTCGCGCTGATCGAGCCCGACACCCTGCACTGGCACGACGACCTGGGCGACGACATCCCCGCCGCGGCGCGCGCCGCCGGCGGCACGGCGCTGTCGCCCGAGCACGTGATGGTGGACGAGACGCTGATGAGCCAGGCGGCGGCCGCCGGGCTGCCCGTCGTGGTGTGGACGGTGAACGACGCCAGGACGGCCGCGCGCCTGCTCGACCTGAACGTGGCGGGCGTCGTCACCGACTACCCGGACCGGATGCGCGCGTTGTGGGAGGAGCGCGGGCTCCCCCTCCCCCGCCCCGTCAGCCCTCTCAAGCCGGTGGGCGTCTGACCTTCGGCTCGGGCGCGACGCCCTCCGGCCGTTACGGCGGAGGGCACGCGCGGCTCAGAGCCAGCCGTTACGGCGGAAGCCGCGGTACAGCAGCGTGCAGGCCATGACCATGACGCCGATCACCACGGGGTACCCCCACGTCTGCCGGAGCTCCGGCATGACGTCGAAGTTCATCCCGTAGATGCCCGCGATCATCGTGGGCACGCTGATGATCGCCACCCAGGACGAGATCTTGCGCATGTCCTCGTTGGCGAGGGTGTTGGAGCGGGCGAGCGCCGCCTGCAGGATCGAGTTGGCGAGCTCGTTGCTCGACTCGACCTGCTCGCACACCCTGGCCAGGTGGTCGCTGACGTCGCGGAAGTACTCGCGCATCTCGCTCGGGATGACGCGGCGCTGGGGCAGGGTGGCCATCGGGGCCTGCAGCGGGGTGACGGCGCGCTTCATCTCCAGCATCTCGCGCTTGAGCTGGTAGATGCGGTTGATGTCGCGGGAGCTGACGTCGGCGAAGACGGTGGCCTCGACCTCTTCGAGCTCGAGCTGCATGAGGTCGGCGACCTGGAGGTAGCGGTCGACCACGTGGTCGGAGATGGCGTGCAGGACGCCGGTGGGGCCGCGGTTGATCAGCTTGGGCTTGTCCTCGAGCTTCTCGCGCACCTCCGACAGCGGGCAGTGGCGGCCGTGGCGCACGGTCACGACGAAGTCGGCGCCGAGGAAGACCATGATCTCGCCGGTGGCGATGATCTCGCTGGTCGCGGTCAGCTCGTCGTGGTCGAGGTAGGCGATCGTCTTCAGCACCATGAACAGGGAGTCGCCGTAGCGCTCGATCTTGGGCCGCTGGTGGGCCTTGACCGCGTCCTCCACCGAGAGGGGGTGCAGGCCGAACACCTCGGCCAGCCACTCGACCTCGGGCGCCTCTGGCTCGTGGAGGCCGACCCAGACGAACGCCTTGGGTCCGTCGCTGTCGAGGTTGTGCTGCCGGACGAGCTTGAGCGACTCGACGATGCCGTCAGCGTCGATCTTCTTGCCGTTGACGTAGGCGCCGTACTCGACGATGGAGTCAACGGGGGGAACGCAGGAAGCACCCAGCGGCTTGGCCAGCTGGCGCGCGGTGTGCACGGGCACGGGGTGACGGTTGATGCGACGGAAAATGGTGGACGAGCGCATGGCAGTCCCTTCCCGCCCGACCTGGCACGGTCCACGCAGGACGAAAGATCACCTCAATCTGGAGATGCGTGGAGGCACGATCAGGCTGCCGAATTGGAGTGGTCGGGGGTGCGCACGATGATCGTGCGCGGGCGAGTACTGCTCGGATCACCAGGATTCATCCCGGACCACCTCCAATCACACAAGACGCCGCAAAGCCGACCCAAACTACCACAGGCCGGTAACCCCCCACACCTTACTCGGGTCAGACCGGCTGATCGCGTAGAACGTCACAAAGATTCGTCCCGATTCCCGCACATCCGCTCCTCGACCACGTGGCCACGCCTCCGTCCGTCCCGTGGCGCGGACCGCCCCGGGGGGCGCTTCTCGACGGTTGCGGGAGCGGTGTCCCCGCGGCGGCGAGAAGGCCACGCGAGTGTGAGGGGCGCAGTGCGAGCTGGGAGAATGAGCGGGTGCGCGTTCTTGTGATTGGATCCGGCGGGCGGGAACACGCCCTGTGCCGCTCGCTCAAACTCGACCCCCAGGTTTCCGAGCTCCACTGTGCGCCGGGCAACGCCGGCATCGCGGAGATCGCGACCCTGCACGACATCGTCCCCACCGACTCCCAGCAGGTCGCCGGGCTGGCCGAGAAGCTCGGCGCCGACCTGGTCGTCGTCGGGCCCGAGGCGCCGCTGGTGGCGGGCGTGGCCGACGCGGTCCGCGCGAGCGGGATCCCCTGCTTCGGCCCCGGGCGCGAGGCGGCGATGATCGAGGGCTCCAAGGCGTTCGCCAAGGAGATCATGCAGGCCGCGGGCGTTCCCACGGCGCGGTCGCGCACCTGCGCGACGCGGGAGGAGGCCGAGGCGGCGCTCGCGGAGTTCGGCGCGCCGTACGTGGTCAAGGACGACGGGTTGGCGGCCGGCAAGGGCGTGGTCGTCACCGACGACCACGCCGCGGCGCTGGAGCACGCGGAGGCGTGCGAGCGGGTGGTGATCGAGGAGTTCCTCGACGGCCCCGAGGTGTCGCTGTTCGCGCTGTGCGACGGCGCGACGGCCGTGGCGCTGCAGCCGGCCCAGGACTTCAAGCGCGCCTACGACGGCGACCAGGGCCCGAACACCGGCGGCATGGGCGCCTACACGCCGCTGCCGTGGGCGCCCGAGGGCCTGGCGGAGCAGGTGATGCGCGAGGTCGTGCACCCGACCGTGAGCGAGCTGGCGCGGCGGGGCCTGCCGTACAACGGGGTGCTCTACGTCGGGCTGGCGCTGACGTCGAAGGGGCCGAAGGTCGTCGAGTTCAACGCGCGCTTCGGCGACCCCGAGACGCAGGTCGTGCTCGACCGCCTGGAGACGCCGCTGGCGGGGGTGCTCATGGCGTGCGCGACGGGCACGCTGGCCGAGCAGCCGCCGCTGGCCTACCGCGCCGGCTCGGCGGTGGCCGTCGTCGTCGCGGCGGAGAACTACCCGGCCGACCCGGTGAAGGGCGACGTGATCACCGGCCTGGAGCCGACGGAGCACGCCTACGTCCTGCACGCCGGCACGGCGGTCAAGGACGGGCGGACGGTCTCCGCGGGCGGCAGGGTGCTGGCCGTGGTCGGCACGGGTCCCGACCAGCAGAGCGCCAGGAACAACGCCTACGAGCTGGTCGGCAGGGTCAGGCTGCGCGGCTCCCACTACAGGACGGACATCGCCCGATGAAACACCTGCACTCCGGCAAGGTTCGCGACCTCTACGAGACCGACGAGGGCCTGCTGCTGATGGTCGCCTCCGACCGGATCTCGGCCTTCGACCACGTGCTGCGCCCCGACATCCCCGACAAGGGGGCGATCCTCACGCAGCTGTCGCTGTGGTGGTTCGAGCAGCTCAAGGACATCGTCCCCCACCACCTGGCCGGTCCCGCGCCCGACACGCGCAGCATGGTGTGCAAGCCGCTGCGCATGGTGCCGGTCGAGTGCGTGGCGCGCGGGTATCTGGCGGGCGGGGGCCTGGCCGACTACCGCCGCGACGGTGCCGTCTCCGGCGTACGGCTGCCGCAGGGCCTGGAGGACGGCTCGCGGCTGCCCGAGCCGATCTTCACCCCGTCCACCAAGGCCCCGGTCGGCGAGCACGACGAGCCGATCTCCTTCGACGAGGTGGTGGCGCAGGTCGGTGAGGAGACCGCGCACGAGATCCGCAGGATCACGCTCGCCGTCTACGAGAGGGGCGCGGAGATCGCCCGCGAGCGCGGCATCATCCTCGCCGACACCAAGATCGAGCTCGGCTGGGACGCCGACGGGGTGCTGACGCTGGGCGACGAGGTCCTCACGCCTGACTCCTCCCGCTTCTGGCCGCTCGACGAGTGGCAGCCGGGCCGCGCGCAGCCCTCATTTGACAAGCAATATGTCCGTGATTGGCTAACTTCGCCGGAATCTGGATGGGACAAATCATCCAGTGAAGCGCCGCCGCCTCTTCCCGCCGAAGTGGTCGAGCGGACGCGCCGGCGCTATGTCGAGGCGTACGAACGCCTCACAGGACTCTCCTTTACCGGGTAGTCACGGGGCGAATCGGCCGGGTCACGCGTCCACAGCGGCTACTGTGGGCGCGGTCGAATCACTTTTACCCAGATCACTTTTACCGAGGGAGAGCGGAAGCGAATGGTCCGTTACCGCGTGCGCGGTGGCAACGCACTGCGTGGAACCGCGTTCATCCAGGGCGCGAAGAACGCCGTGCTGCCCATGATCGGCGCCGCCCTGCTCGCGGCCGAGGGCCGTACGGTTCTGCGCAACGTCCCGATCATCGAGGACGTGCGCCGGGCGGTCGAGCTCGCCCAGGCCGTCGGCGCGCACGTGGAGCTCCACGAGGCCGAGCGCACGCTGGTCATCGACGCCTCCAAGCTGACCAGCCCGATCCTGCCCGCCGAGATCGCCAGGCGCTTCCGCGGTTCGGTCCTGTTCACGCCCGCGCTGCTGCACCGGCTGGGTGAGGCCGTGGTCGAGGGCGTCGGCGGCTGCAACCTCGGCAGCCGCAACCTCGACTTCCACTACCTCGGCTACAAGCGCCTGGGCGCGATCGTCGACGAGAGCGAGACCGTCATCCACGTCAAGTCCTCCGGGCTGACGGGCGCGACCCTCTACCTCGACACCCCCTCCCACACCGGCACCGAGAACCTCATCATGGCCGCCGCGTTGGCCAGCGGCACGACCGTGATCGAGAACGCCGCGCTCGAGCCGGAGGTGCTCGACGTGATCGACATGCTCACCAAGATGGGCGCGAAGATCAGCGGCGGCGGCACCGGGTTCATCACCGTCGAGGGCGTCAGCGAGCTGCGCGCGGTCGAGCACACCGTGATGCCCGACCGGCTCGACGCGGGCGTGTTCGCCATGGCGGCGGTCATCACCGGTGGCGAGCTCAACCTCGTCGGCACCGGCCTCGACCTCGGCGTGGTCCGCTACAAGCTCGAGCAGATGGGTGTGGAGTTCGCCACCCAGGGCGCCGTGCTCAGCGTCCGCTGCCACCACAGCCCGCTGAAGCCGATCAACGTCATCACCGACACCTACCCCGGCTTCGCCACCGACCTGCAGTCGCCGATGATGACCGTGGCCTGCTTCGCCGACGGCATCAGCTACATCCACGAGCGCATCTTCGACGGCCGGTTCGCGCTGGCCGGCGAGCTCAACAAGATGGGCGCCGACGTCAGGGTCAAGGACAACGCCGCCACCGTCCACGGCCACACGCCGCTCACCGGCACGCGGGTGACGGCCCACGATCTCCGCTCGGGAATCGCGCTCGTTCTGGCCGGGCTCGCCGCCGAAGGCGAGACGGTCATCGAGTCGGGCTATCTGATCGATCGTGGCCATGCGCATCTGGCCGAGCGAATGCGGGCCTTGGGCGCGGATATTATCCGCGAAGTTTCTCCGGCCTGAGCTGCTGAAACTCATTCCAGAGTCGCTTTCTGGAAAATTTGGGCGTGACATTATGGCCCTCGCGAGCGATCGTTCCAAAAGAGAGCACTGCAATGGACGGCAGGATGGGACGAACATTGGTCGAGCGGACCGAAGAGCCTCACCGAGTATCACGCCCGGGCGCCATGACACCGGACCTCACTATCGGTGTGGTCGGACCTCACGATCTGGTCGAGCGCGTGATGCTGATGGGTCATGCCGCGGCACCCCTTCCCTGCCGCCTCGTGGCCGCCGCCTACCGCGACGAGCAGGAGGCGGCGGACAAGGTCACCAGGCTTGGACCGGGGGTGGACGCGTGTCTGTTCGCCAGCCCGGTTCCCTATGACCTGGCAAGGCGGTCAGGGGTGCTGACGATGCCCGCGACGTATGTCCAGCTCGGCGGCGCCGCGCTGGTCGCCGCGCTGGCGAAGGCGGCGATCGACCCGCGGCTCGACCCGCAACGGGTGAGCATCGACGTGGTGTCACGCGCCGACGTCGAGGAGGCCTACACCGATCTGGGCATCCCGGCGACGGACGTGCACAGCCGCGACGAGCCGGGCGCCACCGGCACGATCGCGGCCTACCACGAACGGCTGGCCCGGCAGGGCGCGACGACGGGAGCGCTGACATGCCTTCCCGCGGTCGCGGACCGGCTGCACACCGCGGGCGTGCCCGTGATCAGGATCAGACCCACATCGGCGGCCGTGCGGTCCGCGCTGCATACCGCGGCGCTGCTCGGCGCCCACCACAGATTGGAGGAGTCACAACTCACCGTCGTACTCGTCGAAGTACCGACACTGCGGGAGCCCGTGCGCCGCGCGGCGCCCCGCTACTGGCGCGACGAACTGCGCCTGTCACTGCACCGCCTACTGGTCCAGGAGGCCAACAGGATCAACGCCACCGTCTGGCCCATCGACGACCACAGCTACCTGATCATCGCCACCCGTGGCTCGATCGCGTCCGCGACCGACGGCTTCCGGGTGCTGCCGTTCGCCGCCAGGGTGCGCGACGAACTCGGCCTGGCGGTCGAGGTGGGCGTGGGCATGGGCCGTACGACACATGACGCGGAATCCCACGCCCGTGCGGCGCTCGCGCGTTCGCAGGCGGGCAAGCAGGCACAGGGGTTCGCGGTCGATCGCGAGGGGAGAGCACTGATCCCCGCGCCGAGGATGCCCCCTCAGGGCTCGACGCCGCTCAAGCCGAAAGGCGTCGAGGTGCTCGCCAGGCTTGCGGCGAAACTGGAGGGGGGCGACACCGTGGTGGACGCCGAAGGGGCGGGGAAGATGCTCGGAGTCACTCCGCGCACCGCTCGGCGGTTGCTGCGCACGCTGGTTGACGAGGGACTCGCGTGGCCGCTTCCGCCGAACCGCACGCCCCAGCCGGGCCGTCCGCGCCAGCTGTACCGGTTGATCGTGGAGAAGCTCGGCCCGCGCTGACGTCACCACCAGTCCGGTCCGCCGCCCCCCTTCCCCTTCTCGGGGCGGCGGACCCCTACCTTTTTCTGGGTTTCGTACGGCACGCCCGGCCCCGCGCCACCCCTGGCACGGGGCCGGCGTCTGTCCAAGGGATACGCGTCACCGGGAGTGCGGGGCCGGGGTTTCCAACGGCGCATCCCCCGGGCTTGCGTGGGCGGCGCTGATCGCCTGGTCCGGCGGTCGTCCCCCCGGTGGGGGTGCCGTACACCGTCACATGGCCACTCGTTATTGTCAGTAGCTATGACACAGAACACCACTGACAAGCGGCTGCTCATCTGGGTGGCCCTGGGCATCGTCTACGTGGTGTGGGGGTCTACCTACCTCGGCATCGCCGTCGCCGTCGAGACCATCCCGCCCATGCTCAGCGGGGCCATGCGGTTCATCACGGCGGGCATCCTGCTGGGCGGGTTCCTGCTGGCCAAGAACGGGACCGCGGCGTTCAGGATGACCCGCAGGGAGTTGGCCGGCGCGGCGCTGGCGGGGCTGCTGCTGCTGACACTCGGCAACGGCCTGCTCGCCGTCGCCGAGCAGCACATCTCCACCGGCCTGGCGGCGCTGCTCGTGGCCTCCGTGCCGCTGTGGCTGGTGATGTTCCGGTTCCTGGTCAGGGACCGGCCCCAGGTGCTCACCCTGGCGGGCGTGCTGATCGGCCTCGTCGGCGTGGCGGCGCTGTCGCTCACCGGCGGGCACGGGGCGAACTCGACGACCGGCACCATCATCGTGCTGATCGGATCGCTGTCGTGGGCGGTGGGGTCGTTCCTGTCGAGCCGCATCTCGATGCCGGCCAACCCGTTCGCCGCCAGCACGGTCGAGATGATCGTCGGCGGCCTCGGACTCGCGGTGCTCGGCACCGGGCTCGGTGAGCGGATGGACCTGGCGGCGATCTCCGGCCGGTCGTGGGTGGGGCTGGCGTACCTGATCCTGGTGGGGTCGCTGGTCGGGTTCACCTCGTTCGTCTGGCTGCTGGGGAACGCGCCCATCTCGCTGGTGGCGACCTACGCGTACGTCAATCCCGCGGTGGCCGTCGCGCTCGGCGCGCTGGTGCTCAGCGAGCCGGTGACGCCGCGGATCCTCGGCGGCGGTCTCGTCATCCTGATCGGCGTCGCGCTGGTGATCTCAACCGAGCGGAAGCGACCCCAGAGCGTCGGCGAACGCGTCGACGATGGCGGCGACGTCCGCCTCGGCGTGAGCGGTGGCCAGGAACCATAGGCCGCGCGGCACCAGACCCTCCATGAGCTGCCTGCCACGCGGCACGAGACCCTCCGCCTGGAGTGACCACGCGAACCCGGGCCGCCTCCCGGCGGGACGGCCCGGACGGTCCCGTCAGGACTGGCGGAAGTCGGCCGCCGCCCGCAGGAAGGCGTCGTTGGCCTCGGGGCTGCCGATCGACACGCGCGCCCCCTCACCGGGGAACGGCCGCACCGCCACACCCTCGACCGCGCACGCCGCCGCGAAGTCCGTCGTGCGCTCGCCGAGCCGCAGCCACACGAAGTTGGCCTCCGTCGGCGGCACCGTCCAGCCCTGCGCGACGAGCGCCTCGCGGACCCTGGTGCGCTCCTTGACCACGAAGTCGACCCGGTCCAGCAGTTCCTTCTCGGCCTGCGTCTCCAGCGAGGCGACGGCGGCCAGCTGCGCCAGGTGGTTGACCGCGAACGGGACGATCGTCTTGCGGACGGCCGCGGCCACGGGCTCGTGCCCGATCAGGTAGCCCACGCGCAGCCCCGCCAGGCCGTACGCCTTGGAGAAGGTGCGCAGGACGCACACGTTGGGCCGGTCGCGGTAGAGGGTGAGCCCGTCGGGGACGTCGGCGTCGCGGACGTACTCACGGTAGGCCTCGTCCAGCACCACCAGCACGTCGGCGGGGACCTTGTCGAGGAACGCCTCGAGCTCGGCGCGCCGGATGGAGGTGCCGGTCGGGTTGTTCGGGTTGCAGACGAAGATCATGGAGGTGCGGTCGGTGACGGCCGCCGCCATGGCGTCCAGGTCGTGGTCCTCGCCGGCCAGCGGCACCCGGACGGAGGTCACCCCGGCCAGGTCCGCCAGCAGCGGGTACGCCTCGAAGGAGCGCCAGGCGTAGATCACCTCGACGCCCGGCTCCCCGAACGTCTCGAACAGCTGCTGGGCCACGGTGACCGAGCCCGCGCCGAGCGCCACGTGCTCGGCCGGCACCCCGTACCTGGCGGCGATCATCTCGGTGAGCTTGACCGCGCCAGGATCGGGGTAGCGGTTGATCTGCCTCGCGCCCTCGGCGATCGCCTCGACGACCGACGGCAGCGGATCGTAGGGCGACTCGTTGGAGGAGAGCTTGTACGACCTGCCGTCGGCGCTCACCACGGCCCTGCCCGCCTTGTACGGGGGCATAGTGTCAAGAATCGCACGGAATCGAGGCATGGCCTCATGTTAGTCGGCGGGAACGGCAGGCTTCTCGCTGGTCCGTCTCCGTACGGCAGGCCGCTACTCCTTGAGCGAGCGCAGCATCGGCGGGTGGAGCAGCTCGGCCGGCCCGCGGCGGTAGAGCTTGGCGGGACGGCCGCCGTCGCGGGTGGTGGTCCCACCCGTCTCGACGAGGAACCCCTCGGCCTTGGTCACCTTGCGGTGGAAGTTGCGCGGGTCGAGCGGGCGCCCCCAGACGATCTCGTAGACGCGCCGCAGGTCGGCCACCGTGAACTCGGGCGGGCAGAAGGCCGCGCCGAGCGAGGTGTACTCCAGCTTGGCGCGCGCCCGCTCGATGCCGTCGAGCATGATGCGCCGGTGGTCGAAGGCCATGACGTTCAGCTCGGAGACGGGCACCCACGCCATGTGCGCCTTCTCCGAGGCGGGCAGGTCGGGAGCCAGCCCCAGGTAGGCCACGGACAGGACGCGCTGGCGCGGGTCGCGGTCGGGGTAGCCGTAGGTCTGCAGCTGCTCCAGGTGGACGGGCGCGCCGGGCAGGCCCGCGCGTTCGGCCAGGATGCGGCGGGCGGCGTCGGGCAGGTCCTCGTCGAGTTGGATGAAGCCGCCGGACAGCGACCATCGGCGCAGGAACGGCGGGTTGTCACGGCGCCACAGCAGAGCCGAGAGCGCCTGACAACGGACAGTGAGGACGACGAGGTCCACGCTGACCGGAACGGTGGGGACCATGCCAGGCACGTTACACGCTGACGCGCACGTGCAACGGCTCGGTGGCCTCCAGGCCCGCCGGTGAGCGCACCCCGACCTTGACCCAGACGCCGAGGGGCACCTGCGACCAGTCGAAGGGCACCCAGGCGACCACGATGCGGTCGGCCATGGCCTCGTTGGGCGCGTCGGTCGCGGAGATCAGCAGCTCGGCCGACCCGCCCGGCCAGGTCATCGTGATGGTGCCGCCCGGCTCCAGGTTGTAGCCGCGGACCTCGATGCCGTCCTCCTCGTTCGGCGAGGTCCTGACCGCGTCGACCGCGATGGGCCGCCGGTGGTCGGCCGTGACCTGCTCCTTGAGCGGGGAGTCGCCGCAGGTGAAGAAGTCGCTCCACATGTAGGAGACGACCTTCTGCACGTACCTGCCGGTCATCGCGACCGCCGCGTCGAGGCGCTTCTTGTCGGTCGCGCCGCGGGTGCCCTGCGGCTGGCACGGGGTGACGGCCGAGGGCTCGAACGACTCGACGTTCGCCCACAGGTCGACCTCGAAGCCCTCCTCGACGAGTTGCTCGCGGGCGAGGGCCATCTCACGGTAGTAGTCGCGGGTCGAGCCGTGGTAGGCGGTGTCGTAGGTGGTCTCGCCGACGACCGGGCGCAGGCGCGGGTCGACCTCGTCGTACCGCTGGTCGGGCCAGAACAGGCCGACCTTGCCGGTGCCCCTGCTGTCCTGGGGGGCGATGATGCCGACGCCCGACTTGGCCAGCGCCTTGAAGCCCTCGGCGACCTGCTTCGGGGTCTGGCCGAACCCCACCCGCTTGCGGGCGTCCATGTAGGGACTGACCAGGATCGGCTTGCCGGGCAGCTCCTGCTCGATGATGACGTGCTGCTCGGAGTAGACCTGCAGGGTCGGGTTGGTGGCCATGGTGGCGCCCATCTGCAGCTCGAAGGGCTGGTAGAAGCCGCCGAGCGAGGCCCTGTCCTTGAAGCGGTCGCCGTAGTCCTGCAGGATCCTGCGGGTCAGCGTGACGAGCACGGGCATGTGCTTCTGGCTGGCCCTGGTCGCCACGTCCGAGTCGCGCGGCGCCATCGGCAGCGAGGGGAAGACCTGGATGCCGAACGTCTCGCCGAGGTCGAGCAGCTCCTCGAGGCTGTCCTTCTTCGCGCCGGCGATCAGGATCAGGTCGTAGGAGCGTCCCGTCTTGCTGAAGTCGCAGGTGGCGTCGTCGGAGCCGTCGGGCGCGGCGATGAGCCGGTAGTAGACGCGCTTGTGGCTCTCGATGGCGCGTTCCATCTGGGGGCAGCGGAACAGGCCCGGGCCGAACGCCTCGTCGGTCCGGTACACGAAGGTGCGGCCGATCCTGTTATCCGGGTTGGCCCGCCTGAGGTCGTCCTCCGCCTCGGTCCAGCACCCCTCGCAGTCGGTGTAGCGCGGGTCGACCTCGCCGTCCCTGGTCAGGATCTGGCCGTCCCTGACCGGCCGGTACTGCAGGCCGTACCCGATCCTGATGACGGTGTCGCCGCCGGCGGCGTGGATCTCCTCCATCTGGTGCCGCCACGTGCACGGGTTGCTCGACGGGGTGATCCAGTAGCCGGTGATCGCGTACGGCTTGACGTCCTGCAGGTCGAAGGTGCCGCAGGAGTCCCTGAACTGCTTGGCGGTCGGCTGCGGCAACGCCTTCTTCGACGCGGAGGGGGCGGCCGAGGTCCGGGTGCCGCCCGCGGTCGGCTCCTTAGCGGGAAGGACCATGACCACCGCCGCGATGGCGGCCAGGATCGCGGCACCCAGAAGCACAGTGAGCCAGCGCACGTTCAGGAACCTACCGCCCTCGTGATCAGCAGGGGATAAACGCTACTTCTTGACGCCGGCCCAGGACTCCAGCTGGGCGACGAACCTGCGTGCCGAGTTCGGCCAGTGGTGGTTGGCGCGGGCCGCGGCGTAACCGCGGGCCCCCATCGCGTGCCGTTCGCGCTGGTCGTCCCTGAGTGACAGGACGGCCTGCGCCACGGCCTTGGGGTCCTCCCACGGCACGACCACGCCGCTGGAGTACCGCTCGACCAGCTCCACCGCGCGCGGCGAGGGAGTCGTTATCACGGGGATCCCGTGCGCCATGTACTCCACGATCTTCGTGGGCATGGAGTGGCGGTAGTTGGGCTCGTCGTGCAGGAGCGACAGCCCGGCCAGCGCGCCGTCGAGCCGCTTCAGCGCCTCGTCGTTCGGCATGAAGTCACGCCACTCCAGCACGCCGTCGGCCACCGCCTGGTTGAGCGCGGGCCGCGACTGCGGGTCGGCGTAGCCGATCAGTTCGACCGCCACCTTGTACGGCTGCAGCAGGCGGCCGACCTCGATCGCCTCCTGGACGCCGCGCGCCCTGGACAGCCAGCCGAGGTAGACGACCCTGTCGTCGCCGGGCGGCGTCACGTCGTCGGGCACCCACGTCTCGTTGGGGACGATGAGGTGGGCGTGCTTGAACCTGCCCGCGTAGGCGGTCTCCGCCAGCAGCAGGTGCAGTCCCCGCTCGGCGGTGCCCTCCAGCAGGCGGGCCAGGAAGCGCACCGGCGGACGCAGGAACGACGGCAGCCAGGGCTTCAGCGACAGCGTGGCCGGGGTGTCCTCGTGCACGTCCCAGACCACGGGCGGCCTGCGGCGCATGCCCCAGACCGAGAACAGCAGCTCGGGGTCGTGGATGAGGACGAGGTCGACCTTGTCACGCAGGCGCTTGAACGCCCTTCGCGCCTCCCACACCGCCCGGACGCGCTTGCGCTGGGCCGCCCTGGGCAGGTCGATGGCGTTCACCCACGGCCTGGCGACCACGCCGTGGGCGGAGAAGGACGCCGCGTACGTGACCTCATGACCGGCATCCACGAGAGCGCGGATCTGCCGGTGCAGGATCCGGGCGTCCTCGGGGTTATGCACCACCGTCATGACGAGCACGTGCACTGCGCGCAGCCCCCTGTCGCTACAGCCGCTCGACGCGTTCACCCTCGGCGAGCACGCCGCGGGTGTCCAGCACGAGCTTGGCGTTCTCCTCGACCATGTCGAGGTCGAAAGCGGCGTGCTGCTGCAGCAGCAGCGTCACGTCCGCATTCACGACGGCCTCGGCCAGGTCCTCCTCACGCGGCACCGCGGTGCCGTCAACCGACCACTCCTTGACGTACGGGTCCACGAACGTGAGCTCCGCGCCCAGCTCCAGCAGCGCCCGGGCGACGGGCAGGGCGGGGGTCTCGCGCTCGTCGGCGATGTCCGGCTTGTAGGTGACGCCGAGCAGCACGACCTTGGCGCCGTTCACGGCCTTGCGGTGCCGGTTGAGCAGGCGCTGGACGCGGTTGACCACGTACGCGGGCATCCGCTCGTTGATCTCCTGCGCCAGCTCGACGAACCGGAACGGGTAGCCGAGCTTGCGGACCGTGTACGACAGGTAGCCGGGGTCCACGGGGATGCAGTGCCCGCCGACGCCGGGTCCGGGAAGGAACTTCTGGAAGCCGAACGGCTTGGTCGCCGCGGCCTCGATCGCCTCCCACAGGTCGACGCCGAGCTCGTCGCAGAAGATCGCCATCTCGTTGACGAGGGCGATGTTGACGTGCCGGTAGGTGTTCTCCAGCAGCTTGGCCATCTCGGCCTCACGGGTGCCGCTGACCGGCACGATCTGCTCGATGAACTGGCCGTAGAAGGCGGTGGCCCGGTCACGGCAGGTGTCGGTGTAGCCGCCGACGACCTTGGGGGTGTTGCGCAGGCCGTACTTGGGGTTGCCGGGGTCGATGCGCTCGGGAGAGAAGGCGAGCTGGAAGTCGACGCCGGCGACGAGGCCCGAGGTCTCGAGCAGCGGCCTGGCCACGCCGTCGGTGGTGCCGGGGTAGGTCGTGGACTCCAGGACGACGAGGGTGCCGCGGCTGAGGTTGCGCGCGACCGCCTTGGTCGCGCCCTCGACCGCCGACAGGTCGGGACGGTGGTCCTCGTCCAGCGGCGTGGGAACGCAGATGACGATCGTGTCGCTGGCTGCCAGCACCGACTCGTCGAGCGTGGCGCTGAAGCCGTTGGCCAGCATGTGCTCGAGGTCGGCGTCGGTCAGGTCGTCGATGTAGGACTGACCGGCGTTGAGCGCGTCGACCTTGCGGGGGTCGACGTCCACGCCGACGACCCGCAGGCCTGCCGCCACGGCCTCCTTGGCCAGCGGCATGCCGACGTAACCCAGGCCGATGACTGCCAGGTCGAAATCCGTCACGACATCGCCTTAGAACACTTCATGGTGGCAAAGGTTATCTCAAGTCCACCTAGCTCACGCCTAATGCGACTGAACCCGTCAGAACCGACAGCGAACTTGTAGGTCATCGTTCTTCAAGCGTTCGGTAAAGGTCACGATAAGTCTCGGCAACGCGGCTCCATGTCCGCTTTGCTGCCACTTCAGCCTTTCCAGCCTCACCCATCTCAGCTCGCCTGGCCGGGTCCTGTCGCAGGTCGGACAGCGCCTTGGCGAGCGCCTCCGGGTCGCCGGGCGGGACCAGCAGACCCGCGCCCTCGGAGCCGACGAGCTCGGACAGCGCGGGCAGATCGCTCAGCACGACGGGCTTGCCGAGCGCCATCGCCTCGACGGGTTTCAATGGCGTAACGAGCCGGCACACCCTCAGGTCCTCGCGGGGGCAGACGAAGATGTCGATCGCCGCCTGCGCCTGCAGCGCCTCCTCGGGGCCCACCCGGCCCGGCAGGATGGCGTTGTCGAGGCCGAGCTCCTCCACGAGCGCGAGCAGGTTGTCCCGCTCGGTGCCGTCGCCGACGATGAGGACCCTGACGTCCTTCCTGAGCAGCGCGCCCGCCCGCAGCAGGGTCGCGAAACCCTCGTAGGCCACGATGCTGGAGACCGAGCCGACCACGATCTCGTCGTCGCCGATGCCCATCGACCGGCGGAAGGCCGCGCCGTCGTAGTCGGCCGTCAGCAGCGAGTCGTCCACCGCGTTGGGCGCCAGACGGATCTTCTCGCGCGGCACGCCGCGCTCCACGATCTCCTGCGCCATGGTCTCGGCCAGCGTGACCACCGCGTCCGCCTCGCGCATCAGGAACGCCTCACGCTCGCGCTGGAGGACGTGCCGCTCGCTGCCGATGCGGATCGGGTCGCGCGAGGCCCAGGTCTCCTCCAGGAAGCCGCGCACCTCGTAGACGAACGGCGTGCCCGTCCGCTCACGGACCGCGTACGCCATCGACCCGTTGCGGTGGTCGGTGGCCGCGTGCAGCACCTGCGGCCGCAGCGTGGCGACCAGCTCGGTGACGCGCTCGGCGCCCAGGATGATGCGTCCCCGCGTCTCGAACGGCATCTCCTGCCGCCCGTCCGGCAGCAGCCGGTGGTACGGGATGCCGTCGAGCTCCTCGAACGGCGCGGCGTCCGCGTGCCCCTGCAGCATCGGCCAGCCCCAGCTGGTCACGACGTGCGGGTCGAGGCCCTTCGCCTTCTGCGCGGTCACGATCCGGTGCGTGCGCACCGTGTAACCCGCCTGCGTGTACGGCAGGGCGTTGGTGACCATGTGCAGCACCCGGCCGGCCACGCGCTCGGTGATCGCCACCTTGGGACGCGGCGGGATCGGGTCAGGGCTGATCGCGGCCAGCTCGCCCCGGTAGTAGGCGGCCCTGCGCTTCACGAAGGGGTACTTGGCGTGCGGCTCGAGGACCTCGGCCGCCTCGGTGACGCGTCCGGCGTCCCAGTGCGCCTTGGCCTCGTTCCACGGCGCCTTCACCACGCGCATGCCGACCTTGCGGACGGCACGCCGTACCTTGCGGGCGGCCGGCCAGGCGACCCGGCCCACGACGGGGCGCAGCCTCGGCGGGAGCGCGTCGGCGGCGGCTTGGGCGACCCGGACGGGGTCGGATTTCACCTTCGCGACGACGACGCGGGAAACGATGACCGGATGCTGGATGAAGCCCTTGAGAAGTCCACCGACTCCGGCCCTGGCCGACTTGGCGGAAACCTTTGGTCTGGCGTCGGATACCACGCGGTGACCGTACCATAGGCAACGTTTTTCCCCTTCCGCTATGAAAGGCGAGGTAGATGAGGGAGAACCCCCTGGTCCTCCATGTCCTCGGCGCCCGTCCCAACTTCGTGAAGGCCGCCCCCGTGGTCCGCGGACTCGACGAGCTGGGCGTGCGGCAGGGCATCATCCACACCGGTCAGCACTACGACGCGCTGATGTCGGACGTCTTCTTCGCCGACCTCGGACTCCCCGCACCCGTCGCGAACCTCGGAGTCGGATCGGGAACGCACGCCAAGCAGACCGCGGCCCTCCTCGTCGGCCTCGAGGAGGTCTTCCTGGCGCAGGAGCCCGACCTCGTGATCGTCTACGGGGACGTCAACTCCACGCTGGCCGCCATCCTCGTCTGCGCCAAGCTCGGCGTCGCCACCGCCCACGTCGAGGCGGGCCTGCGCTCCTTCGACCGCGGGATGCCCGAGGAGGTCAACAGGATCGTCACCGACTCGCTGTCGGACCTGCTGTTCGCCACCTCGCCCGAAGCGCTGTCGTACCTGGCCGCCGAGGGCGTGCCCGCCGCCAGGACGCATCTGGTCGGCAACCCGATGATCGACAGCCTCTTCGCCGCGCTCCCCTCGCTCGACCCCGCGCCTGTCGTCGAACGGCTCGGCATACCTTCTCGTTATGCCGTGGCCACGCTGCACCGCCCGGCGAACGTGGACACGCCCGAGGCCGCCCGCGAGCTCGTCTCCGCCGTCCTCGAGGTCGCCGCGCAGGTCCCGCTGGTCGTGCCGATGCACCCGCGCGGGCGCGCCCAGCTCGCCGCGGTCGGCCTGGTCGACGGGCCCGACGTCAAGGTCGTCGACCCGCTCGGGTACGTCGACTTCCTCTCGCTCGTGCGGGGCGCCGCGCTGGTCGTGACCGACTCGGGCGGCGTGCAGGAAGAGACCACGATGCTCGGCGTGCCGTGCCTCACCGTCAGGCCCAACACCGAGCGGCCGATCACCGTCACCCACGGCACCAACAGGCTCGTCACCCCCGCGGCGCTGGCCGCCGCCGCGTCCAAGGCGCTGTCCGACGGGGCCACGACCCCGGCCGGGGAACTGCCCGTGCTGTGGGACGGCGCCGCGGGGCCGAGGATCGCGCGGGTCATCGCGTCGTGGCTGAAGGGGGAGAACCTCTCGCCGGCCTCACGAAACGGGCGGCAGTAGCCGTACCATGACAGACCTCCTTTGACTTAGTGAGGACGAGCGGATGTCTTCAGAAGAGCCGACCTTCCAGCGACTCGGGCCGATCAACTGGCTCCCTGAGGAGCGCAAGCTCGTCGAGAGGTACGAAGAGGAGATCAAGGAGCTGCGGCGGCGGCTGGAGATCGCCGAGGCCCGCGCCGAGTACGCCACCTGGAAGCTGCAGGCCACGCAGACCAAGCGCGCGTTCAAGCTGGGCGAGGCGCTGACGTCCAAGAAGCCGGGCAAGGTCGTGGCGGCGGTGCGCTCGACCGAGAAGGCGCCCGCCGCGCCGACGCCGGTCTCGACGGTCACCGAGGCGGCGGGCAACCGCCCGCCGCTGGTCGAGGTGCCGACGGTCAAGTGGCCCACCGGGCCGATCAACCGGCCCGACCTGAAGGTCGCCGTCATCCTGGACGACTTCTCCAGGATGGCCTTCCGCTACGAGTGGGACCAGATCGAGTTCGGCCTGCGCGACTGGCCGGAGATCTTCGCCGAGAAGCGGCCCGACCTGCTGTTCTGCGAGTCGGCCTGGCACGGCAACCAGGGCCGCTGGCGTTACCAGATGACCGGCACCAACGCGCCCAAGCAGGAGCTGCGGGACCTGGTCGCGTGGTGCCGCGCCGAGGGCATCCCCACGGTCTTCTGGAACAAGGAGGACCCGCCCAACTTCGACTTCTTCATCGACACGGCGAAGCTGTTCGACTACGTGTTCACCTGCGACGGCGACATGATCCCGAAATATCGTGAAGTTCTGGGACATGACCGGGTGGACGTCCTGCAGTTCGCCGCCCAGCCCCGCGTGCACAACCCCATCCAGCAGAAGCAGGGACGCCTGCACGACGTGGTCTTCGCGGGCATGTACTTCCGCGACAAGCACCCCGAGCGCCGCGAGCAGATGGAGACCGTGATCGACCCGATCAGGGAGCTCGGCCTGCACATCTTCGCGCGCAACGGCTCCGTCGACGACAAGTACGCCTGGCCCGAGAAGTACCGGCCGCACATCGTGGGCGAGCTCCCCTACGACCAGATGCTCGCGGCCTACCGGATGTACAAGGTCTTCCTCAACGTCAACTCGGTACTCGAGTCGCCCACCATGTGCGCGCGCCGCGTCTTCGAACTGTCAGCGTGCGCCACCCCCGTCGTCTCCGGCTGGTCCCGCGCCATCGAGGAGACCTTCGGCCCGCTCATCCCCATCGCCCGCGAGCCCATCGAGTCCTTCAACCAGGTGCTCCACCTGATCAACAGCCCCGAGCTGCGCGCCCGCATGGGCCACCTCGCCATGCGCGAGGTCTTCGACAAGCACCTGTTCTCCCACCGCGTCGACCAGATCCTCGGCCTCATGGGCCACCCGGTCGAGTCGCGCTCGCGCGCCATCTCCGTCGTCCTGCCGACCAACCGCGCCGCGCAGATCGAACACGCCATCAGCTCCGTCGCCCGGCAGCGCCACCGGCCGCTCCAGCTCGTCATGGTCCTGCACGGCCTCGACATCGACCCCGTCGTCGTCGCCGACAAGGCCCGCATGGCGGGCATCTCCGACGTCGTCGTCCTGCCCGCCGCCGCCGACATGTCCCTGGGCGCGTGCATGAACCTGGGCATCGCCGCCGCCGACGGCGAGCTCGTCGCCAAGATGGACGACGACAACCTGTACGGCGAGCACTACCTGTCCGACCTGGTGCGGGCCTTCGACTACTCCGACGCCGAACTCGTCGGCAAGGGCGCCCACTACACCTACTTCGAGGGCACCAACACGACCATGCTCCGCCTGCCCGGCCTCGAACACCGCTACACGTGGCTGGTGCAGGGCGGCACGTTCCTCGGCAAGGCCGACATGTTCCGCTCGTACGGCTTCGCCGACATCACCCGCGGCGAGGACACCCACCTGGTGCGGCGGCTGAAGGAGGACAAGGTCAAGATCTACTCGGCCGACCGGTTCAACTTCGTGTACTGGCGCAGCGCCGACTCGGCGATGCACACGTGGCAGGCCGACGACATCAAGCTGAACCGGGTCGCCCAGTTCTCCTTCGTGGGCCACCCGGAATCCCACGTCATGCTCTGACCCGCACGAGCGCCCGACGGCAGGGGCCGCCACGTCGGGAGACGCCCACGCCGTCGACCTCGGCCGCTCCACGCGGCCGACGCACGTCCGGGGACGTCACACTACGGCGTACGGCGTCGGCGCGGACGCGGGCCGTACGGCTCGGCGTGGGCGTGGGCTGTACGGCTCGGCGCGGACGCGGGCCGTACGGCTCGGCGCGGACGCGGGCCGTACGGCTCGGCGCGGACGCGGGCCGTACGGCTCGGCGCGGACGCGGGCCGTACGCGTGACGTCGCATCAGCGGGTGGTAGAGGGGCCCCGTCGCCGAGCGAGCCCCTCCAGCACGATCGGTCAGCGCTCGTCCGGCGGCCTGAACAGGACTCGTTCTTCCACGTAGCAATCGCAGTTGCCGCAGCCTGGGACCACGTCGATCTCCCCTCACCCGTCTTCCTCGACCGTACGACAGGCGGCCGTCTCCCGGGCTGACCGCGAGGGTCAGACTCGCGTTCTCACCCTCGCGTCGATCGGCAGGACGGTGCGTGGGGCCGGCCGACCGTGGCAGCACCGTCAACGGGACGCCGCTGGTGCTGTGGGACTGCCACCTCGATCTCACGCTCGTCCGGGTGACTCCCGGGCGGGCCCTGGGAGGACCTGCTGAAACGGCGCGTGCGCATGGGGGTGAGCTTCTACGTCGCCCCGAAGGGCGCGGGCCCCAGCATGATCGGGCTGGCCGGGGCGACGGCGGAGGGAGAACCGCTCCTGACCAGGTGCATGGCGCCGGCGCCCGACTCACCGGTGATCAAGGGCGGCTACACCCTGGAGGAGAAGGGGCCGCTCGGCTGATCCCACGCCTCGGCGCCCGCGAAGACGAGACCGAGCTCGTAGGCGAGAACCGCCGCCTGGGTGCGGTCGCGGGCGCCGAGCTTGTCCAGGACGTTGCGGACGTGCGTCTTGACCGTCTCCTTCGACACGTACAGCGCGGCCGCGATCTCGGCGTTGTTCTGGCCGTGGGCGATCTGCCGCAGGACGTCCAGCTCGCGCGGGGTCAGCTCCACCGGCGCCCGCCACGTCGCCCCGGCGCTCCCCGCCGAACCGCGCCACCATCCACGCCCCGGCAGCCGATCGCCCGCACGCCCGCCCAGTCCTGATCGGCGGTTCCCAGCACGCCCGCGCCCCGCCTGGCCGGCCCGGCCCAGGTCGCGTCCCGTCTGACCGGGTGGTCGCAGGTCAGGTCCCGCCGGCTCCTTCACGGTCGAGCCGCTGGTCCCCTGTCCCGGAACGCGTCCGGGTGTACGGGGGCCTGCCGTACCGAGATGGTGGGTGGCGATGCGGCGCAGCGCGTCGGGGAAGAGCACCGCGTCGCGGGAGTGGACCAGCCGGACGGCGTCCACCAGCTCGCTCGCCGGGGCGCGTTTGAGCACGTAGCCGGCCGCGCCGGCGCGCAGGGCACCCCAGACCAGCTGGTCGTTCTCGAACGTCGTGACCACCACGACCCGGGTCGCGGGCGAGCGGCGGGCCAGCTCCTGGGTGGCGGCGAGGCCGTCCATGCGGGGCATGCGGACGTCCATGAGGACGACGTCCGCGCCGAGACCTGCCTCGACGGCCTCGCGACCGTCGGACGCCTCGCCGACGACCGCGATGTCGTCGTGGAGGGAGAGCATCGCGGCCCATCCCGAGCGGATCAGCTTCTCGTCGTCGGCCAGGACGACCCTGATCACAGCGGCAGCGTCGCCTGGATGCGCCACGTGCCGTCCACCTCCTTCTGATGGGTACAGGTGCCGCCGACGAGGCGGGCCCGCATCCGCATGCCGGTCAGGCCGCGCCCGGCCCTGCCGGAGGACCCTGGCACCCCCGGCGCACCTGGTGGATCCGACGCCCTCAGCCCGCCCGACGCACCGGACACCCCCGGCGAACCCACCACGCCAGGCGCGCCCGGCGCACCGGAAACGCCCGAGACGTCCGGGATGACCGCCACTTCCGGGATGACCGCCACGTCAGGGGTGCCCAGCGCGTCAGGGGTGCCCGGTACCTCCGGGATACCCGGCGCGTCCGGGATGCCTGGCATATCCGGGATGCCCGGAGGGGTCGCAGTGCTGCGGGGAGCCGTGGCGGCCGTAGGAGCCGATGTCGCGTTCTCCACGGTCAGCACCAGGGTGTCGGTGACGGCGATGTCGAGGGTGATCGGCCCGTGCCCGTGACGGAGGGCGTTCGTGAGCGCCTCCCTGGTGATCGCGTAGGCCGCACGGGAGGTCGCCCCCGGCACCCGGTCGAGACGATCGACGCTCGCCCGCACGTCCACACCACGGGTGAGCGTGCCGAGCGCGTCCAGCGTGGGCCCCTGCCCGGCGTCGCCGTCGTCGAGCACCCCGAGCAGCACGTCGAGGTCCTGCTGGGCGTCGCGCGCGGTGGCCATCAGGTGCTCGAGCGACCGGCCGGCGGTGGCGACGTCCGTCTGCCTGCGCTGCAGCGACGCCTGGGCGGCCATGGCCTGGACCAGGACGACGCTGAGGGCATGGCCGACCGAGTCGTGCAGTTCCAGGGCGAGGCTCTCGCGCCGGCCGAGCTCCTCGATCGTGCGGGACGGCTCGGCGCGCAGGAGGCGGCGCGCCGCCCACCGCTGGGCGAACCCGGCGGCGACCAGCGCGGCCAGCGTGGCGGCGGCCAGGAGAGGTATCGGGGCCATCGCGCCGGGATTCGCGGTCCAGAGCCCCAGGTCGCCGAGCTTGACCAGCCCGGGTGCCAGCAGCAGGACGCCCGCGCTGAGCGTGGCGCCGCCGTACAGGTGCAGGCTCGTCAAGGCGAGGAGGTAGAGGCGGTCGGCCCGCTCGGGCACTTCGACGCCGAGCAGTTCCGACAGCGCGGCCGCCTCGATGCGCCGCGTCAGCGGCACCGTGGCGAGCAGCACCGAGGCGGGCAGGCACGCCGCCCACAGCGCCAGGACGCGTCCCGGCGTCACCTCGGCCATGATCACTATGCCGAGCGCCACGGCCGCGGGAGTCAGCAGCGCGGCGCCCAGCAACTGGTAGGTGCCCGCTCCGACGGCGCGGGCGATACGGCCTCTCACGTGGAGCGACGCTAGCCGACGCGGCGTGGCGTGGCCTCCCTCGTCAGGGGGAGGTGTGCCGGTGCGGGCGTTCCTAGCGTGAGCGGCATGACGAGAAGGGATCGCATCCTGGGCGCGGCGCTGTCGCTGGCGGTGACCGCTGTCGGGATTCTGTGGTGGACGACTCCGGCGAGCTACCCGTTCGGCGCCGGAGACCGCGTCAAGGTGTCGCTGTCGCACCTCATCGAGCACGGGGTGGCCGGTCCGATGACCGTCGCCGCCGGGCTCGCGGGGCTGGTGACGATCTTCGGGCCGCGGCCGGTGGTGCGAGTGGGGGCGGTCGCGCAGTTGCTCTTCTTCGGCGTGGTGATGTCCGACGCCGGCATCATGTCCCTCTTCGCGTACGGCCTGGCGGTGCTGGGGCCCGTCGCCATGCTCGGCGTCGTGGTCATGGCCGGCCTGCGCGGCAAGCCGTACGGCGTGGCGGGCCTGGCCGCGCTGGCCGCCCTGGTGGTCGCCGACGTGCTCACCGGGGCGGGCGCGCTGACCACGGTGGCGACCTACCTGGGCAACGTCGCCGGAAGTTTCGCCTCCTACGGCGGGCGGCTCGCCTGGACGCTGGCCAACGCCGCCGCGTGGGCGGTGTGGGCGGTGATCGCGGTGAGGTCCTTCCGGCCGGCGGAGCCGCCGCGGTGGACGAGGCCCGAGTCGGTCGCCCGGTGGGGGCGCGTCGTCACGATCGGGGCGGCGCTGTGCCCGCTGCCGTACGCGCTCTACCGGCTGACCTGGCTGACGCCCTGGGCGACCGACTCCGACGTCACCGGGCCGAACATGGACGCGGCCCTCCGGATGCAGGGCCTGCTGCTCGCCTTCGCCGGACTGATCGGCGCCGTGCTGACGCTGGGGCTGATCAGCAGGTGGGGCGAGGTGTTCCCGCGCTGGGTGCCGATCTACCACGGGCGTCCGGTTCCGGTACGGCTGCCCGTCATCGCCGGTGGCCTGATCACGGGGGTCTGCTTCCTGGCCTCGCCGGGCCTCGCGATCGACGCGGTCCTGCGGGGGCAGCCGCTCACGCTGCTGCTGTGGCCGTACCCGCTGTGGGGGGCGCTGCTGGGCGCCGCGGTCCTCGCCTACTGGCTGCGCCGCCGGTCAAGCACCGGCACAGCCCCCGCCCGAGCAGCGGCATAGCCGCCCACCCGGTACGCCCCGGCAACGGCAGGAACAGGGGTGCGGCCGCCCATCCGGAACACCGCAGCGCAACCCTCGCTCACAGCCCCCGGTCGCGACGCTTCCTCACAGCACCCCCGGTCGCGACGCTTCCTCTCACAGCACCCCCGGTCGCGACGCTTCCTCTCACAGCACCCCCGGTCGCGACGCTTCCTCTCACAGCACCCCCGGTCGCAAACGCTCCTTCATAGTGCAGCTGCGCGTAGCGCGGCGCGGGCCTGGGACATGGCCGCCAGCCGTTCCGCCACCTGGTCACCGGGTGGTGCGGCGCCGCGCTCGGCCTGGCGGCTCAGGATGACCAGCTCGGTGGCGGCCCGCTGGTAGTCGGCCATCGCGGGCCCGGCGCCGAGCCGCCGGGCGTGGTGGAGGGCCTGCCAGCGGCCGTGCGGGGAGGAGAGCATGGCGATGTCGCGCGGCGTGACCAGGCCCGTCGGCTGGTAGCGGGGCAGGTGGCGGCCGATCGCGGCGACCAGCCCGCGGTGCTCGGCGGTGATCGCGCCGGCCAGGACGATGACGGCCGCGGCGCACGCCACGGAGACCGCCCTCTCGCCGGCGACGGGGGCGTGTCCGGTCGGGACGGAGAGGATCGCGTGGTTCCACAGGCTGTGGAGAAGGACGGCGGCCGTGCCGTACAGGGGGACGATCAGGACGCTCGTCCGGCTCCGCGAGACGGCCGCGTAGCCGGCGCCCAGCCCGAGCAGCGCGCTCCACAGGGGGTGGGCGATCCCCGACCCGAGCCCGTGCTGGACGAACGCGTGCAGCAGGTCGCCCTGCCCGCCCCGCGCGAACACGGCGAGGTGGTGACCGGCGCTCTCCACGGCCGCGAACCCCAGCCCGGCCATGGCGGCGTAGACGATGCCGTCGGTCAGCGTGGTGATCGCGCCCTTGCGCCGCCACAGCAGCCACCCGAGCACGGCGCCCTTGGCCACCTCCTCGACCGCCGGGGTCAGGACCGCCCGGCCGTCGGGGGTGAGCCACCCCGTCACGACGACGCTCGCCACCAGCGCGGTCCCCGCGCCACACACGAAGGCGAAGGCCAGGTGCAGCCGCGGTTTCTGCGCCAGCTGGTCGATCGCGAGCACGACGCCGAGCAGGACGGGCAGCGGCGCCAGCCCGGCCGCGAGCCCCAGGGCCAGGTCGGCGACGGTCGCGCCGTACGACGGGACCAGCGAGCCGAGGTAGCCGACGGCGCACAGCACGGAGATCACCATGACGGCGACCATGCTCCTGTCCCGGCTCCTGCCCTGCCCGGACGGCGGCGGCGGCTCCGAACACGGATCCAGGCACGGATCCAGGCACGGATCCTGGCACGGCTCCGGCCGCGGCCTCGGCAGCTGTCGGGTCTGGGTCGTCATGGTGGTGGCCTCACCTGCGGATGTCGGTCCGGCGGGGAGAGCGGCGAGGCACGGGACGCGCCACGCCCCTCGCCGGGCGTTTCATCCGTTTTCTAGAGGTTTCTGATTGCACGTCCCTTTTAACCGGCTTGCCAGGGCGCGCGACGGCTTCAGCGAACGGCCAGCAGGTCCCCGCCGAGCGTCACCTGGTCGGGACCGACGAGCACCAGCGTCTGCTGCTGGACCGGCCGGTCGATGAGCTCGGGGGCCGACATGGCGCGGGTGCCCATCACCACCTCGTAGTGGGCGAAGGCGGCGCGCAGCCGGACCGTCGCCGGGACGATCAGCCCCAGGCGCCCGCCACCTGGCGGGTGGCGGCGTTGAGCCTGTTCCACAGGTTGACCGTGGCGATCGCCAGGATGAGAGCCGCGAGCTGCGGCTCGTCGTAGTGCTTGGCGGCATCGGCGTAGATCTCGTCGGACACCGCCTCCGGCCGGTCACTGAGCCGGGTGACGGCCTCGGCGAGCGCCAGGGCGGCCCGCTCGGCGTCGGTGAAGTAGGGGGCGTCCCGCCACCCGGCCACCGACCAGAGCCGCTCGTCGCTCTCGCCGGCCTTCTTCAGCGCGCGGGCGTGCATGTCGACGCAGACGCTGCAGCCGTTGATCTGGCTGGCTCGCAGGTTGACGAGCTCGACGAGCTGCTTCGACAGGCCGCTCTGGTCAAGGGTCGCGCCCACGCTCAGCAGGGCCTTCATCGCGCCGGGAACCGTCGACGCCGGGTGGCTCATACGTGCTTCCATGATCGTTCTCCTCCGTCATCGGATGGTCATCGGTGACGGTCCGCGGTGCGGGGGCCGCGCCGGGGCCGTCACTTCCATGACGACCCCCGGCGGAGAAATGTGACAGCGGGACGGGACGGGTTCCGGATGAGCGACGACGCTGACGGCGCGGTGGCCCGCAAGCCGTCATCCCGTCCCGCGTCAGGACGTGCGGGAGTCCGTCCACTCGGCGCGTACCACCGTGGCGGTGTTCCAGACGGTGCCGGGCGCCAGGCCGGCCTGCATGCCACCCGGCTTCACCACGACGCTCTCCCTGGCGAGCGCCACCCCTGCCGCCTCGTCGATGATCAGCCGGTCCTGCAGGATCCCGTGATCCGCGTCCCGCGCGCTGACCCGGGACTCGGTCTCGATGGCGATCGCCGTACCCGATCGGCCCTGCCCGTCGGTCACCTGTCCGACGGCGGTCACGGACGGCAGCGCGGCGAGCATGCGGAAGGCGGCGCCGCGCACCTTGGCGCTGACCGGCATGTCGGTGATGAGCCCCGCGGTGACCTGGAACAGCCACGCGTCCTCGGCCATGGGCCGGTCGGACTCGGTGTCCTTGCCCTCGTAGTTCCGCAGGAGCCAGGCCTTCAGCCCCGCCTCGTCGTCCGGGAGCCCGGCCAGGTCGTCGAGGGTGACGTTGCGTCCCAGCCAGAACACCTCCTTGCCGGAGTGGTGGTCGCTGTACGGCTTGCCGGCCGCGAGCGGGAGCCGCCTGTCCCTCGTGCCCTTGCCCGGCATGGAGATCCGGACCTCGGCGGGCGATCCGGCGGCTTCCCACTTCGCCCTGTCGTCAGGCGTGGCGGGCTCGGCGCCGAGGTACTGGCCACGGGACCACTGACCGTTCTTGCCGACCCACATCTCGCTGCGCTGCTCCGAGGCCATCGTGTAGCCGTCGGAGGTCGTGACCAGGCCCCTGGCGAACGTCTCGGTGTGCCAGAACCGGCCCGAGGCCGGCGGCCGCCGCTCGGCGCTGGTGGCGGCGACCAGGAGCACCTGCTGGGCGGACAGCCTCACGGGGGCGCTGGAGGCTGGAGTGCTGGAGGCGGGGGTGCCGGACCCGATGGCGGCCGACGGCGGGCGCGGAGCCGTACCCGCTCCGGTGCTCGTGGCCAGGACGGCGACGGCGGTGACGCCCGCGGCGGCGCCCGCCAGGCCGAGCCCCCACGCCAGGCGGGGCTTGCGGCGGCGTCTGGTGGGCCGGTCGTGCGACATGGCGTAGGCGAGCTCGGACCGCCTGGTCCGCTCGTCGGTGGGGACGTCGCCGAGGTGGGCGGGCCGGGCGGCGCGCAGTTCCTCGATCGGGTTCATGACCACTCCTCCTTGAGGCCGAGCCGGGACACGGCGGGTGCGGGGGGCTGTTCCAGCTCGCGTCGCAGGCGCCTGCGCGCGCGGTGGAGACGGACCTTGAAGGCGGGCACCGAGCAGCCGACGACCTTGGCGGCGTCGCGGGTGGACAGTCCCTGCCAGGCGACCAGGATGAGCAGTTCGCGCTCCTCCTGGGTGAGCCCGGCCATGGCCCTGAGGACTCCGAGCCGCTCGGCCACCTGGTCGGCCACGTCGCCCGCGACCCATTCGCGCAGCTCGCGGGCGAGCCCTTCGCGCCTGGCCTCGTCCCTGATGGTGTCGCGCAGGACGTTCTTGGCGATCCCCAGCAGGTACGGCAGCGCGTTGCCCGGCACCTGGTCGAGCTTGCGCCAGGCGATGGCGAAGGTCTCGCTCACCACCTCGTCGGCGACCTGCCGCCCCGCTCTGGTGACCACGTAGGCCCACACGCGCTGCCGGCATTCGTCGTAGATGGTGGTGAACCGTTCTCGCTCATCCGTCACCGCCCAACTCCCTCATGTCTCGGGTGTGCTGACACGGAGTAGTGGTCCGGGAGGCGCGATGGTTACACGGCATAGTCCTTGAGCCTGATGGAGTTGGCGGCCTTGGTGGTCATCCGGTCGAGGAGGCCGACGAGGAGACCCGAGCTCAGGATCTTGTAGACGCGGTTGCGGCGGCGCACGTTCCTGGGCGCGAAGAACCCGCCCGCCCCGTCGGCGACCCGCTGGCAGGCCTTGGCGTAGCCGCGGATCTGCTCCTCGTAGCGGGGGAAGGCGACCGTGTGGTCGCCGCCCGCGGCGGCCAGCTCGCCGGCGAGCACGTAGGAGGCGATGAGGGACATGCCCGCGCCCATGCCGCCCATGGTGGCGCCGTATCCCGCGTCGCCGATGAGCGCGACGCGGCCGCTGGTGTAGCGGTCCATGTGGATCTGGCCGATCGCGTCGAAGTAGAAGGCGCCGGTGTCGTCGAGGTGGGACAGCAGCGTGGGCAGTTCCCAGCCCGCCCCCGCGTACGCCTCGGCCAGCAGCCGCTTCTGGGCGGCGACGTCGCGACGGTGGTAGTCGACGGCGTCCGCGGCGAACACGCACATGACCGTCAGGGTGTCCTGGTCCCGCTCGGCGGGGTAGACGAGGCAGCCGCGGCCGGGCTCGCTGTACATGAGCGACCGGCCGCTGAGCCCGAGGTGGTTGGGCGCGTCGAAGAGGGCGGCGTGGTAGCCCGACCGCTTCAGGAAGCGCGACTCCGCGCCGAAGGTGAGCCCGCGCACGTTGGAGTGCAACCCGTCGGCGCCGATCACCAGGTCGAAGCCGCGTCTCGCGCCGCTGTCGAAGGCGACGTCGACGCCGCCGGCGGTCTCGGACATGGCGGCGACGGAGTCGCCGAACAGGTACTCCGCGCGGTCCTTGGTCAGGTCGTGCAGCAGGTGTGACAGGTCGCCGCGGGCGATCTCGACGGCGCCGCCGGTGAAGGAGGCGGGCAGGCGCAGTTGTTCGGTGCCCTCGGCGTCGATGATGACCAGGGGGCCGCCCTCGGTCCTGCGGCGGCGGACCTCGTCGAGGATGCCCATGCGCTCCAGCATGGTCATGTGCGCCTCGCCCCGGAAGTCGACCGCCTGCCCGCCGTCGCGGATGGCCGGGGCGCGTTCGACGACGGTGACGTCGTGGCCGTCGCGGAGGAGCCAGTGGGCCATGGCGGGCCCGGCGAGGCCGGCGCCGGAGATCAGGACGCGCTTGGTGGTGTTCGTCATGGGGCAAGGCTCGCCGGGCCCGCTGACGGGCCGCGCACCGCTCACGCACCGCGCGGTGACCTGACCGGCGGCGGCCGGTGCGCGGGTCGCCCGCGTCTCGCCTGTCTCCAGGACCGCCGTCGGGTTCTGCCCGACCAGCCGCACCTCGTCGGCAGCGGCCGCTCAGCTCCGCGTCATGTTCCGTCGCTATTCATGGCGAGAGTCAGCCTTTCGTAAGCTTCGCGGCATTGGTCACCCAGCTCGGCATTATTTACTTTTCGCGCGACCACGAGCAGGCTCATCACCACCCTGCCCGCCCTGATCACCACGGAGCCCACCTCCAGGCTCTGGCCGCCGCCCGTGACGGCCGTCACATAGGCGCGCGACTGGTCGCCCAGCGGCGGCAGCTCGAGCTTCCTGGTGACATAGCTGACCCGGGCGCCCTCCACGACCGCCGCGTAGGAGGCGCACGCCGCCGGCAGCTCCCCGGGAAAGGCGGAGGGCAGGTCGACCAGCACCTGGGTGAGCGATCCTTCGTCGGAACCGTAGGCCACGACGGCGGCCGGTGCGGCGCTCACGTCGGGAAGGTCCAGGTCGAGCCGCGGCGCGCACGCGCTGCCCCGCCGTACGGCGGCCATTCCCTGCCGGGTGGCGCCGAGCGCGCCGTAGGGGCCGGTCTCGGGACCGTAGGCGACCCGCATGCCAGGCGGCGCGGGAAGGAGGGCGGCGCCGAGATCGCGGGCGGCCGCCGGGGACCGCGCGGCACTCGGGCGAGGCTCGGGCGAGGCGGCTCCGCAGCCTGCGACCAACATGACCGCCGCACATATCCCGGAAAATGATTTCACCATGCTTTCTCCATTTCCCTGACTCCCTCCTTTCTAGGGCACCGGAAAAGACCTGCGCGGAGTTCGGGGAATACGCGTAAAATGTTCGCCGAAATGCGCGTGCCATAGCACGGCATTTCCCGCCCCTCGCCATGATCGGGACATGGAGATCGATCGGCACAGGGCACGCGAACTCGGCATGGGCCGGCCCATCTCGCGCCGCGACTTCTTCGACGGCGTGGCCATGGCCGTCGGAGCGGCCGCGCTGGGATCGCTGGCCGGCTGCGGGGCCGCCGCCACCCACGGCGCGATCGGCACCGACCTGCTGGAGGTCCCGCGGGAGGCGCGGTTCCCTCCGGGGCTGACCGGGCTGCGGGGCGACACCCCGGCGGCGATGAGCGTCCCGCACGCGCTGCGCGACGGCAGGTTCTGGCAGTACGCGGGCGCGCCTCGGCCCACGGGCGAGAGCTACGACCTGGTGGTGGTCGGCGGCGGCATCAGCGGCGTGAGCGCGGCCTTCGAATGGCTGAACAACGACCCGGACGCCGGCATCCTGATCCTCGACAACCACGACGAGATCGGCGGGCACGCGCGCCGCAACGAGTTCGCCCCGCGCGGGCGCGCCGGATCGCTCATCGGGTACGGCGGCTCGCAGTCCATCGAGGCGCCCTCGGCGTGGACGGCCGAGGGCCGGATCCTGCTCGCCCAGCTCGGCGTCGAGCTGCGGGCGCTGGCGTCGTCCTTCGACCGCAAGCTCTACCGCGACCTCGGGATGACCGGCGGCGTCATGTGCGACAGGGAGAGCTTCGCCACGGAACGGCTCGTCAGGCTCACCGGGGGGCTCACGCCCGAGGAGCTGGCCGCCCGGCTGCCGATGGCCGAGCCGGCCAGGAAGGACCTGGTCAGGCTCTACACGAACCCGCCCGACTACCTGGCGGGCCTGTCGCGGGAGGAGAAGGAGGAGCGCCTGGCCGCCCTCACCTACTCCCGCTACCTCCTCGAGGTCGCCGGGGTCCATCCGGACGTGGAGCGGTTCTGCCGGACCATGTCGTGCGACGAATGGGCCTACGACACCACCGTCTTCGGCGCGATCGACGCCTGGGGCAGCGCGGACGGCTGGGACTACCCCGGCTTCCAGGGCCTCGGGCTCGACCGCGGCAAGCCGTCCAGGTTCAACTCGCCGAGCGTGGTCAAGGGGTGGGGCGCCGAGGACCCGGCCGTCCACCACTTCCCCGAAGGCAACCAGGCGCTCGTGCGGATGATGGTCGGCAGGATGATCCCCGGCTTCGCCACCGCGACGGACATGGACGGGATCACCACGGCCACCTTCGACTACGGCAGGCTCGACCTGGCGGCCAACCGGGTGCGCTTCCGGCTGTCCAGCCCCGTGGTCTCCGTCGCCAACGACGGCGACGCCCGCACCGCCGCCGGCGCGGCGGTCGGCTACTTCGACGGCACGGCGGTCAGGACCGTCCGCGCCGGCGCGGTGATCATGGCCTGCTGGAACGCGGTGATCCCCTACATCGTCAGGGACCTGCCCGCCGACCAGCGCGCCGCGCTGCGCGAGGCGGTGAAGATGCCGCTGCTGTACGCCACGGTCCAGCTGCGCGACTGGACGGCATGGCAGCGCGTGGGCGTCCACCACGCGCGCTGGACCGGCGCCTACTGGTGCGTCTCGGAGCTGGACCACCCGGTCAGCACACCGGGCTACGCCTGCCCGAGGGATCCCGGCGAGCCGATCAACGTCCACCTCGTCGCCACCCCGGCAAGCTCCGGCATGGCGCCCGCCCACGCCGCGGTCGCCGGGAGGCACGCCCTGCTCAGGACACCCTTCAGCTACCTGGAGTACACCGTCCGCGACCAGCTGGCCCGGCTCCTCGACTCCGGCGGCTTCGACCCCGCCCGCGACATCGAGGCGATCACCGTCAACAGGTGGGGCCACGGTTACGCGCCTGAGTACTGCCGGCCGTGGAACGCCTTCCATCCCGACGGGCCCTTCCCCGCCGAGACGGCGCGCAGGCGGTTCGGCAGGATCGCCATCGCCAACTCCGACTCCGTTCCCGCGGCCTACGCCGACGCGGCGATCACCGCCGCGCACCGCGCCGTGGGGGAGCTGCTGGTGTGAGGGCGTGGCTGCGCGTTTCGTCGCCGGGTTCGCCCGGCGTCGTCACCCCGCCGCTCCGGCTGCGCGCTACCGCACGGGCCGCCGCAGGGCCGTGAACGCCCAGGACATCCGGGGCTCGACCGCCCAGCCGAAGGCCGCGCGGACCGGTGGCGTGCACAGCACGGTCGCCACGGCCACGCCGAGCGCGATCGACAGCGGCACCCCGAGGTCCAGGTGTTCGGCCACCTTCACCACGAACCCGTGCAGCAGGTAGGCGTACATGGTGGCCGCCCCGAGGCCCGAGAACCAGGTCCGGCCCCGGGGGGTGACCGCCATGAACGCCGCCACCAGCACCGCTCCCGCCGCCAGCATCCCGAGCCTGATCAGGCTGCCGGTGACGTCGTCCACGCCGATCGCGGTGTTGGCGTGGCGCCACCTGATCCACTCGGTGGGCACGACGTCGTGCAGGAGCAGCGCGGCCGCCAGCCCGGCCGCGAGCGTCACCGCTCCGACGATCCTCATGGACGGCCTGCGCAGCAGCTCGACGTGTTCGGGCCTGAGCATGAGGCCGAGCACGTAGAACGGCAGCAGGCCCAGGGTGCGGTTCATCGACAGCTCGTCGGGCAGCGCGCTCGTGCCCGACAGCAGCGACAGGCCGAGCGCGACGGCCAGCGGCCGGCGCAGCTGCTGCCAGACCGGCGTGGACAGCCGCCAGAGGAAGAGCGACATCAGGAACCACGTCAGGTAGTACGGGTCGAGCAGGCTGAGCTCCAGCTTGCCGTACAGCAGCAGCCTGGGCACCGCGTAGGCCAGCTCGAACAGCACGTACGGCACCGCGAGCGTGGCGATCAGCTTGCGCGCCTTACCCGACGAAAAGGTGAAATTTCGTGACAAATAGCCGCTCAGGGTGATGAAGAGCGGCATGTGGAAGACGTAGACGTAGAAGTACAGCGCGTGGGCGATCGGGTCGTCGCGCAGGTCCTCGATCATGTGCCCGCAGACGACGAGCACGATGGCCAGATACTTGGCGTTGTCGAAGTACGGATCCCTGTCGCTCACAGCCCACGGACCCTAGCCAGGCCACGGCGAACTCCGGGTGTCCGGCGACCGAACCCTTGTCGGCGGAACGACTTCGGGAAGAGCTGTCAGCGACCGGATCCGGAGCGTGACGCGAAAGCACAGGTCAGGGACGGCCAGCCCGGATACCGGCCCGGCGGAATCCGGCGTCGGCCCCGATAATCACACTAATCATCAGGTTCCTCCACTGCGCCACCACCATAATCGGTGCTAGTCTCCTGTGCGATCTTCCGAGGCATATTTACACAAAGCGTGGAAATCGCCGCGGTACTCCGAGGTTGGGACATGGGCTCGAGAAACCGGTCGATTCGGTTCAAGATCTTTCTGTTGCTGCTCCTGCCGCTCCTGTCCCTGAGCGCGCTCTGGGGCTTCGTCCTCAACCTGACCGTGAGCGACGGCCAGGCCCTCCTCCGCGCCAACACGCTCTACGAGACCATCGGCGTCACGTCCACCGAGCTCGGGCTCCAGCTCCAGGCCGAACGGGCCGCCTCCGCCACCGCGCCGGCCAGACGCGGCCGGGAACTCAGCGCCCAGCGCGAGCGCACCGACACCGCGCTGGCCGCCTTCACCACGGCCGTCGCCGCCACCGACGACGACAAGCTGCGCCAGCCGCTGCGCGACACCGCCGGCGAGCTGGCCAGGCTCGACTCCATCCGCGCCGCGCACGACGCCGGGCTGGAGACCCGCCTCCACACCATCAACGCCTACAACCACCTGCTCGACACGCTGTTCCGCCTCTACGAGCAGCTGACCGCGGTCCCCGACCTGCCGATCTTCCAGCAGGCCGCCGCGCTGCAGGCGATGAGCAACGCCCGCGAGATCATCGCCAGGGAGAGCGCGCTGGTCGGCGCCGTCCTGGCCAACGGCAAGATGGCCGAGGCCGAGGCGGCCGCCTTCACCGAGTACGTCGCCACCCGCACGTTCCTGCACACCCGCGCGCTGGCGACCCTCGACACCGAGCTGCGCGCCCCCTACGACCGCTTCTTCTCCGGCCCCGGCTACTCCAGGTTCGCGCGGGCCGAGTCGCGGATCGCGATCACCGGCGCGGCGCCGCCCGACCCCGAGCAGTGGACGGAACCGGTCGCCGAGGTCACCAAGCAGCTCGACAAGCTCGGCGCCGCCTCCGCCCGGATCCTGGCCGAGCGGTCGGCGGACGTCTCGACCACCGTCATGGTCCGCATCGCCGTCGCGGGCGGCGTCGGCCTGCTCGCCGTCATCGCCTCGATCATCATCTCCGTGAGGTTCGGCCGCCGCCTGTCCTCCGAGCTCGCCGGGCTCAGGTCGGCGGCGCTCGACCTGGCAGAGGTACGGCTGCCGCGCCTGGTCGCCCGGCTGCGCGCGGGCGAGGAGGTCAACGTCAGGAAGGAGGCGCCGCCGTTCAAGGTCAGCGGGGCCGCCGAGATCCTCGACGTGGCCAAGGCGTTCGCCTCCGTGCAGCGCACCGCCGTCGAGGCCGCGGTCGGCCAGGCGAACCTCCGGCACGGCATCAGCCAGGTCTTCCTCAACCTCGCCCGGCGCAAGCAGGGCCTGCTCCACCGCCAGCTCGGCCTCCTGGACGGCATGCAGCGCCGTACGGACGACGCCGACGAGCTGGAGGACCTCTTCCGCCTCGACCACCTGACCACCCGCATGCGGCGGCACGCCGAGGGCCTGATCATCCTGTCGGGATCGGCGCCCGGACGGGTGTGGCACGAGCCGGTGCCCGCCCTCGACGTGGTCAGGGCCGCCGTCGCCGAGGTCGAGGACTACACCAGGATCGCCGTGGAGCACATGCCGCAGGCCGCGGTCGACGGCGCCGCCGCCGCCGACATGGTCCACCTGGTGGCCGAGCTGCTGGAGAACGCCACCATCTACTCGCCGCCCAACACCACGGTGCAGGTGCGCGGCGACTCCGTCAGCAACGGTTACGTGATCGAGGTCGAGGACAGGGGGCTCGGGCTCTCTCCCGAGGAGTACGCCCGGCTGAACGGCCTGCTCCTCAACCCGCCCGAGTTCGACCTGGCCGACAGCGACAGGCTCGGGCTGTTCGTGGTGGCCAGGCTCGCGGCCAGGCACGGCGTGAACGTGTTGGTCCGGGCCTCGCCGTTCGGCGGGACGACCGCTATCGTGCTGATCCCGCGCGGTCTGCTGGTGGAGCGGTCCGCCCTGCCTCCGGCCGAGCCGCCCAAGCGCGACAGGAAGCCCCTCGCGCTGGTCGGCGGCACGACCGCGACCCACAAGGGTCTGCCGAGGCGGGTCAAGCAGGCCAACCTGGCACCGCAACTGAAGGCCCCCGAGCCAGAGCCAGAGACACACCCGGAAAGATCGCCAGACGAGGTACGCGACCTGTTCTCCGCCTTCCAGCGGGGCACCGAGCGCGGCCGAGAAGTAGAAGCCCAGGAGGGGGACCTATGACGACACCCACTGCGAACACCGGCGAGCTGAACTGGCTCCTCGACGATCTCACGACCAGGGTGGGCGCCGTCAGACAGGCGGTGATCCTGTCCACCGACGGCCTGGCCGTCGGCTACTCGAAGGGGCTGTCCCGTGAGGACGCCGAGCACCTGTCGGCCGTCGCGGCCGGGTTCCAGAGCCTGGCTCGCGGCGCCGGACGGCACTTCGGCGGCGGCGACGTGCGCCAGACCATCGTGGAGATGGAGGCGGCGTTCCTGTTCGTCACGGCGGCGGGGCAGGGCACCTGTCTCGCCGTCCTGGCCAACGCCGACGCCGACGTCGGCCACATCGCCTACGAGATGGCGATGCTGGTCAAGCGGGTCGGCCAGCACCTGTCGACTAATCCCCGTGTGCCATGAGCCAGTGGATGGACGAGGAGGCCGGACCCTTCGTCCGGCCGTATGCTCTGATCCGGGGTAGAACCCGCTCGTCAGGCGCTAACCTCGACCTGATCACGCTGGTGACCGCGACGGACCCCGCCTCAGGCGAGGGGCCCGTCGCGGGGCTCGGGCCCGAACAGGAGGCGATCCTGCGCGCGGCCCGCACCCCCATCTCGGTGGCCGACGTGGCCGCCGAGCTCGACCTGCCGGTCGGCGTCGTCCGGGTCTTACTCGGCGACCTGCGCGACAACGGACTCATCTCGGTGGCCGCCTCGGCAGGGCCACGTCCGAGTGAGCGCATTCTCAAGGAAGTGATCAATGGACTCCGGGCTCTCTGAGGACCCCGTCGCGCTGAAGATCCTCATCGCCGGCGGATTCGGCGTGGGGAAGACCACGCTGGTCGGCGCCATCAGCGAGATCAAGCCGCTGCGCACCGAAGAGGTACTGTCCGACGTCGGCGTCGGCATCGACGACCTCGAGGGCGTGGAGGGCAAGACCACCACCACGGTCGCCATGGACTTCGGCCGGATCACCATCCGCGAGGGCCTGGTCGTCTACCTGTTCGGCACCCCCGGGCAGGAGCGCTTCTGGTTCATGTGGGACGAGCTGTCCTACGGCGCGCTCGGCGCGGTCGTGATCGCCGACACCCGGCGGCTGACCGACTGCTTCCCCTCCATCGACTACTTCGAGCAGCGCGGCACGCCGTTCGTGGTCGCCGTCAACTGCTTCGACGGCACGGCCACCCACAGCGTCGAGGACGTGCGGATCGCGCTGGACCTGGACGACGACGTGCCGGTGCTGCTGTGCGACGTGCGCAGGCGCGCCTCGGCCAAGGAGGTCATGATCTCGCTGGTCGAGCACTCCCTGAAGACGCTCACAGCGCCCGGAGCCCGTTGATCACCTCACGCAGCAGGCTCTCCGTGGGAGAGGCGGCCGCCGGCACCGGCGGCCGCACCAGAATGAGCCCGTGATCGAGCAGGTCCCCCAGCAGTACCCGCACCACGCCCACCGGCAGTCCCGTCTCGGACGCGACCTCGACCACCGGTCCCGTACGGCTCTGCGCCACGCACTCGAGCAGCCGCCGGTGCTGCGAGCCCAGATGGGCCTGCGAGGGCACCGGCCTGCCCGTCGAGGTGACCACCGCGAGCAGGTCGAGCGATGACGACGAGGGCCTGGTGCGCCCCCTGGTCATCGCGTAGGGCCTGACGACGGGCCCCGCGTCCTCGTCCACCCATTCCATCTCGGCCCCCCTGCCGTGATCGTCGATTGCCTCGCTCGGCTCGGTCATGACCCATCCTGTCCGCTGTCCTGACGGCCGCGCTGCCACCCCGACTGCAAGGACGACAGCAACGCCCTGGTCTCCTCGGGAGAGCGCTCGTCGGCCTGCTGTTCTTCGGGCGGGGGGCTGGGTTGCGCCAGACGGGGCGGCAGGTTGGCCTGCCTGGTCCGGCGGGGAAGCACGGCGGGAACCTCGTCAAGGCCGGCCTGCCGCGTCCGGCCGGGAAGCACGGCGGGAGCGTCGTCAGGATTGGCCTGCCTGGTCCGGCGGGGAAGCACCGCGGGAACCTCATCGAGGCCGGCCTTCCGCGTCCGGCCGGGAAGCGCCGCGGGAGCCTCCTCGACGGGCTCGGCGAGCACCGGAGCGGCCAGCGGCCGCACCTTGACGGCCTCGAAGGGCCCTCGGGGCTGGGCGTCCTCGAACGGCCCCCTGACGGCGGGCTGGGGCGCCGGCACGTCGATCCGTTCGACGCTGACGTCCACCCTGCGGGAGGTCCGCGTCCTGCGCGGCAGGTCGGCCGCGCCGTCCTTCTTGATCGGGCGCACCCTGTCCTGGATCGCGGGGCCGTTCACCGGCTTGAGCGGCTCGATGAGCGCGCTCGGGACGAGCACGACCGCCGTCGTCCCCCCGTACGGCGACTGCTTCAGGGTCACGCTGATCCCGTGCCGGGCGGCGAGCATGCCGACGACGGCGAAGCCGAGCCGCTCGGTCTGCGAGGCGTCGAACTCCTGCGGGCCCGCGAGACGGTCGTTGATCGCCTGCCGGTCCCGGACGGACAGGCCGAGCCCGCGATCCTCGATCTCGATCGCGTACCCCTTGGCCACCAGCTCGCCCCTGATCGACACCTCGTTCTCCGGCGAGGAGAAGACGGTCGCGTTCTCGATGAGCTCGGCGAACAGGTGCATGAGGTCGGCCACCGCGCCGCCGGAGACGCCCTGTTCGGGCATCGGGTAGACGCGGACCCTGGTGTAGTCCTCGACCTGGGCGGCGGCGCCGTTCAGCACGTCCTCGACGGGGATGGTGCCGCGCCACTTGCGGCCTGCCGTACCGCCGGACAGCAGCACCAGGCCCTCGGCGTGGCGGCGCATGCGGGTGGTGAGGTGGTCGAGCTTGAACAGGCTCTCCAGCGCCTCCGGGTCCTCGGCTTCACGCTGCATGCCGTCCAGGAGCTTGAGCTGGCGCTGGAGCAGCCCCTGGCTGCGGCGGGCGAGGTTGCGCAGCGCCAGCGCGACGCCCTCCCGCAGCCTGGCCTGCTCGACCGCGGCGTGGACGGCGGTGCTCTGCACGCTGTCGAACGCCATGGCCAGGTCCTTGATCTCGCTGGTGGCGCGGGGCGCGACGACGATGGGCGGCGCCTCGGCCGCCACGTCCACGCTCTCGCCGCCGCGCAGCCGCGCGACCACGCCCGGCAGCCTGATCTCGGCCAGCTCCAGCGCGGTACGGCGGAGCGTGGCCAGCTCGCCGGTCACGACGCGGCCGACCCTGATGGAGATGAAGATCGAGAAGCCGACCGCGATGAGGCCGAGCACGCCGGCGACGGCCGCGCGCACCAGGATGGCCATGCCCGCGGGCTCCATCCTGCTCAGCAGGATGGAGCCGGTGTCCCAGGTGCCCTGCTGGAAGGTCTTCAGCACGGGGTCGGCCGAGCCGCGCCAGTCGGCGACGTCGGCCCTGCCGCCCGCCAGGATCGAGGTGATCGCGCCCTGCAGGACGAGGTACTGGGGCGAGCCCGCCAGCGTGTCGAACGGGCGGCGCAGCTCGCCGTCCAGTTCGGTCCGCGCCTTGTCGAACTGCAGGACGCGGGCGCCCTCCAGCCTGGCCAGCAGCTCGCGGTCGCCGGGCATGATGGCGCCGCGCGAGGCGACGACGAGCGTGTGCTGGCGGTGCAGCAGCTCGCGCGCCTGCTCGGCCGCGATCAGGCCGCCGGCCTGCTGGTAGAGGGTGATGTCGGTGCTGAGGGCGAAGGTGCCGTAGAGACGGTAGATCGCGTCGGAGATCGCGGCGTAGTCGGTCACCAGCCGGGAGGGGGCCAGCAGGCCCTCGTCGGCCAGCCGGCGGATCTCCTCCAGCCGTTCGATCTGCGCGAAGACCACTCTGAGCTGGGCCTTCATGTCGGGAGAGAGGACGGCCTGCGTCTCGTCGGCGTTCGCGCCGGCGGCGAGCACCCTGCGCGCCTTGTCGGTCTCGGTGCGTGCGGCGGCCAGCGCGCTGGGGCCGGACGCGCTGCGCGCCAGCTTCTCGGCGGTGGCCAGCCGTTCGCGCTGGAGGTTGTACACCATGCCGTCGGCGCCGTTGATGACGCCGCTCCAGATGGTGTCGACCTTCAGGAGGTTCATCGCCTCACCGGCGGTGGTGCTGGCCGCGAATCCCCAGAGCGCGATGAGAGACACCAGGGGGACGACGAGCAGGGTAGCGATCTTGAATCGTATGGATCTGCTCGATGCCATGACACCCGCTCCCGTAGAGAGATCGCGGGAGAGAATAGCACCGAGCTTAGGAGAAAATCTTCTCCCATTCGTGAGAAAGTTGTGACATGTCAGGAAATTGGGGCAAGTGAGGCGGCTCGTGTCCTGACCCACTGCAGACGGACCAGCCGCGCCGCCAGCACCGCCAGCAGCGCGACCTCGGCCGCCAGCAGACCCCTCTCGACCAGGCCGATCATCACCCGGTCACCCGGCAGCGCCACGTAGGTGATGGCCAGCAGCCCCAGACCACCTGCCAGCGCCAGCCACTCCACCGGCCTGGCCACCGCCTTCCACCTGTCGTCGGCGGCCAGCCTCGGCACCAGCAACGCCGCCGCGGCGGGCAGGCTGACGAACGCCGCCACCGACACGTAGCGGTGGACCTGCGCGGTCACCGTCATGTCGGCGCCGATCGGCGTGGTGGGGATGATCGCCGCCACGACCAGAGCCCCGCTCCACACCGCCATGAGCCGTTCGGGCATGCCACTGACCGGCGCCCCCGCCCCCCTCAGGCCGGCCAGCAGCGCGAACGACCCCAGGCCCATCGCCGCCATCGCCATCTCCGTGACGCCCCCGCGGTCGGCCACGGCGTACTCGCTGATCGTCACGTTCATCGGGTCGAGGTACGGGTCGGGGTCGAACTGCCCGACCACGATCGCGACGACCGAGAACAGGATCAGGGAGCAGGCGAGGAGCGGATACACCCTCTTCAGCGGGGCCATGGGTCGAGAATGCCCCGGCCCGTCCCGCATTCCATCCGGCGTCACCCCTGAGACGCCCCCGAGTCGACCCCGGCTTCCCTCCGGTCTCCGGCCCGCTCTCCCCGGCCCGCTCTCCCCGGCCCGCTCTCCCCGGCCCGCTCTTCCCGGCCCGCGGTCGCCGCTCTCCAGCCACCGGCCGCCGGCCTGCGGTTCCGGCCCCTGATCACCGGCCGCCGGTCCGCGGCCTCCGGTACGGCAGGCGGGGCCGAGGCCACCATGGTCACCGGTGACCGCCCGTCCATCACGCGTGCTCCAGCGGGACTCCGGTCACTCGTCGTCACGTCGTCCCGTGAACGCCCCCTCGTCCGTCCGGTGGGGCCGCGGCCTTCCTCCGTCAGAGCGCGTCGCGGCAGGCGCCGCACATGACCTGGCCGGAGGTGACCGTACCGGCGCAGACGTCCGGCCGGTCGGGATGCCGGAAGCACAGGCACTGGCAGGTGCTCGTCTGCTCCTCGATGTCCCAGGTGCCTTCGGGCTGCTCGCCGCCGAGGACGGTGTTGTCGAAGAAGTCGGCCAAGGGCCGCAGCACCGCCTCCCCGAGTGGCCGCAGGGCCTGCATGAACGTGGTGGCGAGCGGGCCGAAGGTCTCCGACATCTCCCGCAGGAACTCGGGAGTGGTGTCCGGTTTGGCCTCCGGAGGGGCCCAGCGCATGGAGTCCGCGCTCAAGCTCTCCCAGTCCTCCACCACGCCGTCGATGGCATCGAGCACGTGATCAGGGTCGCTTCGCATGGTCGCGCTCCAAACAGAGTGTTCGGATACCACCAGGTTACGCGAAGGACACTCCCACGCCCCCGCGCGTCCGCGCGCCGTAACGCTCGATCTCGGCGGCCAGGTCCAGCGGCTTGATGCTGGAGCGTCCCTTGAGCACGTCCTCGGTGACGAGCTCGGCCGGCAGCAGCCACGACACCTCGAACTCCAGCCCGTCGGGGTCCTTGGCGTACAGGGCCTTGGTCGTGGAGTGGTCGGACGCGCCCGCGAGCGAGCCGAGCTCGGCCAGCTTGACCGCGATGCGCTGCAGTTCCTCCAGCGTGTCCACCTCCCACGCCAGGTGGTAGAGACCGACGGTCGAGCGCCCGGCGGGCGAGGGGCCCGCCTGCGGGCCGATCTGGAACAGCCCCAGGTCGTGGTCGTTGCTGGAGCCGGCGGCCTGGAGGAAGGCGGCCCCGGGCATGCTCATGACCACGTCGAAGCCGAGGGCTTCGCGGTAGAAGGCGACACTGCGCTCGACGTCGCGAACGTAAAGAACCGCATGGTTCAGGCGTTGTACTGGCATACCACCCAATATAGATGAGAGTTCAAGTAAAGTGGAGAGCATGACCCGATGGCTGGACGACGACGAGCAGCGCACCTGGCGCAACTACCTGGCGGCGACCCAACTCCTCCAGGAGGCGCTTGACCGGCAACTCCAGCGCGAGGCCGGCATGCCGCACACCTATTACATGATCCTCGTGGCGCTCTCCGAGTCACCCGGCCGCTCCATGCGCATGCACGAGCTGGCCCGCAGGGCGCAGGCCTCCCAGAGCCGCCTGTCCCACGCGGTGGCCCGGCTGGAGGAGCGCGGCTGGGTGCGGCGCAACCCGTGCGCGGCCGACCGGCGCGGCAACATCGCCGAGCTCACCGACGACGGGTTCGCGGCCCTGGCCGCCGCCGCCCCCGGACACGTCGAGGAGGTACGGCGCAGCCTGTTCGACGCGCTCACCCCCGAGCAGGTCACCCAGCTCGACGAGATCTCCGCGGCGGTGCGGAAAACGCTGGAGTCGTAGCGCGAAACTGTCGGCGGCACGCCGTACCGTACCCCGGGGATATCCACGAGAAGGGCGAGCCATGTACGACGACAAGCAACTCTTCCAGGCGGTCCACATGATCGCGGCCAGGTTCGCGGGGCAGCCGGTGCCGGTCGTGATGGCCGCCCTCAGCACCCATCTGCCCCAGGCTCCCGGCATCTCCGCGCCCGAGATCCGCAGGATCGCCGAGGAGATCAGCGTGGGGCGCGACCCCTCCGGCCTGTGAGGTCTTGACCTCGATGGACATCCCGTCACACGATTAGGCGGTAGTCCAAACTAATTGGGAGGCGCCATGTACGAGCCCACCCCCGCGGACCGGTTCACCTTCGGCCTCTGGACGGTTGGCTGGCAGGCGCGCGACCCGTTCGGCGACGCCACCAGGGCGCCGCTCGACCCGGTGGAGAGCGTGCACCGGCTGGCCGAGCTCGGCGCCTACGGGGTCAGCTTCCACGACGACGACCTGCTGGCCACCGAGCCCGACCGCGAGAAGGCGGTGACGGCCTTCAGGAAGGCGCTGGGCGAGACCGGGCTGAAGGTGCCGATGGCCACCACCAACCTGTTCACCCACCCGGTGTTCAAGGACGGCGCCTTCACCAGCAATGACCGCGACGTGCGCCGGCACGCCATCCGCAAGGTCATCCGCAACCTCGACCTGGCCGCCGAGCTGGGCGCGACCACCTACGTGTGCTGGGGCGGTCGCGAGGGCACCGAGTCCGACGCGGCCAAGGACATCAGGTCCGCGCTGGCCCGCTACAAGGAGGCCATGGACATCCTGGCGTCCTACGTGATCGACAAGGGCTACTCCATCAGGTTCGCGATCGAGCCCAAGCCCAACGAGCCGCGCGGCGACATCCTGCTGCCGACGATCGGCCACGCACTGGCGTTCATCAACTCCCTCGAGCACCCTGAGATGGTGGGGCTCAACCCGGAGGTCGGCCACGAGCAGATGGCCGGGCTCAACTTCGTCCACGGCATCGCGCAGGCGCTGTGGCACGGCAAGCTCTTCCACATCGACCTCAACGGCCAGCACGGTCCGCGCTACGACCAGGACCTGGTCTTCGGCCACGGCGACGTGAAGAGCGCCTTCTTCCTGGTCGACCTGCTGGAGCACGGCGGCTACGACGGCCCGCGCCACTTCGACTACAAGCCCGCGCGCACCGAGAACGCCGCCGACGTGTGGGTGTCCGCGGCGGCCAACATGCGCACGTACCTGATCCTCAAGGAGAAGGCCGCGGCGTTCAGGGCCGACCCCGAGGTGCGGGAGGCGATGGCCGCCAGCAGGGTGTCCGAGCTGGCCGTCCCCACCCTCGCGCCTGGCGAGACCTACGACGACCTCCTGCGCGAGGAGGCGCCCGACGCCGCGCGCGGCTACCACTACAGCCGCCTCAACCAGCTCGCGCTCGAACACCTGCTGGGCGTGCGGACATGACTCTCGTCGCGGGGATCGACTCCTCCACCCAGAGCTGCAAGGTCGTCGTCAGAGACGCCGACACCGGCCGTCTCGTACGGCAGGGCCGCGCCGCCCACCCCGACGGCACCGAGGTCGACCCTGCCCGCTGGTGGAACGCGCTCGAGACGGCCGTCGCGCAGGCCGGCGGCCTCGACGACGTGGCCGCCGTCAGCGTCGCCGGCCAGCAGCACGGCATGGTCTGCCTCGACGAGTCGGGGCAGGTCGTGCGCGACGCGCTGCTGTGGAACGACACCCGCTCGGCCACCTCCGCCGCCGAACTGGTGGCCTCGACGGGGGCGCAGGCGTGGGCCGAGGCGGTGGGCAGCGTGCCCGTGGCCTCGTTCACGATCGCCAAGCTCCGCTGGCTGGCCACCCACGAGCCGCAGCACGCCGCCCGCACCGCGGCCGTGTGCCTGCCGCACGACTGGCTCACCTGGCGGCTGGCGGGCGCTGCAGGGCTGGAGGGCCTGGCCACCGACAGGGGCGACGCCTCAGGCACCGGCTACTGGTCGCCCATCACCGGCGACTACCGCCCCGACCTGCTCGAGGCCGCCTTCGGCGCGGTCCCGCTGCTACCCCGCGTTCTCGGCCCGCACGACTCCCCCGGCGTCACCGGCGCCGCCGGCCTCCCACCGGGGATCCGCCTGGGGGCGGGCACGGGCGACAACATGGCGGCCGCCCTCGGCGTCGGCGCCCTGCCCGGTGACGTCGTGGTGTCCGTCGGCACGTCGGGCACCGCGTTCGCGGTCGCCGACACACCCAGCCGCGACGCCAGCGGGATGGTGGCGGGCTTCGCCGACGCCACGGGACGCTTCCTGCCCTTGGCGTGCACGCTCAACGCGGCCAGGGTCCTCGACGCGGCGGCCGCGATGCTCGGCGTCTCGCTGGACGATCTCGGCTCGCTGGCCCTCCAGGCGCCGCCGGGGGCCGAGGGGCTGACGCTGGTGCCGTACCTGGAGGGCGAACGCACCCCCAACCTGCCCGAGGCGACGGGCGCCGTCCACGGCCTGCGGCTGTCCACGTCGACACCGGCCCACCTGGCGCGGGCGGCGGTCGAGGGCATGCTGTGCGGCCTCGCCGACGCCCTCGACGCGCTCGGCATGTCGCCGGAGCGGATCCTGCTCATCGGCGGTGGCGCCCGGTCGACGGCGGTCAGGCGGATCGCCCCCACCGTGTTCGGGCGGCCCGTGATCGTCCCGCCGCCCGGCGAGTACGTCGCCGACGGGGCCGCGAGGCAGGCGGCATGGCTGCTGTCAGGGGGCGCGGAGCCGCCCACGTGGTCGGTGGGGACACCCGAGGTCCACGAGGCCGACGTCACCCCGGGGCTGCGCGAGCGCTACGCGCAGGCCAGGCGGATGACGTTCGGCGGCGAGCAGCCGACACGCTGACACCTCCCGCCCGCGGGGCCTCACCGACGGGGGCCCACCGACGCCGGACCTCGGTCGCAGAGGCTCACCGACGCCGGACCTCGGTCGCTGGGGCTCACCGACGTCGGACCTCACGACCTCGGGACCTTCCTCACCGACGCCGGACCTCACCGACGGGAGTCGCACCGGCACCGGACGTCACGCCTGCGGGACCTCACCGGCAGGGGCCTCGCCGACGCCGGACCTCGGTCGCGAGGCCCCACCGGCGGAGGCCTCGCGGCCGCGCCACCGCGTGCCTGCGCCGAGTGTCACCGCGACCGCGACGGCCGTCACGATCACTCCGGTGACGACCGGGTCGAAGTGCGAGCCGTCACGTGGGAACAGGGCGATGCCGAGGTTGGTCATGGCGTGCACGACGATGCTGGTCAGGACGCTCCCGCCGGCGTTGACGTAGACCCGGACCATGACCACCCTGAGCGCGACGGTCATCAGGAACTGCCCCGCCACCCAGCCGGGAGCGTGCGTCTGGGCCCACGGCACGACATGCCACAGGCCCCACACCGCCCCGATGACGACACCGGCGACCGTCGCGCCCCATCGAGCCCGCAGCGGATCGACGGCGTACCCCATCCAGCCCAGCTCCTCGGCCGCGGCGGCCACCAGGAACAGCACAAGCAGCACCGGCACCGACGCCCACGAGATGGCGGCCGGGGGCAGCGCGTCCCCTCGCAGCGACAGCACGCCGTACGACAGGAGCAGCACCGCGGGCATCAGCAGCACGGCGACCGTGAGCCAGGCCCTCGACTCGATCTTCCGGTGGTCGACCGCCCTGCGCAGCAGCTCCCCGACGCCCGCGCGGCCGTGCTCCCGCGCCGAGAGGATCACCGCGGCCACGAGCGGCGCCACGAACATGAGCGCGCTCACGGGCAGGCCCATCGGCATGCCCTCGGGACTCTCGACCAGCGCGCCGACCACCCAGAACGGCAGCGAAAGCCCGAAGATCAGCACGAATAACGCCGGCGGCGACTTCCTTCGGACGTTCACGCGACCTCCAGCCTCTGCCCCTCGATGATGCTACGAGGCGGCCTGCCCGGCCCGTCCACCACCCGACCCGCACCTGGCGTCAACCGCCGGACCCGCAGCCCCGCGCCTCGCATCCCACGTCACCGAGCAACCGGCAACCCGGGGCCGACGGGGGTTCGCCAGGTCTGCACGCGAAGATCGTCGCCTCGACCGGCGAGCAGGCGCGGAACCGGATCCGGCGGTGACGGCGGGCCGTGGACGTGGAGGCGGGGCGCTGGGCTTCAGGTGGTACCACGTGGGCGCGAAATCCGTGGGGGGAGAAGCAGCGCGGGTGCCTGCGAGTCGGGCAGCCGATGTCCGGCCGGAAGGGCTCAGGCCGCGGCCAGCGGTCCTCGATCCGCCGGGTTCCCGAGCAGGAGCCCCGGTCCCGGCGAGCCGTGCTGTCTGAGGAGGAGCCGCGTTCCTGACAGAACGCGTTCCTGAGGTGGAGCAGCGTTCCCGGGTGGAGCAGCGTTCCCGGGTGGAGCAGCGTTCCCGAGGGGAGGCCGCGGTCCCGGGGAGTCGTGCTCCTGGGGAGGAGCCGCGGTCCCAAGCGGAGGCCGCGATCCCGGGAGTCATGCTCCTGAGGAGGAGCCGCGGGCCCGAGAAGGGGGCCGGCCCGTCAGGCCGACTCCGGCAGGCCGCACGTTTCGGCGAAAGAGTCGGTGAACGCCCGGAAGGTCGGGCACGGCCAGCGCCACATGCAGCTGCGGCACCGCAGGATCGGATGCGCGGCGTCACTGGTGATGCCGCCCGCGTCGCGCGGCTGGTGCAGGTCGATCAGGCGCAGACCGAGCTGCGTGAAGGTGATCAGATCGTCGCGGGCGTCGGCGAGGAAGTCGAGATCCTCGGACGCCAGCCGGGTACGGACGGGGACGAACCCATCCAGATTGACCAGACCGCGCAGGCGGCTGGTCTCCTCTCGCCATGAGGCGGACTTCTCTGCGCGGATCAGCAAAACCTCCAGGTGTTCACGTAGTCGCCGGCGGCGCGGGTCTTCTAGGTGATCATCAGTCATCGAGTTCTCCCCCTCGACATGCCTGGCCACGCCCCTGTTTCATAGCGTCAAGCTTCGCGTACTCTGCGTTTTCATGGGGCCGAAACGGGGGACAAAAACCCGACCTCCCCCTATCGGCGTGAGAACGTGACCCAGAGCCTCAGCGCCGCTAGCCTGCCCATGTGGAGCTCAAGGTCTCGACTCGATCACATGCCGGCCACGCCCTTGTGGAGATCGCCGGTGAAATCGACCTGTACACGGCGCCCCGCCTGCAGTCGGAGTTCACCCGGCTGCTGCAGGAGGGGCCCAGCCGTGTGGTCATCGACATGTCCCTCGTGGATTTCTGCGATTCCACGGGGATGAACGTGCTGCTCTCGGCGCTCAAGCGGGTGCGGGAGCGGGGCGGGCAGCTGGAGGTGGCCGCGCCGCGGCCTGCCGTACGGAAGATTCTGCAGGTCACGGGCCTCGACTCGGTCTTCACCGTGCACGAGGAAGTCCCCGAGGAGCTGCTGATCTCCGAGGGCTCGTGACCGGCGTAGCGGTCGTCATCCCGGCCAAGGATGAGGCCGAACGCATCGGCGCGACCGTGGCCGCGGCCACGAAGCTGCCGGGCGTCGACCTCGTCGTGGTCGTCGACGACGGCTCGACCGACCAGACGGGCAGGGTGGCGCGCGCGGCGGGTGCCAGGGTCGTACGGCACAGCCGCAACCGCGGCAAGGCCGGGGCCATGGAGAGCGGCGCCGAGGCGGTACGGCTGCTCGACGGGCCGACGCCTCGGCACCTGCTGTTCCTGGACGCCGACCTCGGCGACACCGCGCGCGCCGCCTCCGCACTGGTGGAGCCGGTGCGCGCGGGAGAGGCGGACATGACCATCGCGGTCTTCGCCACCCGGGTCAAGCTGGGCGGTCACGGCATCGTGGTCCGGCTGGCGCGCGACGGGATCAAACGGGCGTCAGGGTTCTCGGCGGCCCAGCCGCTCAACGGCCAGCGTTGCCTGACGCGGGACGCCTTCGAGGCGGCCCGCCCGCTGGCGCATGGGTTCGGCGTGGAGACGGCGCTGACCATCGACCTGGTGCGCAAGGGGTTCCGGGTGGTGGAGGTCGAGGTGGACATGGCGCACCGCGCGACCGGGACCGACTGGCGGGCCCAGCTGCACAGGGCCAGGCAGCTCAGGGACGTGGCGCGCGCGCTCGCCACCCGGGAGCCGATCATCAGGGACAACCTGGCCAAGATCCGCCTCTGAGGTCGCCTGCCCCGCGGATCCCGCCAGCCGTTCCGCGGCCGGCCCCTTCCGCGTCCCGGCCGCCCGCGCCCCCGCGCACCGCCGCCGTTCCGCGGCCGGCCGCCGCCGCTTGCCCGCGCACTGGGCTGCCTGTGCGCCGCGGCCCCACGCCGCCCGGGCGCCGCCGCCGTCCACCGGTATGACGCGCAAACCCCGCCGCCCGCCCAGCACCCCGTCGATACCCCGCCCGCACGCCGCACGCACGCGCCCCACAAGCACGCCACCCGCACGCACGCGCCCCATAAGCGCGCCCCACAAGCACGCCACCCGCACGCACGCGCCCCACAAGGACACCATCCGAACGTAAGTGCCCCGCAAGCAACGCACGCGCCCCGCACGAGCGCCATCCGCACGCACGCCGCGCTTTCCGGAACCCCGCCACGCACGCACGCATGCTGCCGTCTGCGGGCCCGTCGTCCGGGCTGTTCGTGTACGGGGTTCCGGGCGGGGCGGTGAAGAGTGGTGGCTAGGGGGCGCTGTTGATCAGGGCCGAGGCGAGGGCCGCGTCGAGGGCGCCGACGCCGGTGAGGTCGGCGACCGTGACGGCCGTGGCCGATCGCCGCACCGGGCCGGCCAGGACGGCTCCCGCGGCCGTGTCGGCGTGTTCGGCCACCGCCCCCGCTCGCACCGCGTGGCCGTAATCCCCGTGGTGCAGGCACTGGGCGTGGTCGTCCGTCACGATCGTCTCCGCCCGGCGGAACAGGTCGGCCGGTAGTTCGTTCTTGTGCGGCATGTCCGCGCCGACGCCGGTGACGTGGGCTCCCGGCCTGACCGCCGCGGCGTCCAGCACCGGCGCGGTGGCGGGTGTCGTGGTGATGACGATGTCGGCCCCGGCCGCCTCGCCGGCGGAGGCGGGTCTGGCCGCGTACCCGCGCTCGCCGAGCCAGTCGCACAGCGCGGCCGCCTTGGCCGGGGTCCTGCCGTGGACCAGCACCCTGGTGAGGGGGCGCAGCATGCCCAGCCATTCCACCTGCAGCCTGGCCTGCTCGCCGGTGCCGAACACCCCTACCGTGTCCGCGTCGGCCCTGGACATCGCGTGGGTGACGAGCGCGCCCGCGGCCGCCGTACGCCAGGCGGTCAGCCGTCCCCTGTCGTCGAGGACGGCCCGCACCTCGCCGGTGTGCGCGCTGACGACGCAGACCAGCCCGTGGTTGGTCGGAAGGCCGCGGTCGGGGTTCCGGTAGAACCCAGAGATGATCTTGACGACGAAGTCGTCGGCGCCGGTGATCCACCCCGCCTTGACGTGGCAGTCGCCTTCCGCCTCGGGGAAGTCCAGGTGGAGGGGCGCGGGTACGGTGGTGCGGCCTTCGGTGTGGGCGATGAGCGCGGCGCGAACGGTGTCGAGGACGGTGGCCGGTCGGGCCGCCGCCTCCAGCGCTTCGAGGCCCAGGACGGTGACGGTCATCGGCGGCCGCGCAGCCATGCCGCGAGGGCGTCGAGCGCGGGCTCGGGATCGCGACGCCCGACGCCGATGCGGAACCGGTCGGCGGGCGTCGCGGTGAGCTCGGAACGGTAGATGCCGGCCGGCAGCAGCAGGACCCCCGCCTGTTCGACCAGGTCGGTACAGAAGGCTTCCACCCCGTCGCGGCCCAGGTAGCGGGGGTAGGCCACACAGCCGCCGTCGGGCGCCCGCCACTGGAACAGCTCGCCGAACTCGGCGAAGAACGCGTCGAACACCGGAAGGTTGGCGGCGATGATGCCGCGGTTGCGGTCCAGGATCCGCTCGCGGGCCTTGACGGCGATGCGGGCGAGCACCTCGCTCGGCGCCGAGTTGCAGATGGTCGTGTAGTGCTTGGCGCGTTCGAGCCGCGAGCGCAGCTTCCTGTCGCGGCAGACGATCCAGCCGATCCGCAGTCCTGGCATGCCCAGCGACTTCGAGGTGACGTTCAGCGACAGGGCGCTGTCCGACAGGTCGGCCGCCTGCGGCAGGGTGCGGGAGGGGTCGAGTTCGAGCCCGCGGTAGACCTCGTCGCTGAACAGGTGGATCCCGCGCTCGTCGCACAGCCGGGCCAGGCGGGTGAAGTCCTCCGCGTCGATGATCTTCCCGGTCGGGTTGTTGGGGAAGTTGACGGACACCACCCGGGTGTTCGGGCGGAGGGCCGCGACGACCTGGTCCAGGTCCAGTGCCCAGTCGCGTTCCGGGTCCAGGGCGACGCCGGTCACGTCGCACAGCGAAAGCGGCACGGTCTCGGCGGACTGGTAGTTGGGCGTGACGACGACCGCGTGGTCACCGGGCCCGAGCAGGACCTGCATGGCCACGTACAGAGCCTCTTCGGCGCCCGCGAAGCAGATCACGTCGTCGGCGTCGGCGTGGGTGTAGGTGTCCGCGACGGCCTGCCGCAGGGCCGGGTCGCCGAAGGTCTCGGTGTAGCCGAGCGACAGCGTCTCCCAGGCGTGGCGGTCCTGGTCGTCGGCCAGCGCGAGCAGTTCGGTCATGGTCATCGTCTGGGCGTCGGAGGCCGTCAGATGGTGGCGGGCGGTGAACTCCCAGCGCGAGAAGTAGGTCTCCAGCCGGAAGTCTGGCAGTCGGGTCACGAGTCGTTCCTTTGCACCTTGAGCTCGGCGAGCAGGGCGTAGAGGGTGGAGCGCGACACCTTGAGCGCGCCGGCGACGACGGGGGCCGCCCGCCGTACGGCGAACACGCCCGCGGCGTCGAGCTCGGTGAGGACGGCGAGGCGGTCCTCACGCCCGAGGCGTTCGACCGGGCGGCCGCGGTCGCGGACGAACGAGCCGATGATCTGGTGCACCCGCTCGACCCAGTCCTGTTCGAACAGCGCCTCGGGACGCGGCCGCACGGGTGCGGCGAAGCCCGCCAGCAGCGCGGCCGCCTGGTCCAGCGGGGTGCGGTCGAGGTTGACGCACAGGAGGGCCGACGGCCGCCCGTCGGGATCGCGCAGCACGGCGCTGACCGACGACAGCCGGCGGCCGTCGGCGAGCAGCTTCTGGTACGGGCCGTAGACGTCGTGGGCCGACGGATCAAGGCCGTCCAGCTCGCCCAGCAGGGAGGGGTCGCCGGCCGTGCGGTTGCTCGTCGGGTTCCAGATGGCCAGCACCTGGTCACGTGCCACGTCGTGCAGGACCACTTCGGCGTAGGGGCCCAGCAGCAGGGCTATCGCCTGGCACACCGGCGCCCATGTTCGCACGCGCGGGTCCGCGTCATCCGCCACCATCTCCATGTTTGGACTATACGTCCAGACTGGACATTCAGTCCAGACACGGGGGCGCCCGTGGCCGGCGGGCCCGGTGGCAGCGGGGCCGAGGAAGCGCTGAGACCGGGGGAGCCGCTCGGTCCGAGGTTCGCCGCGGAGGGGCGCGGTGTGGGGTCCGGGCGCGAGAGCGGCGATGATGTGCTGGAATTTCCGGGTGACATCGCAGGCGGGAACCGAGCCGAGGCCAGGGTTGGCCACGTTCGCCGCCCCCCTGCTCGTCGGCGTGTCGGTCCTGCTGACGGTCACGATCGGGCTGCTCGGCCCCTCGGCGATGGTCCCCGGGCTCGCCGGTCCCGCCTGGCAGCCGCCGTACTGGGTGGCCGCCGCCCCCGCGCCGCACCTCGTCATCGCGCTCGGCGCGACGGCCGTCGTCACCGGCGGGCTCGGGCTGGCCGTCGGGCTGCTGCACCTGCGCTGCGGCGGCCGGCTGCCCGCGCGCGGACTGGTCATGGCCGGGTACGGCGCCGCCGTGGTGCTCGCGTTCCTGCCGCCGTCCGGCTCGGCCGACCACCTGAACTACGCCGCCTACGGGCGCATGGTCACGCTCGGCCTCGACCCCTACGCCCACGGCGCGGTCGACCTGCCCGGCGATCCCGTCGCGGCGGCGGTGGAGCGACCCTGGCGCGAGGAGCCCAGCGTCTACGGGCCGGTCGCCACGGCGGTCCAGGCGCTGGCGAGCTGGATCGGCGGCGACTCCGTCCGGTTGACGATCTTCGTCCTGTCGCTCGTCAACGCCGCCGCGTTCATCGCCACCGGGCTGCTCCTCGACCGTTTCACCCGCGCCGACCCCGTGCTGCGGTCACGGGCGGCGCTGCTGTGGACGGCCAACCCGCTCCTGCTGTACCACCTCGTCGCCGGGCTGCACGTCGACACGCTGGCCATCGCCTTCATGGTGGCCGCGCTGATGCTGAACGGCACACCCGCGGCCGGGGCGATGCTCGGGCTCGGCGTGGCGGTGAAGCTCAACGCCGGCATCGTGGCGCTCGGCCCGGCATGGGAGCTGCGCCGCCGTCCCGGGCGCCTGGCCCTGGTCGCGGGGACGGCGTTGGCCGTGGCGGCGGCGGGCTACCTGTGGGCCGGCGCCCACGCCTTCGACCAGGTGAGCAGGGCGGGCAAGGCCATCTCGCTGGCCTCCTACTGGCGGATCGTCCAGGGCTGGCTGCAGGCCGTCGTCGGCACGGGCAGCGCGTACCGGGGCGAGATCCAGGTCGGCGCGTTCGTCGTGATGGGGCTGCTGGCGTGGGCGCTGTTCAGGCTCCAGCGGCCGCCCGCCGACGCGGTCAGGGTGGCGGCGGTGCTCGTCGTGGCGTACGTGTTCGCCACGCCGTACATCCTGCCCTGGTACGACGGGCTGGCGTTCGCGCTGGTGGCCATGTGGGCGGTGGCCGGGGTCGAGCTCTTCCTCGTCGCCCACCTCACGCTGCTGTCGCTGGCCTACCTGCCCGCCAGGGTCGACGGCCAGCCCGCCGACCTGGCGTGGCTGACGACGGTCGTCAGGGCGCAGGTGGTGCCGTGGCTGCTGCTGGCGCTGACGGCGGCTCTGGCGTGGTGGGCGTGGCGAGCTGGAGGGCGCGCACGCAGGCGGCCAGCGTGAGCGGCACCGCGACCGTCAGCGCCATGGCGGGGATCGCGATGCCGGAGTCGTTGACAAGGAACCCGACGAAGGCGCACGTCAGCGCCCCGAACAGCCCGGCACGCAGAGTGGGCGCGAAGCCGTAGGCGCGGCCGAGCGCCGAGGCCCCCCACCGCGAGGGCCGGTCCAGGACGAAGAACAGGAAGGCCAGCGCCACCAGCGACAGCAGGGTCAGCTGCCAGTTGCCCACGGTGATGCCGATCATCGAGCTGAACTTCCGCCACACCACGGCCGGCGCCTGCCCGTCGATGATCTGCTGGACGAACGTGCCGAGGTGGGTGCGCTGGTCGGCGGGCCGCAGCCAGTCGGCGAAGGCGATGGCCCCGATGAGGGCGGCGCCGGCCAGCCCCACCAGCAGCAGCTTGACCAGCGACACCCGGCGGCCCGACAGCAGGATGAGGAAGACGGCCAGCCCGATCACGAACGCCGGCACCCCGCCGAAGTCGGCGCCCCAGCCGGGCCAGCCGTCGGTGAACACGGCGAAGCCCCCGTAGGCGGCGCACAGCAGCACGACCAGCGGCCTGGACAGGCGGCCGAGCAGCCAGGAGGCGACACCGGCCAGCGCGAGGATCGTGCCGGTCGCGCACACGGCGAAGGCGATGTTGCTGAAGCCGTAGAAGCGGCCGCCGGTGACGGGCTCGTAGCCGGTGACGGCGTTGACCTGCAGCCGGGACCCGGTCATGACGTCGACGACCAGCGCCAGCGAGGTGATGCCGGCCACGACGGTGAGCGGCCCGAGCACGTGGGACCGCCAGGGGCCGGCGAAGGCGAGCCCGGTGATGATCCCGGCGATGGCCACGATGGTGACGATCACGGCGAGCATCGGCCCGCCCACGCTCCACCACGGCACGAGCTGGGCCAGGAAGGTGGACACCGCGACGGACCCGCTCAGCACCGCGACCACCTGGACGGCGACGAGCACCCGTGAGGCGGCCGCGTCGGGCACGGCGGCGGAGGCGGCCCCGTCAGGTACGGCGCCGGAGGCGGCCGACCTGCGGCGGCGCAGGACGATCGCGGCGACCGCGTAGAAGAGCACCTGAACCGCCACGAAGACGGCGAAGAACGGCCCTCTCACCTCGCGCAGCGTCTGGCTGGCCCGGTTCTGGTCGGTGAGCGTGGCGGCGGTCTCAGCGACGGTGGGCGGCGCGGCGCCGTCGTTCTCCCACGTCCTGCCGACCACGCCGGTGGGGCGCTCGACGCCGAGCAGGCGCAGCGCGGTCGCGGTCACGTCGGTGATCGTGACGAGCCCGTCCTGGCGGGTGGAGGCGGCGGTCAGCAGGCCGTGGCGGAACGGCGCGCCCTCGGCGACGGCGACGTGGAGCTGGGCGGCTCCCGAGGTGTCGGACAGCCCGGCGACGAGGATCGTGGTGCCGGGCGGCAGCCGGTCGACGAAGGCGCCGATCTGGTGGTCGGCCTGGGCGGCGGCCGTCAGCCGTTGCGCCGGGTCGAGGTCGGCGGGGACGCCGTCGGCGTCGCGCGGCTGGGTGTTCCAGACGTCGGCGAACGCGCCGGCCTCCATCACCAGCAGGTCGAAGTTGGCGGGATCGGTCAATTCCTCGGGGGTCGCCGCGTAGTGCGGCACCCGCCCCGCCCTGTCGGCCGCGGCCAGCGCCGCGCCGGGCCCGACGGCCGCCACCCTGCCTCCCGCGTCGGCGACGGCCTGGCCGAGCGTGCCCGGCACCGCGTCGTAGCCGGTCGTCCCCTGGAAGGCGGTCAGCTCGGCCCAGCCAGGGACGACCCCGCCGGCGGGAGGACGGGGCAGCTCGCAGCCGGGCGCCCCGGCCCGCTGCCCGGCCGACACCGTCAGCCACCCGGCCATCGGGCACGCGGTGCCCCGGTTCGGCGGCGGCACCACCCGCGTCGACAGCGACGCGGACGCGCCCTCGCCGACCAGCCGCCACAGCGTCGGGGTGAGCCTGGCGTCCAGCACGTCGCTCCACTGCAGCCCCGGCACCCCGATGAGCGCCACCCGCCCCCGCGCGGTCGCCCCGGCCGCCGGTGAAGGGCTCGCCACCAGGACGGTGGCGAGCACGGCGAGCAGGCCCAGGCACAGGCGTGCCAGGGTGCGGTGCGGCATGGCGGGACCCCCGTGGTCGTAGCAGTCGGCGCGCTCGATCGGTAGCAGCCACGGTAACGTGCCACATCGTGACAGGTGGTGCAGTGCCCGCGCTCGGGCGACGATGGTGGCTGTGGCCGCTGGCCGTGGCGCTCGTCGCGCTGGCGGTCTGGCCGCTGGTCGAGACGTGGCTGACCAACGCCGACGACCAGCGCCTGGTCGACCTCGACGTCTACCGTACGGGCGGGCAGATGGTGCTGGAGGGCCGGCCCGTCTACGACTTCTTCACCCCGGCCCCGCAGTTGCTGCCCTTCACCTACCCGCCGGTCGCGGCGCTGCTGGCCGTACCGCTGGCGTGGATGTCGTGGGAGACCGCGCAGTGGGTGTGGACGGCCGGGATCTACGCCGCGCTGGCCGTGACCGTGGGCTTCGCCTTCCGGCCGGTCGTCAACAGGAACCCGCTGGTGTTCGCGTTCCTGATGGTGGCGTGCGCGTACCTGATGCCGATCCGCGACCAGGTGCGCTTCGGGCAGGTGGACATCCTGCTGGTGGCGCTGTGCCTGGCCGACTGCGCGGCGAAACGGCCGTGGTGGCCGCGCGGGCTGCTGATCGGCCTGGCCACGGCGGTGAAGCTCACCCCCGGCGTCTTCCTGATCTACCTGCTCGTCACCCGGCAGTGGAAGACCTTCTGGATGGCGACGTTCAGCACGGCGCTGTTCACGCTCATGCCGTTCGCCGTCATCCCCCGCGACGCGGTCGACTTCTGGTTCAGGGCGCTGCTCGACCCCGAGCGCCTCGGCGCCAACGCCGCCACCACCAACCAGTCGATGCGGGGCATGCTCATCCGGCTCTACCTCGACCCCACGCTGACGTCGGTCCTCTGGATCGCGCTCGTGGCCGTCGTCGGCTGGTACGGCTTCCGCTTCGCCAGGCAGGCCCTCGACAGGGGCGACCTCATGACCTCGGTGGCGCTGGTCGGGCTGATGGCCGTGCTGCTGTCGCCCGTGGCGTGGATCCACCACCTGGCCTGGGTGGTGGTCGTCCTCGGCGCGCTGGTCGGCAACGGCCACGACGTCGTACGGCTGCGCGTGGCGGTCGGCGTGTGGCTCTACTACGTGCTGCCGATCCCGTGGTGGGGCGTGGCGATCAAGGCGGCGGAGATCCCCGTCGTGAGCCCGGTCGTCGGGAAGATCGTGCAGAACGCCTTCGGGCTCGGCGCCGTCGCGCTCGTCTGGCTGCTTGGCGTCTGGTTGCCCAAACGGCGCCAGATCTTGTGACACTCTTGGTGATGTGCTGATTACTCTCTGGCTCGTCGTGGGCGTCCTCCCCGGGGTCAGTGGCGCCGTCATCGGCTGGCTCGCGCTCAGGCGGGCGCGCGAGGCCCTCGACGACTGCCGGCGGATGCTCGCCCGGCAGGCCGCCGGCAGGGGTGACCTCAAGGCGATCCGCGACGTGGCGGTCTACCGCTACGACGCGCTCCAGGAGATGACCGGCCGCCTCTCGTTCTCGATCGCCATGATCAACGGCCTGGGCGACGGCATCGTGCTCACGTCCATCAACGGCCGCTCCGAGACCCGCACCTACGTGCGTCCGGTGGTCGGCGGCAAGGGCGCGCAGCCGCTGTCACCCGAGGAGGAAGAGGCCGTGCGCGCGGCCAGGCTCGGCCTCGGACCCGAGTTCGAACCACAGATGGCGAGGCGTTGACTACCCTGTAGTCATGTCTCGTCTCGCCTATCTCGGGCCGGAGGGCACCTTCACCGAAGAGGCCCTGCGGCTCATGGCGCCCGACGCCGAGCGCCTGCCCTGCGCCACCGTCAGCGCGGCGCTCAACGCCTGCCGCGCCGGCGAGGCCGACGGGGCGGTCGTCCCCCTGGAGAACTCCCTCGAGGGCGCGATCACCTCGACGCTCGACGAGTTCGCCTGGGGCGAGCCGCTGCTCATCACGGCGGAGCTGCTGCTGCCGGTGCAGTTCTCGCTGCTGGCCAGGCCCGACACCGAGCTCAGGCACATCAAGCGCGTCTACACCCACCCGGCCGCGATCACCCAGTGCAGGGGCTTCATCGCCAGGGAGCTGCCCGACGCGGTCGTCGTCGCCGCGCCCTCCACGGCCGCCGCGGCCCAGGAGGTGTCGCTGCCGGGCTCGCCGTACGACGCGGCGATCGCGGCGCGCATCGCCGGTGAGCACTACGGCCTGGTCGAGATCGCCGCCAACATCGGCGACAGGTCCGACACGGTGACCCGCTTCGTCAGGGTCGCCCGCCCGGGGCCGCTGCCCGAGCCGACCGGCGCCGACCGCACCACGCTCGTGGTCTTCCTCACCGACGACCACCCTGGCGCGCTGCTGGAGATGCTGACCGAGTTCTCGGTGCGCGGGGTCAACCTGACCCGCATCGAGTCGCGCCCCACGGGCGAGGGCATCGGGCGCTACTTCTTCCACTTCGACTTCGAGGGTCACGTCGCCGACGCGCGGGTCGGCGAGGCGCTGTCCGGCCTGCACCGGGTCTGCGGCGAGGTGCGCTTCCTCGGCAGCTACCCGCGGGCCGACGGGGTCGCCCCCCAGGCCAAGAGGGGTACGGCGGACGCCGACTTCGCCGAGGCCGGCGACTGGCTGGCGCGCATCCGGTCGGGCCGGGTCTGACCGGCGTCCCTCGGCGCCACCAGCGCGTGCCGCATCCCGTCCGCCCGGGGGTGCCGTACCAGATGAGAAAGCGGGCGCGGGCGGAGGTGACGGGTCGGTAGCCTTGGGGTGTGATTGACCTGCGTACCCTTCGTGAGGACCCCGACCGGCTACGGGCTTCGCAGCGTGCCCGCGGTGAGGACGACGCCGTCGTCGACACGCTGCTCGACCTGGACGAGCGCCGCCGCGCCGCGCTGACCTCGTTCGAGTCTCTGCGCGCCGAGCAGAAGTCCATGGGCAAGTCGGTCTCCAAGGCCTCGGGCGAGGAGAAGCAGGCGCTGCTGCAGCGGGCCAAGGACCTCGCCGGCCAGGTCAAGACGGCCGAGGCCGAGGCTGAGAAGCTCGCCGCCGAGCTGGAGGAGCTGCTCGGCACCATCCCCAACATCGTCTCGACCGAGGCGCCCCACGGCGGCGAGGACGACTACGTCGTGCTGGAGACCGTCGGCGAGCCGCGCCAGTTCGACTTCGAGCCGCGCGACCACCTGGAGCTCGGCGAGCTGCTCGGCGCCATCGACATGGAGCGCGGCGCCAAGGTGTCCGGCTCGCGCTTCTTCTTCCTGCGCGGCGTCGGCGCGCGGCTGCAGCTCGGAATGCTCAACATGGCCATGCAGCAGGCGATCGAGTCGGGCTTCATCCCGATGATCACGCCGGTGCTGGTCAAGCCCGAGACCATGGCCGGCACCGGTTTCCACGTCGCCCACGACAAGGAGATCTACCGCCTGCCCGACGACGACCTCTACCTGGTCGGCACCTCCGAGGTGTCGATGGCGGGCTACCACGGCGACGAGATCGTCGACGGCGGGCAGCTGCCGCTGCGCTACGCGGGCTGGTCGTCGTGCTTCCGGCGCGAGGCGGGCTCCTACGGCAAGGACACCCGCGGCATCATCCGCGTCCACCAGTTCGACAAGGTCGAGATGTTCTCCTACTGCAGGCCGGAGGAGGCCGAGGCCGAGCACCTGCGGCTGCTCGCGTGGGAGAAGGAGATGCTGGCCAAGATCGAGGTGCCGTACCGCATCATCGACACCGCGGCGGGCGATCTCGGCATGTCGGCGGCGCGCAAGTTCGACTGCGAGGCGTGGATCCCGACCCAGGGGCGTTACCGCGAGCTGACCTCGACGTCCAACTGCACCGAGTTCCAGGCGCGCAGGCTGGGCGCCAGGTTCCGCGACAAGGACGGCAAGCCGCAGTTCCTGGCCACCCTCAACGGCACGCTCGCCACCACCCGGTGGATCGTCGCCATCCTGGAGAACCACCAGCAGGCCGACGGCTCGGTCGTGGTGCCCAAGGCGCTGCGGCCTTACGTGGGCCTCGACGTCCTGGAGCCGGCCAAGTAGCCCGCCCGCGGCCCCGCGCGCCCGTCGCGCGGGGCCGTCACGCTCAGCGGCCCCGCGCCTGTCGCGCGGGGCCGACGTCGTCATCCCCGTACGGCAGGGGCCGCTCGGTCCAGCAGGGCCGTGGCGATGGCGACCTGGGCGGGCTCGAACGCGCCCCTGCCGTCCTCGATGTCCCACAGCGCGTTCTGCAGGACGCGGCCGAGCGTCCAGCCGGTCGCCCGCTGCCGGTCCAGGCCGAGGGCCTCGGTCAGCAGGTCGAAGCGGCGCAGCACCGTACGCTCGACGTCGCCGGTCGCCGCCACCTGATCCCAGCGGATGTCCAGCGCCGGCAGCAGCTCGAACCCGGGGTCGCCGGCCAGCGGTTCGGGGTCGATGGCCAGCCAGGTCTGCCGCTCCCCTGCCAGGACGTTGCCGTCGTGCAGGTCCCAGTGCAGCAGGCGGTCGCCGGCTTCACCGGCCAGCTCGGCCACGGCGGCCGCGCAGGTGCGCAGCAGCCGCTGCTCGGCGGGGTCGCGCAGGGCCGTGACGGCCTGCGGTACCTCGTCGAGCATGGCGGCGGCGATGTCGGCCAGCCGCCGCAGGCCGGCCGGAGCCGGTTGCGCGGTCAGGCGGGCCATCAGGTCGGCGAGGACCGGCATGACCGCGTGGTCGCCGGGCACCGTCGCCAGTGTCCTGGCCGCGTCCAGGCGTTCCAGCAGCTGGGTGCCGCTCTCCTCGTCGTGGTCGAGCAGGCGCACGATGCCGTCGCCGTTCCAGGCTCGCAGGCCGGTGGCGACGCCCGCGGTCTCCTCCCTCAGCTGCTGCAGTTTGAGGACGGCGGGCGTGCCGTCGGCCCGGCGCACGGGCAGGACGAGCGAGGCCATGCCGTGGGCGGCCGGGCCGTCGGGGCGCAGCTCCCAGCGCTCCAGCAGGTCGCCGCCGAGGCGGGGGAGCGCGGCGAGCCAGGCGCGCGCCTCGGCGCCGTTGGCGCCGTAGGACGCGGCGAACGCGTCGGGGACGTCGATGGTCATGAGTGAGGTGTCTCCTTCGTCGGGCCGGAGTCGGATGTGACAGGCGGGCGAAGGATGTCGCGGGGGTGCCCGGGGTCCGGGCAGGCGTCAGAGCATGTCTCCACCCTAGGCGACGTCGATCACCTTCGCGCCAGCCGGGCGGCGGTCAGGCGGTCAGGTAGCGCTGGAGGGTGGGACCGAGCCAGGCGACGATCTCGTCGTGCGTCATGGCGACCACCGGCGGCAGCCGCAGGATGTAGCGGGCCAGCGCCATGCCGAGGATCTGGGAGGCCGCCAGGCCGGCCCGGACGGGTGCCGAGGCGGGATCGGGGCACAGGCGGGCGGCCACGGGCGCGAGCTGGGCGGCGAAGATCTCCCGCATGCGCCCGGCGGCGGCCTCGTTGGTGACACCGGTACGGAGCAGCACCTGGAGCGCCTCGTCGGCCTCCCACAGCGACAGGAAGTGCCTGACCATCGCGGCCCCCACCTCCTCGGGGGCCGTCGCGGTCAGGTCGGGGAAGCGCAGGTCGATGTGGGCCGCCGCGGCGAACAGCTTCTCCTTGGCGCCGAAGTAGCGCATCACCATGGCCGGGTCGATGCCCACGTCCGCGGCGATGGCCCTGATGGTGGCCTTCTCGTAGCCGTCGGCGGCGAAGCGTTCCCTGGCGGCGGCCAGGATCGCCGCCTTGGTGTCCTCGGACGTTCTCCTCATGTCAACAACTGTAGGCCAACAAGTGTTGACATGCCACTCGCCGCGGGGTCATAGTGATGCCAACAAGCGTTGACCGGAAGGAAGTGCGAGATGAACACCAGCACGGACGTCCTCGTCATCGGCGCCGGCCCCACCGGGCTCGCCGTCGCCGTGTCCCTCGCCCAGCAGGGCTTCGACGTCACCGTCGCCGACGACCAGGCCGAGGGGGACAACACCTCCCGCGCGGCCGCCGTCCACGCCCGCACCCTCGAGGTGCTCGAACCGCTCGGCGTCACCGCGACCATGACCGCGCGCGGCATCCACTCCCCCCGCTTCACGATCAGGGACAGGGACAGGGTGCTGGTGCCCGTCGACTTCCGGCGGCTGCCGACCGCCTACCCCTACACGCTGATGATCTCCCAGGCCGACACCGAGCGGATCCTGCTGGCCAGGCTGGAGGCGCTCGGCGGGCGCGTCGCCAGGCCGTACCGGCTGGTGGGGCTGGAGCAGGACGGCGAGGGCGTCACGGCGGCCTTCGACGACGGCAGCCAGGTGCGGGCGAGGTATCTCGTCGGGGCGGACGGCATGCACAGCACAGTGCGCGAGCAGGCGGGCATCGGCTTCACCGGCGGGACGTACGCGGAGTCGTTCTCCCTGGCCGACGTACGGCTGCGCGGCGGCGTCCCCGCCGACGAGGTCGAGCTGTTCTTCTCCCCCGAGGGCCTGGTGGTGGTCGCGCCCCTGCCGGGAGGCGCGTTCAGGATCGTGGCGACGGTCGACCAGGCGCCGGACAAGCCGGACGTGGCCTTCGTGCAGCGCCTGCTCGACCTGCGCGGCCCCGCGAAGGAGCCGGTGGTGATCGAGGAGGTCGTCTGGGGATCGCGCTTCAGGGTGCACCACAGGGTCGCCGACAGCTACCGTGCCGGGCGCGTGGTGCTCGCGGGCGACGCCGCCCACGTGCACAGCCCGGCGGGCGGGCAGGGGATGAACGCGGGCCTGCAGGACGCGGCGGCGCTCGGCGAGGCGCTGGGCGAGGCGCTGCGGACCGGCGCGGAAGGCCCGCTGGACGGCTACGCGGCCCGGCGGCGGCCTGCGGCCGAGCAGGTGGTGAGGTTCGCCGGGCGGCTCACCGGGCTGGCGACGGTCGGCAGGCGGTGGCGCCCGCTGCGGAACGTCCTGCTCAGGATGCTGGCGGTGCTCCCGGTCTTCAGGAAGAGGCTGGCGTGGCGGCTGTCGGGCCTGGTGTACCGCTGAGCGCCGGGGACGGCCACGAGGAGGCGGACACGAGAAGAGCGGAGACCTGGATGGTCCCCGCTCTCAACTCGTAGCTATCAGGTCAGACAGCGCGAACCTGGGAGGCCTGCGGCCCCTTCTGGCCCTGCGTGATCTCGAACTCGACCCGCGCGCCGTCCTCGAGGCTGCGGTAGCCGGAGCCGACGATCTCGGAGAAGTGCACGAACACGTCCGGCGCACCGCCGTCCGGGGCGATGAAGCCGAAGCCCTTCTCGGCGTTGAACCACTTGACGGTTCCCTGAGCCATAAAAGCTCTCCCTCAGGATGTGAATCTATGGGACCCGCACCTCGCGAATCCCGGTGTGTCGTACAGCAAGCACCCGGGGTGGCTCAGACAATCTCGTGCCGGTTTTCACTTCGGGATCAGCTAATACAACGCCATCACATCTAACACCATTCCGCCGCGTTGGTGTTCCCGTGCCAGGAAGATTTCTGGACTGCGGCCGCACAGTGCAAACTGGAAGCTGTTATGCCGAGCCACTCTCCCGCCCCTCGACTCGTCGCCACCGACCTCGACGGGACCGCCCTCCGCGCCGACGGAACCGTGTCCTCGCGCACCGCCGCGGCCTTCGCCGAGGTCGAGCGCGCCGGGGCGATGCTGGTCTTCGTCACAGGCCGTCCGCCCAGGTGGATGCAGGTGGTCGCCAACGCCGTACGGCACCGCGGACTGGCCATCTGCGCCAACGGAGCGCTGCTCTACGACCTCCACACCGAGCGGATCGTGGAGTCCCACCTCATCGAGGCCGACATCCTCGAAGAGGTCGTCGCTCAGCTTCGAGCGAACGTCCCCGATCTGACATTTTCGGTCGAGTACGAAGGCGGATTTGCGCACGAGTCGGATTTCCGGCTCAGCGGCATCGACAGCAAGGCCGTGGCGGGGCTGCGAGTCGGCACCTCGACGCTCACCTCACGCCCCTGCGCCAAGCTCCTGGCCCTTCATCCCGGAATGGACCCCGACAGCCTCCACGCGGCCGTCCACGAGCTTGTCGGCCACCTGGTGACCGCCACCCACTCCAGCGGCAGGGCACTGGTCGAGATGAGCGCTCAGGGCGTGACGAAGGCCTCCGCCCTCGCCACGCTGTCGGCGGCGCACGGGATCGAGCCCGACGAGGTCATCGCGTTCGGCGACATGCCGAACGACCTGCCCATGCTCGCCTGGGCAGGCATCTCCTACGCCGTGGCCAACGCCCATCCCGACGTGCTCGCCGCGGTCGACCACGTGACCGCGGCGAACGACGACGACGGCGTGGCGGCGGTGCTGGAAGAGCTCTACAGGTAGGGGCCGGAGCCGCTGGCCCGCTGCGCGTCCTGCTGCGTCAACCCGCCGGGCAGCGCCTTGCGCATCTGCTCCAGCTGGGCACGGGCCGCCATCTGCTGCGCGAAGAGGGTGGTCTGGATCCCGTGGAACAAGCCTTCAAGCCATCCGACGAGCTGGGCGTGGGCGATGCGCAACTCGGCGTCACTCGGTGGGGTGCCGTTGTCGTCGGTGAACGGCAGCGACAACCGCTCGAGCTCCTCGACCAGCTCGGGGGCGAGACCGTCCTCGAGCTCCTTGATGGAGCTCTCGTGGATCTCCTTCAACCGCTTGCGGCTGGCCTCGTCGAGAGGCGCCGCCCTGACCTCTTCCAACAGGGTGCGGATCATGCTGCCGATGCGCATCACCTTGGCGGGCTGCTCGACCAGGTTGGTGATCGACCGCTCGTCGTGCGCATCACTATCGCCCTGGGCGCTGATGCCCTCGGGTCCCACCACCACGATGTGGGGGGTGTTCTCCTCAGCGTTCATGCCCTCAAACCTACCTGCAACTGGCGCAGGTGCCTCGTGGTAGCCGAAGCTCCTACTCCTCGGGACGGGCCTCCAGCAGGATCTTGCCCACGTGCGACCCGGAGTCGAGAAGCTCGTGGGCGCGGGCGGCCTCGGCCATCGGCAGCCGGGCGTGCACGACGGGCCTGACCGCGCCCGCCGACACCAGCGGCCACACGTCGGACACCACCCCGCGCACGATCGCGCCCTTCTCGTCCACCGGCCTGGAGCGCAGCGTGGTGCCGTGGACGGCGGCGCGCTTCCTGGTCAGCGCGTGCAGGTCGAGCTCGCCCCTGGCGCCGCCCTGCAGCCCGATCACGACCAGGCGCCCGCCGGTCCTGAGCGCCTTGACGTTCCCCGGGAGATACCTGGCGCCCATGATGTCGAGGATCACGTCCGCCTGGACCTTCTCCGCGAAGTCCTCGGTGCGGTAGTCGATCGCCTCGTCGGCGCCCAGCTCACGGCAGCGCTCGGCCTTCTCCGGCGACCCGACCGTCACCACCACGCGCGCGCCGAACGCCTTGGCGAGCTGGATCGCGGTCGTGCCGATGCCGCTCGCGCCGCCGTGCACCAGCAGCGTCTCGCCGCGCCGGAGCCTGGCCGTCATGAAGACGTTCGACCACACCGTGCAGACCGTCTCGGGCAGTCCCGCCGCCTCTGTCAGCGACAGCCCGCCGGGCGCGGGCATGACCTGCTGCCACGGCACGGCGACGCGCTCGGCGTAGCCTCCGCCGGCCAGCAGCGCGCAGACCCGGTCGCCGACCTCGAACCCGACGACGTCGGGGCCGGCCTGGGAGATCACCCCCGAGCACTCCAGACCCGGATAGGGCGAGGCGCCGGGCGGCGGGTCGTAGAAGCCCAGCCGCTGGATCACATCGGCTCTGTTGACCGCGGAGGCCGTGACATCGATCACGACTTCGCCCCGCTCAGGACGAGGGTCCGGCACCTCCCGCCACTCCAGAACCTCAGGTCCACCGGGCTTGGTGATGACAATCGCTCGCATGCGACCCACCGTAGCCGGGCACGGAACTTGTGGGTTGGCTGCATTCAACGGAACACAGGGCGTTAATCTGCAAGGTGTTTGCTGCCCCTTTACACCCGTCCCGAGGGGGAACACGGTGGCCCGGCACGATCGTGAGGAATCTCTCGAGGAACAGCTCGCCTGGCTCGACGCCATCAAGGAGAACGACGAGGAGTCCGTCAAGGTCAGCGCCAAGACCGGTGCCGTCGCCGTAGCCGCGGACGACACCGTCGTTTCACCGTATCCGAAAGACCCGTGGCTGTCGGTGCCGACCGAGCAGGAGACCCCGACCCCGCCGCTGTTCCGCGCCGCGGTCGACTCGGTGTACGGCCCCGAGGCGGCGCAGGAGCCCCCGGCCGAGGACTCTCCGGAGGACGAGGTGCCGGAGGAGGCAGCCTCTGAGGAAGCGGCGGAGGAGGAGGCGGCGCCGGCGGAGCCCCGGCCCCCGGCCTTCGGACGGGACGACGACGCCTTCATGGCGCCGCTGAAGCCGCTGCCCCGGCCGGACGACACCGACTCCTACCGGATGACGGCCTTCGACAAGCCGCTCGAGAGCGAGCCCGCGGGCAGCATGTTCGACCCGCTGCCGGCCGAGGAGCGCACGGACCCCTCCTGGCCGCGTCCGGCGTGGCCGCAGCCGCCCGCCGAGAGCTTCGAGGGCATCACGGACGTGGAGACGGTCGAGGGCGAGGTGGTCGACACCGAACCGGCCGTCCAGCCGCCGCGCCAGGAGAAGCCGGCCTTCGAGGGCTTCTCGTTCGGCCTGCCCAGGGAGGCCGACTCCGCGCCCCCGCGCTTCGTGACCGAGCCCCACGAGCCGGCCTGGCACGAGCCCGCGCGCCCCGAGCCGACGCGGCACCAGGCCGAGTACGACGAGGATCGCCACGAGACCCGGCCGTGGATCGAGCCGCCCGCGCTGGAGACCTCGGTGGAGACCTCGGTGGAGGTGGTCGTGCAGGAGGAGCCCTTCCCCGTACGGCGCCGCCCCCAGCCGCCCGTTCCGGCGTTCGCCGCGCCGCCCCGCCCGCCCGCCGGCGACCGGCCGACCGCCGAGAGCCTCGACCCCGACTCGCTGCTGCGCGGCAGGCGGAACGCTCCCGCCAAGGGCTGGCGCCGCCTGGTCTACAAGGCGTCGGCAGGGTGGATCAAGCCAGGCGAGCCCGCGGACGTCCGCCGTCGCAGGGCGCTGGTGTCCAGGGCGCGCACCCCTGTCTCGGCGGGGCACCACCGCGTCGCCGTGCTCAGCCTGAAGGGCGGCGTCGGCAAGACCACCACGACGGTCGGCCTGGGCGCCACGCTGGCGCAGGTCCGCGGCGACAGGGTGATCGCGGTCGACGCCAACCCCGACCGCGGCACGCTGTCGGACAAGCTGGAGCTGGAGACCTCGGCGACCGTGCGCGACCTGCTCAACGAGCGCGCGCAGATCAAGCGGTACGTCGACATCAGGGCCTTCACCTCGCAGGCCACCTCGCGCCTCGAGGTGCTCGCCTCCGACCGCGACCCGTCGGTGTCGGAGGCGTTCAGCGCCGCCGACTACCAGCAGGTCGCGCAGGTGCTGGAGAACTTCTACTCCATCTGCATCACCGACTGCGGCACCGGTCTGCTCCACTCGGCGATGTCGGGTGTGCTGGGCCTGGCCGACCAGATCGTGCTGGTCAGCTCGCCGTCGGTGGACGGCGCGCGGGCCGCCTCGGCGACGCTCGACTGGCTGGAGGCGCACCACTACGGCGACCTGGTCGGGAGCGCGACGGTGGTGCTGTGCAGCGTGCGGCCGCGCTCCAAGTCCGCGGTGGACATCGCCAAGCTGGAGGCGCACTTCGCGGCGCGGTGCCGTACGGTGGTCCGCGTGCCGTACGACCCGCATCTGGAAGAGGGCGCCGAGATCGACCTCGACCGGCTGCAGGAGCCGACGAGGGACGCCTATCTGCAGCTCGCCGCGGCCGTCGGAGACGGCTTCGCGGGAGCGTGAGCGGAGGGTAAGGGATTCGAACCCTTGAGGCCATCGCTGACCTGGCCGCTTTCAAGGCGGCTGCACTCGTCCACTATGCGAACCCTCCAGTGCGCACACCACCATAGCGGCTAACGCCGCCTCCGGCAGAGGTGTACCGTCGGGAGAAGGCTCCTACACCGGAGGCAACCGCGTTGGCCGAACTGAATGTCGAGGTGGAGCGCTCCACGGGGGCGGCGGTCGTGCGGCTGGAGGGTGACCTCGACAAGCTCACCGCGTCGGTGCTCGACCACCACCTGTCGCAGTTGCTGGAGGAGCGTGTCCACACGATCGTGGTCGACACCGCGGGGCTGGACTTCTGCGACTCCAGCGGGCTCTGGGTGCTGATCGACCATCTGCGTCACGTGCGGGAGCGCGGCGGCAGCCTCCGTCTCACGGGGGTCCACGGCGTGCTGCGGCGGGTGCTCGAGGTGACCGGGCTCAACGCCGCCTTCCCCTGAGCCCGCCGCCCTACTCGTACGGTTCCGAGGGGGCCGCGACCGGCTTCACATCGACGGCGGCCAGCTCGGCGTGGACGACGCCGGTGGTGTCCTCGTCCACCTCGGTCGGCACCCACGTGCCCGTGACCTCGACCCACGTGTCCGGCTTCGGCGGGGGCGCGTCACGCACGATCACCTTCAGCGCGTAGGCGTCGGCGGCGCAGCAGGCGAGCTGCATCCTCGTGACGTACCACTGCCCTTTCTTCCTGGACGGCGTGACGAAGCCGGTGAGCCTGACCGTCCTGCCCTTCAGCGTCTGGCTGGAGTCGCTGAACACCCTGCCGATGAACTCGCTCATCGGCATCTCGGCCGGTTCGTCGCCCTTCAGCGGCGCGTAGGCGTCCAGCGCCTGCGGCCGGGGCGGCGGGGCGTCCGACCTGGCCGCGGCGAACGAGCCGAGAGCAGGCGGCGCGATCAGGAAGACGGCGAACACCGGCAGGCACAGCAGCCACGCCACCCTCGGCCCGTGATGGTCGCAGTCGCCGTCGTGGTCGCCGGGAGCGGTCCTGCGGACCAGGCCGAGCAACCCGATCACGAAGATCACCAGGCCCGCCGCGACGAGGAACGGCCGGAAGCCCGGCTTGACGTAGTTGACGTAAATGGTGGAGAACGCCGAGATGCGCAGCAGCGCGCCGCCGAGCAGCATCAGGACCAGGTTCTGCGACATCCGGCTCACAGCAGGATCCAGCCGACGAGGACACTGGCCGTGATCGCGACGGCCAGCGTGACGGGCACGAACCTCGCCGCGAACGCCCTGCCGAACGTCCCGGTCTGCAGCGCGATCAGTTTGAGGTCGACCATCGGACCGACCACCATGAAGGCCAGCCTGGCCGTCGGAGAGAAGGCCGACAGCGAGGCGGCGACGAACGCGTCGGCCTCCGAGCAGATCGACAGCAGCACCGCGAGCGCCGCCAGCACCAGCACCGACAACCACGGCACCCCGGCCACCGCGGTGAGCCACTCGCGCGGCACGACGACGTTGAGCGTGGCGGCGGCCAGCCCGCCGACGATGAGGAAACCGCCCGCGTGCAGCAGGTCGTGGCGCATGGCCGCCAGGAACGAGCCGTGGTGGTGGCCCCTGGCGCGCAGCCATTCGCTCCTGCCGAAGCGCAGCCACAGCCAGCCCACGCACACCGCGGCGACCAGCGACGCCGCGAAGCGGGCCAGCACCATCAGCGGCTCACCGGGGAAGGCGACCGCCGTGGCGACCAGCACCACCGGGTTGATCGCGGGCGAGGACAGCAGGAACGCCAGCGCCGCGGCGGGCGTGACACCCTTCCTGATCAGCCCGGACGCCACCGGCACCGAGGCGCACTCGCAGCCGGGCAGCACCGCCCCCGCCAGTCCCGCCACCGGCACCGCCACCGCGGGCCGTTTCGGCAGCGCCCTGGTCCAGAAACCCTCGGGCACGAACGCCGCGATCGCCGCCGACAGCGCCACCCCGAACACCAGGAACGGCAGCGCCTGCACGCAGATCGCCACGAAGATCGTGGCCCACGTCTGCAGCCCTGGATCCGTCAGCTGGGGTGCGAGCAGGAACCTGCCCGCCAGCAGGGCGGCGACGATGCCGAGGAACAGCCACGGAAGCTGCCTGCCGGTGCGCGGCCGGCCCCATTCGTCGGGCGGGATCTCCAGCGTCCGGGGGACAGACATGGGCACATGGTGCCAGGTCAGAGCCGGCCAAGAAGCCACTTCGGGCCGGTCACCCCGGCGCCGAGGTCGGTGACCCGCTCGCGCAACCCCCTGTCCGCCGTGACGACGAGCACCCTTTCCCAGGGCTTCGCCTGCCGTACGATCTCGACGATCGCGTCGTCGCCGCTACCGTCGGCGTCGACGACCTCGATGCCGCCGACGGGCGGCAGACCGCGGGCCGCGCCCTCCACGACCGCGACCACGTCGGGGAACCACTCGGCGAGCACCAGGTGCCGCAGGCTCGCGCCCGCCGCCTCCGCCAGCAGCTTGGCCGCCGCGCCCTTGCGGTCCCGCCACCAACCGTGCTCGGCCCGCGCGCCGACGATGTTGGCGACGTCGAGCACCACCAGCTCGGGGTTCAGGGCGGTCTGGATCCGCGGCCACGTGACGGCGAATCCCGGATGGAGCTTCAGGCCGGCGATCTCGGGCGGCGTCAGCCAGCACAGCTGCGCGCTCTCCTCGTTCCCCGGTACGGCCGGCAGCAGCGTGCCGGCCTCGACGATCACGGTGTCGAACAGCCAGCCGCCGTGGTCGTCACGGTAGACGCCGCGCACCCGCAGCCCCTCCCCCGACAGCGCCGCCTCCTCCCTGGCCTCGCGCAGCGCGGTCTCGACGGGGTCCTCGTGACTGTCGCGCGCCCCGCCCGGCAGCCCCCAGGTGCCGCCGTGGTGACTCCACGGGGCGCGTTCCTGCATCAGCACGCGCGGCACGCCGTCCTGGTCCCAGTGGACGGCGAGCAGGCCCGCCGCGCCGTACCGGCCCCAGTGGGTGTGACCCTGCGAGCACAGGATCCACCCGTCACCGTCCTTGACCACCACTCTCACCTCCGGCCGCGCAGGGTTCCAGTCTTACCGGCCACACCGCCGTTCCGGCATACTGGCCGCGCCGGTCCTGCACACCTACGCCGCCGTCTTCCTGGTGGCCGGCTGGATCCTTCCGATCCTCAACCTGTTCGTGCCCAAGGGGATCATCGACGACATCTGGGCCACCTCCCAGCCAGGGGGCCAGCCGCCTGGCAGGGACCTGTCGAGGGTCCGCAGGTCGGGACTCGTCTTGGCCTGGTGGCTGACCTGTCTGGCTTCCGGCGGGGCCGGCCTGTGCGGGCGGTACGCCGACCTCGGCGCATGGAACGCGCCCGTCCTCCTGGCCGCCCTCGGGCTGTGGGTGGTCGCGGGCGGGCTGGCGATCGCGGTGGTCTGAAGATCACCTCGCTCCAGGAGAACGCGCGGGCGGCCCGCTGACCACCGCGAGGAAATCGACTCCGGCCGACATTCGTGGCCACCCAGATCGCGTGGCTCCGCCGGTGAGTTCTCGGCCCCATTTGGAAGATCGTCGAAGACAATCGGCGAGTGTCTCCTGTGCTCGATGTCGTCATGTGGATCGCTGTCGCTGCCGCGTCGGTCCAGGCGATCGCAGCGGTCATTCACGCCCGTCAAGGCCGCACAACGAGTGGGTCCGGTTCGCGTACGGCAGCGGCGCACGCCTTGGTCAAGCGAGGCCTGCTTGTCTCGGTGTTCATCGCGCTGTGGATGGCGACAGTCAACCACGTGTGGGAACGCAGGCAGTTCGGCAGGCTGTCCTATCTTGCGATCCGCGACGAGCTGCAGAACGCCACATTCCTACGGTTCATACTCTTCGTTGCCGACGTGGCCATCCATTTCATCGTCTTTCCTCTGGCATGCGCGGTGTCTGTTGCGATCGTCAGAAGCCTGGTTGTTGGACAACTGGACAGACCGCAGACTCTTGTCCATATCGTGACGCTGATCGCCACCCCCGCGTCTGGTGCGTTGGTTGTCGTTGCCGACGCGTACACCTTCGGGCTTTCCGGCCCCTGGCCGTTGATCGTTTTTGGCGCCACGGTCGGCCTCAACGTGGATGTCGGCGGTCCGGTCGAGCGATCAAGTGACCACGGCAGCCGGCTCGACGCCACAACTGATCCTGACGCGGAAACGTCGACCGTCGAGTCCGTTGGCGGACGGGCACATCAAAGCCCTGTCCGAGGATGCGCGTTGACCATTCTGGCGTGGACGCTGGGCGCCCTGGGGCTGTTGATGCTCTTCAGCGGCAACACGCTGTACAAGAGCCTTGTATCTGAGGCGGATGGCGACGTGGCACATCTCCCCTTGTGGGTACGCCTGCTGATCATGGCCGCCGTCTTGGCGACCGGGGGTCTGCTCTTCGCCGGCAGCAGCGCTCTGTTGAAACGGGGAAGGCAGCACCGCCACCGGATCATCCCCTTGTTCGAGGATCTCATCGGGGAGCGATATCTGCTCTACCTACGGCCCTTCGCCGTTGACCCCGTGATGGCCTTACCACCGACCGAGGCCCCGGGCTGGTACTTCCGCTCGCCCTTCGAGCTGCCGGGGCTCACGCAGGAGGAATTCGGGGTGCGGCAGTTCCGTGGCCTCGGCCGTGTCGTCGCGATCGGGCAACCCGGCGAGCGTCTGCCGGAGATCGGGGCGGAGCGCGGCTACGTGCCCGTTGACGACTGGCAGGACACGGTGAGCAGGTTGCTCCAGGGCGCGCACGCAGTGATCATGACGGCGGCCCCGGGTCCCGGGACGATGTGGGAATTCACCGAAGCGCTACGCACCATCGCACCCACCCGGCTGCTGTTGCTGATCTATGGCGAGGCGGATTACCACGCCTTCCGGGAAGGTGTCGCACAGGAGTACGCGACGAGGTCGTCCACCGAGGCAGCCGGAGCCGAGTGGCCACCGCTACCGCAATTACCGGACATTCCACCCGCTCCCCACACCAAGGGGCTCCCATGGGACTTCCCCCTCACAGGAATCCTGTCCTTCGACCGCCAATGGCGTCCGCAGTTCACGCGTTTCCCGCCGACCGTGCCGCGAATAAGGCACGTCTGGACCATACGCCGACTGGTACGGCGCGAACTCAAGCCAGTTCTGGACCAAGTGTCCCAGCTGCCCCCAGTGCCATCACTCGCGTAGCGGTTGGAACCCCTTGCTCGACGTGGGCGGGCGAGAGGTAGCGCCCCCCGTGGGCACCCCGCCCTCCGGGCAGGCTCACCCTGGCGCAGAACTTGTTCAGCAGCGGCTGGCACCCATGGTGTCGCGTGCCGGCGATCCCGGCCCGCGACCGTGACCGGCCGCCGGGGTGGCGGGCGTGCCGTTCGATCCGAAGGCGACGGCTGGAACCTGCGGCTGATCCGCGGGCTACGTGTCGGTGACCTCGTCCAGGACGTCGGGACGGTTGGTGATGATGCCGTCGACGTCAGAGGAGATCAGGCGACGCATCGTGTCGGCGTCATCGACCGTCCAGGCGAAGATCTCCATGCCGTGTCGGTGCACCTGCCTGACGTAGTCGGCGGTGAGGTCGTGGTGGGGTGGGTTGACCTGTGTGGCGAACCTCGCCAGCCCGGCCAGCTCCCCCGTCGACGGCGTGCCGAGCAGACCCACCGGGACCTGCGGCATGACCCGGTGGAACCGGCGCATCGAGCCCCAGTCGAACGACTGCACCACCAGCCCGCTCGACCATCCGCTCCGGCGCAGTTCCTCGGCCACGCGCGACTCGATGCCCGGGTAGAGGTGCGGGGCCTTGATCTCCAGCAGCAGTCCGAGCCCGTCCCCGCTGATCGCCCGCAGCGCCTCGCCGAGGGTGGGCACGGCCTCGCCCCGGTGATCCGGGGAGAACCACGATCCGGCGTCGAGCCTGCGGATCTCGGCGAGCGTGAAGTCACCGACCCGCCAGGGGGCGCGGCGCGGGAAGCGCCGCTCGACGTCGGTGGTGCGGGCCAGGGTGGTGTCGTGCATGAGGACCAGCTCGTGGTCCTTCGTCTCCTGGACGTCGAGCTCGACCATGTCGGCGTCCTGGTCGTCGGCCAGTTCGAAGGCCGCGACGGTGTTCTCGGGCGCGTACGCGGAGGCGCCGCGGTGGGCGACGTTGACGACCGCGGCCGCAGGGGCGGCGACGGCGGCGGGAGCGGGGAGGGTGGCGATCACGGTCGCGATGACGAGGCCGAGTCGTCGAAACATGGGTCTCCTCGGGGCCGGGGAGGGGGCCTGCGGTTTCGAACATGACCTGCGTTCATGACCGGAAGTCGATGGCAGCGTAACCCGGCGGTGTCGAGCCGATGAGCAAGCGACACGCGCTTATAAGACTTGCCTTATATAAGATGGAGCTTATATAGTCGGCTCGTGCACGCATTCGACATACTCGGCGACCCCGTCCGGCGCCGGATCCTGGAACTGCTCGCCGAAGGAGAGCAGTCGTCGGGAGCGGTCACCTCCGCCATCAGGGCGGAGTTCGGCATCTCCCAGCCCGCCGTCTCCCAGCACCTGCGCGTGCTCAGGGACAGCGGGTTCGCCAGCGTCCGCGCCGACGGCGCCAGGCGGCTCTACGCGGTGAACGCCGCACCCCTCCAGGAGGTCGACATGTGGCTGGAGCGTTTCCGCCGCTTCTGGAACCAGCACCTGGACGCCCTGGCCACCGAACTGGCCCGGGGCGCACGAGAACGGCGGCAGAAGGACCAGGAAGCCAACGAGGAGGAAACACCATGATCGACATCGCCCGGCAGATCACCGCCATCGGCCGCGAGGTCGCCCGGCAGCCCGCCGCCGGCGGCGAGACCGTCACCGTACGGCTGCGCCGCACCTACGACGCCGCCGTCGAGGACGTCTGGGACGCCCTCACCGACCCCGACCGAATCAAGCGCTGGTTCATGCCGATCAGCGGCGAGCTTCGGGTGGGCGGCACCTTCCAGCTGGAAGGGAACGCGGGCGGCGAGATCCTGACGTGCGAGCCGCCGCACGCCTTCAGGGTGACGTTCGGCGGCGAGACCAGCGTGGTCGAGGTACGGCTGGCCGCCGACGGCCCCGGCGCGACGGTCCTGGAAATGAAGCACACCGTGCCGATCGAGATCGCGGGCAGCGGCGCCGGCGCCCTGTACGTCGGCCCCGGCTGGGACGGCGCCGTCCTCGGGCTCTCGCTCTACCTGAGCGGCCAGACGGCAGGCGGCGACCCGGTGGCGGCCGCCCACTCACCCGAGGCGCTGGCCTTCTCGAAGGAGTCGGTGCTCGCCTGGGTGACGGCCGTCGAGAAGTCGGGCACGGCGACGGAGGAGGAGGTCGCCGCGGCCCAGGAGGTGTCCCTGAGCCAGTTCGCTCCCGGCCACTGACAGTTCAGGCCCTCCTTTCCGGTCACCCTTCCGGCCACGCGGACGTACGGTCGGCTCCAGTGGAAGGCGGCGACGGAAACGT
>NZ_JBEXMT010000042.1:0-33513 GCF_040610675.1 Nonomuraea sp. NPDC003804
GGGGCTCCTGGATGCGCGAAAAGGAAACGCGACGGGGACCGGCGGGTACGGCGGAGGCGTTGCGCGAGGCTGCCAACAGATGTCCTTCCGAGGGCGGACTGACCAGAGGCACGCCGGACGACCTCGCCACGTGAAGGTCGTCAGAAAGGCAGCGTGGAAGCACGAGCGTACTCGCCCTGCCTGAATTTGTCCACGCTAACGCAGACCCATGTTCCCGGTCGCATCTTCAGAATGCCGTACGCGAGACTGCTTGTCAACCCCCAATCCGGTGTGTCACGGGTTCCGCGCTCTCCAGGTCATCCCGTCATGCCGCCGCCCGGCGGGGCAGCAGGGCGAAGGCGCCCAGGTACAGGACGGCGGCCACCAGCAGCAGCCCCTTGTAGCCGATGACCAGGGCGAGGTACTCCAGGCAGCCGCCCACCATCGCCCCGAGCAGGTTCGCGCCGAAGGAGGTGGTCGCGTCGGCGGTGTCGGAGAAGCGCTTGGCGAAGACGACGTTCGCCGCGAAGATCGGCAGGAACGCCACCGTCACCGCGGCCACCGCGCGCAGCGGCACCGGCAGGCTCAGCAGCCACGAGTTCGGCACCAGCCAGGACAGCGCGAGCCCCGCGAACAGCACGCCGTACATGACGGGAAGCGGAGGGGTGCGGAAGCGGCGGGTGACCTCGACGGCGGCGAGCACGGCCACCAGCACCCCGGCGAACACGATGGCGTTGACCACCCAGGTGGTGCCGAACAGCAGGGCGAAGCCGGTGACGCTCTTGGTCTCCAGCAGCATGAAGCCCACGCCCAGCAGGAACAGGTCGGCGTAGGGGCGCATCCTGGCGAAGGGGCCCGCCACCACCCGCACCGCCAGCAAGGAGACGATGAGGATGAGGCTGAGCGTGATGACGTACAGCGACGGGATCGTGGAGTCCTTCAGGTACAGGAAGGGCCGGTCGTCGCCGGTCGGCGGGGGCGTGCCGGCCGCCGCGCCCGCCCACTGGCCGCCGCAGCGCTGGTCGGCGAGGGTGAGCCCCGCGGTGATGACGGCCTGCTGGCCCGCCTGGCTGACCACGTCGACGCACGGCTTGTGGCCGAAGGCCTCACCCATGGTGGCCGCCAGCCGGTCGACCAGCCAGCTCTCGCGGTAGTAGTTGTACATCGAGAACGCCCCGCCGGGCTTGAGGTGGTCGCGGGCGGCCCGCATGGCCTCCTCGGTGAACAGGTAGCTCTCCAGGCGCAGCGACGAGGCCCCCGACACCAGCGTCAGCGAGTCGGGCAGGGCGAACAGGATGAGGTCGTACTTCTTGTCGGTCTGCTCCAGGTAGGCGCGGCCGTCGGTGATGGTGGTGGAGACGCGCGGATCGCTGTAGGGATGGTCGGGGTGGTAGGTGCCGCCCAGCTCGCGCAGCTTGGGGTCGATCTCGACCGCGTCGACCCGCTGAGCCCCCTTGGACAGGGCGATGGCGACGTCGGTGCCGCTGCCCGCGCCGACGATCAGCACGTCCTTGGGGGTGCTGACCGCCCTCTCGTACGGCAGGCCGTACTGCGCCTCCCACTGCAGGCGGGCGGCTGCGGGCACGGCCTCCTGGTGCGGGATGCCGTTGACCTGGATGTTCATCACCTTCTCGCCCGCCCGTTCGAGCTGCCGGTAGGTGACCTTGTAGTAGGGCGACCACAGCGCGCCCGCGGTGAGCGTCTCGGCCAGCAGCAGCCCGACGACCACGAGCGAGGGCGTCACGACCAGCAGCAGATACGGCACCGGCGGCCGCGGAACCAGCAGCAGCGCGTAGGCGACGGCCACCAGCACGCCCCAGAAGACCGGCGGCGCGCTCAGGAACGACAGCGCCGTGAACAGCGCGATCCCGCTGAGCGAGCCGATGAGGTCGTAGCGGTAGGCCTCCAGGCGCGGCAGCTCGGGAAAGCAGCGCCCGACGAGCTCGGCGGGGCCCATGAGCACGGTCGCGGCCGCCGCGAAGACGATCGGCAGGATCACCCAGGCGGGCGGGCCCGTGGTCTCCAGGCTCGTCCAGTACAGGACGCCGTCGGCCTGCTGGTCGACGGTCACCGGGAACATCATCACGACCAGCACCAGCGCGGCCAGCACGATGGGCGAGTAGTACGGCTGCCGCCGGCTCCGGCCGACCCGCAGGAACCCGAGACCGATCCCGAGGAAGGAGCCGAGCAGGACGAAGTTGGTGAAGTAGCTCAGGTGCACGATGTTCGAGCCGGTCCAGCGGATCAGCGCGAGCTCCAGGAAGAGCATGAATCCGCTCGCCAGGATCAGCCGGGGCCGCACGGCCATCCAGTGATCACTTTCACGGTCGGAAGAGGTGGCCTGCACCTGTGCGGTCATGCCGTCACACGCTAGTGAACCGGCGGTCGGCAGGGAAGCCCCCACCCAGCGTCCCGGTACGGGCGATTTGCCGTGTTATTGCAGGTCACAACCCTCAAGAGTCGCTGGACGCGGCGGTGATGTTGAAGGAATGTGGGGGTGGTCCATTCCCTCCGGCAGAATCGGTGATGCCCCATGCGAGTCCTGATCCAGCTTCGCCCCTCCCCCGACCTCGTCGCGGCGGTCGCCGACCCCGGACGGCAGGCCACCACCGCCGACGTGGCCGACGGCCTGCCGGGCGTGGCGCTGGACCCCTCGTTCGTTCCCGTCGCCGTTCCGCGTCCGGTGCCCGGGCCCGGCGGCGACCCGCTCTCGCTCGACCAGCCGCTCGACTTCTCGCTGGCCGCCGACGACGCCACGGTGCTCGTGCGCGGGGAGATCGCCGACGACGAGCTGGCCGCCAGGGTGGCGCTGCTGCCCACGCTGCGCTCCGACGTGGTCGGGGTCTACGCCGACCCGGTCATCGAGTCGAGCCTGACCTGCGGCGGCGACGCGCCGGTCGGCGACTGGCACGACGTCGAGCGGCTGCTGAGCACCGCGGCGCTGCACGCCGAGGGGCTCGACGGCACGGGGGTGGCGCTGGCCGTCCTCGACACCGGCATCAACGCCGCCCACGTGGCCAGGCACCTGGGCCGGGGCGTCAACCTCGACGCCGAGCGCAGTTGGAACCCCGCGGGCGTGTCCGGCCGTCCCGGCGAGTTCGAGGTGGACCACGGGACGATGTGCGCGTTCGACACGCTCATCGGCGCGCCGCAGGCGTCGCTGATCGACATCCCCGTGCTGCTGTCCACCCGTCCGGGCGGGTCGGCGCTGGACGGGCTGCTGTCGGACGCGGTGGCCGCCTTCGCGCACCTGCGGACGGTCCTGGAGGCGCAGCCCGCCGAGACCAGGGCGCTGGTGATCAGCAACTCGTGGGGCTCGTTCTCCCCGCGGTGGGACTTCCCGCCGGGCCATCCTGGCAACTACTCCGACAACGCCGCCCACCCGTTCAACCTGATCGTCGCCTCCCTCGAGCGGGCGGGGGCGGACGTGCTGTTCGCGGCGGGCAACTGCGGGCGCGAGTGCAAGGACGGCAGGTGCGCCTACCCCGACCGGCCGATCGTGGGCGCCAACTCCCATCCGAAGGTGCTGTCGATCGGCGGCGTCGACATCAGCGGCGAGCGCGTCGGCTACTCCTCCCAGGGCCCCGGCCGGCTGACCGCGCGCAAGCCCGACCTGTGCGCCTACACCCACTTCTCAGGGTCGAAGGCGTTCGGCGACGAGGAGCCGGACTCGGGCACCTCGGCGGCCTGCCCGGTGGCGGCCGGCCTGGTGGCGGCGATCCGCACCCACTGGCCGGCCGCGCGCCTGTCGCCGAGCCAGCTGCGCTCGCTGCTGCGCCGTACCGCCGAGGACCGCAGCGAGGTCGGCTACGACTTCGACTACGGCTACGGCGTCGTGGACGCCGCGGGCATCCTGGCCGCGCTGCGCCGCAGGGCCAAGCGCGTAGCCTGACCCCATGGAGGAGCGTGGATCCGCCGGCCAGGGCCGCCGCCTCGTGCTGGTGACGGTACGGCTGCCGCGAGGCGCGACGCTCGCCGACGCGACGGCGCGGCTCGGCCTGTCGGAGAAGGACGTGGACACCGCCTACGGCCTGGTCCTCATCGACCCCGACGAGGGGTTGTACGGGCTGCGGGTGACGGAGGAGGCGGGCCGCAGGGCCGGTCCGCCCTTCGCCGACCCCCGGATCGAGCCCTACGGCCCACCGACGTAGGAGGAGGGCGGGCAGGGCCGATCCGCCCTCCGCCGCGCCCGGGCGGGCCGGCGGAGCCGGCCCGTCTAGGCGTTCGCGCGGCTGAAGACCCGGTTGCCGATCGTCAGGCTGACCGCCGCGAAGAGCGCCACGACCAGGACGCCGATCCCGACCGTGCCGGTCGCGTAATGTCCGGCGAACAGCTCGCGCATCGCCTCGAGCACGTAGCGGAACGGGCTGGCGTACGACAGCGTGTTGAGCCAGGCCGGCGCCATCGACATCGGCAGGAAGGTGCCGGACAGCAGCATCAGCGGCCACACCGCGGTCATCATGACGGGCGCGAACAGGTGCTCGTTCAGCCGCATCGCCGCCGCGTAGGACAGCGCGGCCAGGCTGACGCCGAGCACGATCACCAGGAGCAGCCCGGCGACCACCCCGGCGACGGGGGCGCGCAGGCCGATGGCGTAGGCGACGGCGACCAGCAGCACGGTCTGGATCACCAGGGTGAACGCGTTGGTGAGCACCCGTCCGAGCAGCAGCGACAGCCGGCCCGCGGGGGTGACCCTGAGGCGTTCGAGCACGCCCGAGCGCCAGTCGAAGACGACGCCGAACCCGGCCAGGCCCGCGCTGAGCAGCCCGAGCTGGATGATCAGGCCGGGGACCAGGGTCTCCCAGGTGCCGATGGTCGCGAAGATCGGGCCGAACAGCACCAGGAAGAACAGCGGCTGGGCGGCCGAGATGAGGATGCCGAACTTGTGGCGCAGCATGATGCGCGCGTCGTGCCGGAAGATCAGCCAGGTGTCCCTCATGACGCGATCTCCATGAACGCCTCCGTCAGCGTGCGCTCGCCCTTGATCTCGGCGGGCGTGCCCTGGGCGGCGATCCGGCCGCTGTCGATGACCAGCAGCCGGTCGCAGAGCGCCTCGGCCTCCTCCAGGTAGTGGGTGGACAGGAACACCGTCAGGCCGAGGGAGCGGATGTGCTCCCACAGCTCCGCCCTGCTCTGCGGGTCGAGACCGGTGGTCGGCTCGTCGAGGAAGAGCACCGGAGGGCGGTGCAGCAGGCTGAAGGCGATGTCGAAGCGGCGCCGCTGCCCGCCGGACAGCGCGCCGCCGGGCAGGTTCTCCATGCCGGTCAGCCGCAGCGTCTCCAGCGTCTCGGTGATGCGGGCGCGGGCCTCGCGGCGGCGCATGCCGTACAGCATGGCCTGCAGTTCGAGCTCGTCGCCGAGGGGGTTGACCGGGTTGATCCCGCCGCTCTGCGAGACGTAGCCGATGCTGCGCCGTACGCCGCGGGGGTCGGACAGCAGGTCGTGCCCTGCGATGGCGGCCGTGCCCGAGGTCGGGGTGAGCAGGGTGGTCAGCATGCGCATGGTGGTGGTCTTGCCGGCGCCGTTGGCGCCGAGGAAGCCGACGATCTCGCCGGGCGCGACGGAGAAGTCAACGCCGTTCACGGCGTGCACGCCGTTGCCGAAGGTCTTGGTCAGACCGTGTACATCGATCACATTTTTAGAGTAGCCACAATTTTAGAGTGACTGCAAGCTTGTAGCATGTCCACATGGAAGAGGGGCTGCGGGAGCGCAAGAAGCGGGAGACCAGGACGCGGATCGCCGACATGGCGATGGGCCTGTTCATGGCGCGCGGGTTCGAGCAGGTGACGGTCGCCGACGTGGCACGGGCGGCCGACGTGTCCGTCAACACCGTCTTCAACTACTTCGGCACCAAGGAGGACCTGTTCCTCGACCGCCGCGAGGAGGTCGAGGACCTGCAGAGCAGGGTGGTCAGGGAGCGGCGACCGGGCGAGAGCGTCGTGGCCGCCTTCCGCCGCGACTTCCTCGACGCGATCGAGACGCGCGACTGGCGCTACGGCCTCAACGACGGCGCCGACCTGTTCGGGGCCATCGTGGCCGCGAGCCCCTCGCTGACGGCGCGTTTCAGGGAGCTGGCGTACGAGCAGATCCAGCACCTGGCCGCCACCCTGGCGGAGGAGACGGACGCCGACCCCGACGACCTGACGCCCCGCATGGTGGCAGCGCAGATCCTCGAGACCACCAGGCTGCTGTCAGGGCACGCGGTCGCGCGCAAGCTCGCGGGCGAGAGCTGGGCGGAGATCCTGCCTCAGCTCCAGAGGCAGACCGAACAGGCCTTCGATCTTCTGGAAAGCGGGATCTCGGGATACTGTGTGCGAATGTGACGATCATCGAGCGCTTAAAGCCGTTCTTCCAGTGGCTGGCGGGCACTGACGCGTTCATGAAGGTCGGCCCGAAGATCGTTCCAGCGATGGACCGTCTCGTCCACAAGGTCACCGGAGGGCGGCCGATCAGCGACAAGATGATCCCCACGCTGGTGCTCACCACGACCGGGGCCAAGACCGGGCAGGCACGGGAGACGCCGCTGGCCTGCCTGCCGGAGCCGGACGGCGCCTTCCTGATCGTGGGCAGCAACTTCGGAAGGGACCACCACCCTGCCTGGAGCGGCAACCTGCTCAAGACCCCCGAGGCAGCGGTCAGCTTCCGGGGCAGGCGGATCGCCGTCGTCGCCAGGCTGCTGGAGGGCGAGGAGCGCGAGCGCGCCTGGCCCGGCCTGGTGGCGCAGTGGCCCGTCTACGACCGCTACACCGTCAAGTCAGGCAGGCACCTGCGCGTCTTCCGACTGACACCCGTCGGCTGACCGTCCACGGGATCTTGTACCACCCCGCAAGGAGTTCCTCTGTGCGCGAGCGCGCTCGTCTGATCATCGAGAGCCCCCGCTTCCAGCGATTCGTCGTCGCCGTCATCCTGATCAACGCCGCCACCCTGGGCCTGGAGACCTTCCCATGGGTGATGGAACGCGCCGGGCCGGTCCTGAACCTGGTGGACCACGTGGCGCTGTACATCTTCGTCGCCGAACTGCTCGCCAAGGTCTACGTCCACCGCTCGGGCTTCGTCCGCGACCCGTGGAACATCTTCGACACCCTCATCGTCGCCGTCGCCGTCCTGCCGGCCACCGGAGGGCTGTCGGTCCTGAGGGCGCTGCGCATCCTGCGCGTGCTGCGGCTGGTGTCGGTCGTGCCGAGCCTGCGCCGGGTGGTCAACGCGCTCCTGGCCGCGATGCCGGGGATGAGCTCGATCGTGGTGCTGCTCACGCTGGTGCTGTACGTCGGCGGCGTGATGGCGACCAAGCTCTACGGGGGCACCGCGCCGGAGCACTTCGGGTCGCTGCCGGTCTCGCTGTTCACGCTGTTCCAGACCATGACGGGCGAGGCGTGGCCGGACATCGCCCGCGAGGTCATGGTCACGCACCCCTCGGCGTGGATCTTCTTCGTCGTCTTCATCCTCCTCTGCAGCTTCGTGGTGCTGAACCTGTTCATGGCGGTCGTGGTGAGCGCCATGGACGACGAGAAGCACGCCGAGGAGGAGACGCTGGCCGAGGTCGTGGAGACGACCTCGGCCCAGGCGACCGGCGCGATCATGGCCGAGCTCGCCGCACTGCGGACGGAGGTCAGGCAGCTGCGCGAGGAGATGAGCGTCGGCTCGCCCCGCTAGCGCGAGTAGAACTCGACCACGAGCTGCTCGTCGACGGGCACCACGATCTGCTCGCGCTCGGGCCTGGCGGTGAGCGTGAAGGTCAGGCCGGCGTGGTCGACGCTCAGGTAGCCCGCGGTCCGCTCGTCGGCGTACAGGCCCTCGGCCGCCGCCACGAACGGCTGCATCTTCCGCGACCGCTCGCGGACCGCGACGACCTGCCCCGGCTTGACCAGGTAGCTGGGGATGTCGACCTTGCGGCCGTCGACGGTGATGTGGCCGTGGGCGACGTACTGCCTGGCGGCGTAGATGGACGGGGCCAGGCCGGCCCGCAGCACGAGGGAGGCCAGGCGGCTCTCCAGCAGCACGACCAGCTCGGCGCCCGAGGCGCCGGACCTGCGCACGGCCAGATCCCAGTAGCGGCGCAGCTGGCGCTCGGACACGTCGTAGTACCAGCGCAGCTTCTGCTTCTCCATCAGCCGCAGCCCGTAGTCGCCGGTGGTGCGGCGGTTGGTCTTGCGGCCGTGCTCGCCCGGCGGGTAGGGGCGCTGCTCGAAGTAGCGGACGGCTTTCCTGGTCAGCGGGACGCCCGCGCGTCGGGACAGTCGCACCTTGGGGCCGGTGTAGCGCACGTTCACCTCGATGTGATTAGGTAATCCTTACTAAGGGAAGCCTAACCTATGTTCTTGTCGACCTCAAGGAGACGCCATGCCTCTGGCCGCCCCTCCACTGCCCGAGCTCGTCCGCACCCTGGCCGCCTCCTCGCGCGCGGCGCAGCTGATCGTCGACGGCACGCGGTGCCCGGTGAGCGGGGCCGTCGACTCGCGCGGCCGTCCCGTCCTGCTCGTCCGCCCGGGTGAGCCGCTGCACGGGCTGCGGGGCGACGCGGTCGTCTCGGTGAACCTGTCGGCGACGCGGCTGCTGGGCGAGGTGGAGCACCCCCGCGGGCTGATCGAGGTGCAGGGCTGGGCCGAGGCCGTGCCCGAGGGCGAGGCCAGGGAGGCGGCGGTGGCGATCTCGGCGCACGCGGCCGACGAGGGGCTGTTCGAGGCGCTGGAGCGGTACGGCGCGCCGGACGCGCCCCGCCTGCTGCGGCTCGACGTCGGGCAGGTGGTCTACCTGACGGGCGAGCAGTCCGGGGTGCTGGACGCCGACGAGTACCTGGACGCGGCGCCCGACCCGCTGGCCGAGGTGGCCGAACGGGTGCTCGCGCACGTCAACGGCTCGCACCGGCCGCAGCTGGCCGCGGGCGTCGAGCGCCTGCTCGGGCTGCCCGCCGAGCAGGCCTGGCTGTGGGAGCTCGACAGGTACGGCGCGACGGTCAGGATCGGCGACGACGACCCCGCGCTGGTGCGCTTCCCCTGGCCGGTGCCCGCCGGATCGGGGCTGTGCCTGGAGACGGCGCTCCGGGCCATTCTCTGCACCTGCTGAGCGGGGACCGGCGGGCGTGCTTGATCCATCCGCTCGGCGCCTCACCTACCATGCATCAGGTGAGCGATACCGGGCGGCGCGAGCGCGCCATGATGACCATCGCGGCTCTGGCCGGCACGGTGATGCTGGCGTTCTCGGCGATCCTCATCGGCGGGTCCCTGCCGTCGCCGGGGCCGTGGGGAGCCAGGGGGGAGGTCGAGCCGCCCACTCCCGCCGAGCGCACGACGCAGACGCACGCGGCGAGCAGCACCCCGCGTGCGAGCGAACGTCCCTTCGCCCGCCAGGAGGCACCCGAGCCGATCGCGACCCACCCGAGCCGCCCCTCCGCGTCCGCCGAGCCGACGCCCGTCAGGGCCGAGCCGCGGCGCAGCCCCGGGCTGGTCGCTCCCGACACGCCCAGCGAGGATCCCGAGATGTCGGCGGCGGCCAGGCCGTCCGTGCCGGGGCTGATCGAGGCCACCTCGGCCACGCCCGAGCCGCCGCGCCGTACCAGGAAGCCGCCGAGGAAGCCGAAGAAGCGCCTGCAGCAGGGCACGGAGCTCAAGGACGTCGCCGAGCCAGGCGGTGAGCGGAGCGACGGTTCCTGAGCCTCTGAGCTCCTGAGCCTCCCGTGCACCCGGTCAGCGCTGGTGGCGCTGGGTCAGGGTCTCGTCCACGGCGTCCGGTGACAGGACGTGGTCGAGCACCATCACCGCGCACCCGGTGATGCCGGCGGCCGCGCCCATCCGGCTGGTCTCGATCCGCAGCCTGCGGGTGGCCAGCGCGGTCGAACGCCGGTAAACCACCTCGCGGATGCTCGAGACGAGCGGCCCGAACGCCTCGGCCACGTCGCCACCGAGGACGACCACGGCGGGGTTGAGGATGTTGACCGCCCCGGCGATCACCTCGCCGATCCGGCGGCCCGCCGCGCGCACGATCGCCATCGTCTCGGCGTCGCCCGCGCGCACCAGCGCGGTCACGTCCGCGATGGTCTTCACGTCGCGGCCCGCCGCGCGCAGCTCGCGCAGCAGCGCGGTGCCGCTGGCCACCGAGTCGACGCAGTCGACGTTGCCGCACCTGCACAGCACGCCGCCGCCGTCGCGCACGGGGATGTGCCCGATCTCGCCGGCCGCGCCGAGCGCGCCGCGCAGGATCTCGCCACCCGCGATCACGCCCGCGCCGATCCTGGTGGAGATCTTCACGAACACCAGGTCGCCGGTCTCCTCGGCGTAGGCGCCGCGGTGCTCGCCGATGGCCAGGACGTTGACGTCGTTGTCGACGAAGACCGGGACGGGGAAGCGCTCGTGGATCAGCGGCGGGATCACCACGCCCGTCCAGCTGGCCATCACCCTGGCCGACTCCGTCCGGCCCGCGGCGAACTCGACGGTCGCGGGCACGCCCATGCCCACGCCCTTGACCCGGTCGCGGGCGGTGCCGTCGAGCAGTTCGTCCCAGGTGTCCATGAGCAGCGGCAGCACCACGTCCGGCCCCTGCTCCACGTCGATGACGAACTCGCGGCCCGCCAGCTCGCGGCCCGCCAGGTCGCACACGGCCACCCTGGTACGGCTCGCGCCGAGCGCGGCGACCAGCACCACACCGCCCGAGGCGTTGAACTCCAGCCGCACCGGAGGGCGTCCGCCCGTCGACGGCGCGTCGGTCCGCTCGACGACCAGGCCGCGTTCCAGCAGCTCGCCGACCCGCAGCGACACCGCCGGCCGGGACAGGCCGGTCACCCGTCCGAGGTCCGCGCGCGTGACGGCCTCACCCGTGCGGATGAGGTCGAGGACCTCCCCGCTGGTGGCGAGCGAGGCTGCGGTACGTCTGGGCATCGGCTAAGTGAATCACAGCCGGTTACGTAATGAAAACTCCAGACTTTCTCATCTCAAATAGCAAAAGCCCGCTTGTGTCCTCCCCGAACTCTGGCTAGTGTCCGTTCTGTCCTTGCTTGGTTGATCACCGGAGTCCCAGCCGTGCTCTCCCCCACCTGTCACATCGCCGATCTGGTCGTCTTCGGCGGCACCGGCGACCTGTCGATGCGCAAGCTGCTGCCCGCGTTGTTCCACTCCGACCTGGAAGGCAGGCTCGCCCCCGAGACGCGCGTCATCGCGATGTCGCGCGGCGGGCTGACGGACGCCGACTTCCGCGGCAAGGTCGACGCCGAGGTGCGCGCGGCCGTACCGGACGACGCGGAGGCGTGGCAGCGTTTCCTCGGCCGCCTGTACCACGTGTCGGTCGACGTGGGCGGTGACGACGACAGCGGCTGGTCCGACCTGGTGAAGATGCTGGCCGGGCATGAGGACAGGGACCGGGTCTTCTACCTGGCCAGCCCGCCCATGACGTTCGGCCCCTTCTGCCGCGAGCTGCAGCAGGCGGGGCTGGTCACGCCCCGCTCGCGCGTGGTGCTGGAGAAGCCGCTCGGACGCGACCTGGTGAGCGCCCAGCGCATCAACGACGAGGTCGGCGAGATCTTCGACGAGCAGCAGGTCTTCCGCATCGACCACTACCTCGGCAAGGAGACGGTGCAGAACCTGCTGGTCCTGCGCTTCGCCAACGCCTTCCTCGAGCCGATCTGGAACTCCCTCTGGATCGACCACGTGCAGATCACCGCCGCCGAGACCGTCGGCACCCCGGGCCGCCGGGGCTACTACGACCACGCGGGCGCGCTGCGCGACATGGTGCAGAACCACCTGCTGCAGCTGCTCACCCTGGTCGCCATGGAGCCGCCGGCCCGCAACGACCGCGAGGCGATCCGCGACGAGAAGGTCAAGGTGCTGCAGTCGCTGCGGCCCATCGTCGGCACCGAGGTGGACCGTTTCACCGTGCGCGGCCAGTACACCGGCACCCGCGACATGCCGTCCTACCTCGACGAGCCCGCCTCCACGCCGCCGACCGAGGCCTCGCGCAGGGTCGAGACGTTCACCGCGATCCGGGCCGAGGTCAAGAACTGGCGGTGGGCGGGCGTGCCGTTCTACCTGCGCACCGGCAAGCGCATGCCGTACCGGCGCTCGGAGATCGTCATCCAGTTCAAGGACGTGCCGCACTCGATCTTCCCCGGCGGCACGCCCAACCGCCTGGTGCTGCGGCTGCAGCCCGAGGAGGGCATCGAGCTGCACATCATGGCCAAGGAGCCGGGCGCGGGCGAGACCCTGCTGAAGCCGGTGCCGCTGTCGCTCAGCTTCGGCAAGACGTTCACCGCCCGGGTGCCCGAGGCCTACGAGCGGCTGCTGTCCGACGTGCTCGCCGGCAACCCGACCCTGTTCATGCGGCGCGACGAGGTCGAGGCCGCCTGGCGCTGGATCGACCCGATCCTCGCGGCGTGGGAGTCGTCGGCCGAGTTGCCCGAGCCCTACCCCGCGGGGACGACCGGCCCGGCCGGCGCGCACGAACTGCTCGGCCGCAGCGGCCGGGCCTGGCACGAAGAGGAGGCGTAGTAGTGAATCCGACCATCCAGCAGGTGACCGAGCGGGTGGCCGCGCGCTCCCTCGCCAGCCGTACCGTCTACCTGGAGCGCGTCAGGCGCGAGGGCGAGCTGGCCCGCTCGCGGGGGCCGGCCCGCGCCCACCTCGGGTGCGCCAACCTGGCCCACGGCTTCGCCGCCGCGGGTCCGGAGGACAAGCCCCTGCTGAGGGGAACGGCCAAGCCCGGCGTGGCGATCGTGACCAGCTACAACGACATGCTGAGCGCGCACCAGCCGTACGAGACCTACCCCGGGGAGCTGAAGACCGCCGTGCGCAGGGCAGGCGGCGTCGCGCAGGTGGCCGGCGGCGTGCCGGCCATGTGCGACGGCATCACCCAGGGCCGCGCCGGCATGGAGCTGTCCCTCTACAGCCGCGACGTGATCGCGATGGCGACGGCGATCGCGCTGTCGCACGACATGTTCGACGCCTCCCTCATGCTGGGCGTCTGCGACAAGATCGTGCCCGGCCTGCTGATCGGCGCCCTGCACTTCGGCCACCTGCCCGCCGTCTTCGTGCCCGCCGGGCCGATGACCTCGGGACTGCCGAACAAGGTCAAGGCGCGCACCCGCCAGCTGTTCGCCGAGGGCAAGGTCGGCAGGGACGAGCTGCTGGACGCGGAGTCGAAGTCCTACCACTCCCCCGGCACCTGCACCTTCTACGGCACCGCGAACTCCAACCAGGTGATGGTCGAGGTCATGGGCCTGCACCTGCCTGGCTCGACCTTCGTCAACCCGCACACCCCGCTGCGGCACGCCCTCACCGAGGCGGCCGGCGCGCGGGCGGTCGAGATCACCGCCCACGGCCCCGAGTACACCCCCGTGGGTGAGGTCGTCGACGAGAAGGCGATCGTCAACGCCTGCGTCGCGCTGCTGGCCACCGGCGGCTCGACCAACCACACGCTGCACCTGGTCGCCATCGCGGCCGCCGCGGGCATCGTGCTGACCTGGGACGACCTGGCCGCGCTGTCCAAGGTCGTGCCCTCGCTGACCAAGATGTACCCCAACGGCCAGGCCGACGTGAACCACTTCCGCGACGCGGGCGGCATGCAGGTCCTGATCGGCGACCTGCTGGACAACGGCCTGCTGCACGGTGACGTGCTGACGATCGCGGGCAGGGGCCTGGACCACTACCGGTCGGCTCCCGCCCTCAAGGAGGACGCACTGGTCTGGGAGGAGGTCACCGCCGGCAGCGCCGACCTCGACGTGCTGCGGCCCGTCTCCGCGCCGTTCTCGGCCGACGGCGGCATCCACATGCTCGACGGCAACCTGGGCTGCGCGGTCAGCAAGGTCTCCTCGGTCAAGCCCGAGCACCTGGTGATCGAGGCGCCCGCGCGCGTCTTCGACGACCAGCTGCAGCTGCTGCGCGCCTTCGAGGCGGGCGAGCTGGACGGGCAGGACTTCGTGGCGGTCATCCGCTACCAGGGGCCGAGCGCGAACGGCATGCCCGAGCTGCACAAGCTGACCCCGCCGCTGGCCGTGCTGCTCGACCGGGGGCAGCGGGTGGCGATCGTGACCGACGGCCGGATGTCGGGCGCGTCGGGCAAGGTGCCGGCGGCGATCCACCTGTCGCCCGAGGCGGCCGACGGCGGGCCCATCGCGCTGGTCCGCGACGGTGACCTGATCAGGCTCGACTCGGCGGCCGGGACCCTCGACGTGCTGGCCGACCTGTCGGGGCGCACGCCGGAGGGGCGGGCGCTCAGCGACGCCGAGTGGGTCGGTACGGGGCGCGAGCTGTTCTCGGCGTTCCGCCGGATGACGGGGCACGCCGAGCACGGGGCCGGCCTCTTCGGCGTCAACGGGGCCGAGTCGGCCACCCACGGGCCCGGCATCGGCTTCGCGGCGCCCGCCGGGTTCGCCCACACGGAGGTCGCCCAGTGATCGGCGCCACCGTGCACCGGCCGCCCGGCGCCCGACCGGCGTGCTCGCCGCCGGGCCCGGCCGTGCCCGGGAGCGCCGGGTGAGCACGTTCGAGCTGCCCTGGCTGGTCGCCGACATCGGCGGGACCAACGCCAGGTTCGGCCTGGTCACCGAGCACGGCGGCGCGCCCACCGAGGTCGCCGTGCTGGCCGGGGCCGACCATGCCACGCTTCCCGACGCCGTAGCCGCATACCTCGCCGACCACGCGGGCGGAGTGCGGCCGGGAGCCGCGTGCCTGGCGGTGGCGGGCCCGATCGACGGTGACACCTACCGCCTGACCAACCTGCCGTGGGCGGGCTCGGTGCGCGACCTCGGCCTGCCGTACGCCACGCTGCTGAACGACTTCGAGGCGCTGGCGGTGTCGCTGCCGCATCTGGCCGGCGACGACCTGGCCTCGCTGGGCGGCCCGGCTCCGGCGGACGGCGTCAAGGCCGTCCTCGGCCCCGGCACCGGGCTCGGCGTGGCCGGGCTGGTGCCCGCCGATCGCGGCTGGGTGCCGGTCCCCGGCGAGGGCGGCCACGTCACCGTGCCCATCCTCGACGACCGCGAGCTGGAGATCGTCCGCGTGCTGCGAGCGAGCGGCATGGCGCACGTCGTGGCCGAGCACCTGCTGTCGGGCCCCGGCCTGACCCGCCTGCACGGCGCGCTCGCCGTGGTGAACGGCGTGCGGGCCCCCCGCCTGGGCGCCTCCGACATCGTCGCCCGCCTCGACGACTCGCTGTGCGCCGAGACCGTCGAGGTGTTCTGCGGGATGCTGGGCAGCTTCGCCGGCAACGTCGCTCTCACGCTCGGCGCGAGGGGCGGGGTCTACCTCGGCGGCGGCGTGCTGCCCCGTATCGTGGACAGGGTTCGCGCCAGCGACTTCCGCCGCCGGTTCGAGGCCACGCCGCATCTGGTCGACTACCTGTCCGCCATCGCCACCACCCTGATCGTCGCGCCGCAGCCGGCGCTCGTCGGCGCCGCCGCCTGGCTGGCGCAGCAATCGCTGAAGGAGCTCGTCCCATGAGTCTGCTCGACCTGGCCCCCGTGATCCCCGTCGTCGTCGTCGACGACGCGGAGACCGCCGTGCCGATGGCGCGTGCCCTGGTGGCGGGCGGGCTGCCGGTCATCGAGGTGACGCTGCGCACGGCCGCCGGCCTCGAGGCCATCGCGCGCGTCGCGGCCGAGGTCCCCGACGCGGTGATCGGCGCCGGCACGGTCAGGACGCCCGCCGACGTCACGGCCTCGGTGGAGGCAGGCGCGAAGTTCCTGGTCTCGCCCGGCACGACGCCGGCGCTGGTGGACGCCCTCGGCGCCGCCGGGATACCCTTCCTGCCGGGCGCGGCGACCGCTTCGGAGGCGATGGCGCTGGCCGAGCGCGGGATCCGGGAGCTCAAGTTCTTCCCCGCCGAGGCCGCGGGCGGCCTGCCGTACCTGAAGTCGCTGGCCGGGCCGCTGCCCGACGTCAGGTTCTGCCCGACGGGCGGGATCAGGCCGCAGACCGCCGGCGACTACCTGGCGCTGCCGAACGTCGGCTGCGTCGGGGGCACCTGGCTCACCCCGGCCGACGCGCTGGCCGCCGGCGACTGGGGGCGCGTGGAGAAGCTCGCCGCCGAGGCGGCGGCGCTGCGCTGAACGGTGCGGCCGAGCGCGGACCCGTCAGCCGCACAGCCGACGGCCACCGAGCCGACAACCGCAGAGCGGACAACCGCAGACTCCCCGGCGGGACAACCTCCCTCGCCCGCCGCGGCCATGGGTGAGCCGTGACCCGGCGCCGAGCTCATGGAAGGGGCCCGTGGGGGCGAACCCGCGCCCACGGGCCTTTCCCATGCCTTTTCCCCGGTCCCTGAGCATTGGCTCATGATTCAGCGGCCTGTATGTCCGCTTGACACGGGACGCGAGAGGATACGAATTGACTGTTGGGCGAGAGATCAGGAAGCTGAGCTGTCCCATCAGTGAGGATGGAGCCAGCAACCGCGGCGCCGAAGGCGCCTTTCGGGGGGGACGAGGTGGACGTGACGGCCAAAGACGCGCAGCGCCGCGCCGATGACGGCAAGAGCAAGAAGAAGGGCTCCTCATGGAAGGAGTTGCCGATCCTCATCGTTGTGGCGCTCGGCCTCGCCTTGCTCATCAAGACCTTCATCGTGCAGCCGTTCTACATCCCCTCGGAGTCGATGGAGAACACCCTGCTGATCAATGACAGAGTGCTGGTGAACAAGCTCGTCTACCACACGCGCGAGATCGAACGCGGAGACGTCATCGTCTTCAACGGCGAGGACTCCTGGGATCCCGAGGTGGTGACCGAGGAGCCGAGCAACCCGGTGACCGGCGCGCTGCACTGGGTGGGCGAGCTGTTCGGGCTGGTGCCGGGCGAGAAGGACTACATCAAGCGCGTCATCGGCGTCGAGGGCGACACGGTCGAGTGCTGCGACTCCAAGGGACGCGTCACGGTCAACGGGGTGCCGCTCGACGAGTCGAGCTACCTGTATCCGGGTGACGCGCCGTCGGAGAAGGAGTTCAAGGTCACGGTGCCGGAGGGCAGGCTCTGGGTCATGGGCGACCACAGGTCTGTCTCCTACGACTCGCGGGGCCACATCGGCGACCCCGGCGGCGGCACGATCTCGGTGGACAACGTGCTGGGCAGAGCCTTCGTGATCATGTGGCCGGTGGCGCGGTGGAGCTCGCTCGACATCCCCGCGACCTTCTCCCAACCGGCCCTGAAGAAGTAGCCGGTCAGGGGCCGAGGTAGGCGAGAACGGCGGCGACACGGCGGTGGACGTCGGCGCTGTTCTCCAGCCCCAGCTTGGTGAAGATGGCGTTGACGTTCTTCTCCACCGACGAGATCGACAGGTGCAGTGCGCGCGCGATGCCGCCGTTCGACCGCCCGCGGGCCATCTCGCGCAGCACGTCGCGCTCGCGCGGCGTCAGCTCCTCCTGCCCCTGCCGCACGTCCCTGCGGGCCAGCAGCCCCTCCACCACCTTGGGGTCGATGACCGAGCCGCCCGCGGCCACGGCCCTGATCGCGCCGAGCAGCTCCTCCAGGTCGCCCACCCGGTCCTTCAGCAGGTAGGCGAACCCCTCGGTGCCGTGCTTGAACAGTTCGAAGGCGAACAGCGCGTCGGAATACTGCGACAGCACCACCACGCCGAGGCCCGGGTGGTCGGCGTGGACGCGGTGGGCGGCGTCGATGCCCTCCAGGCCCTCCCGCCAGTCGCCGCCCGGCATCCTGATGTCGGTCACGACCACGTCGGGGCCGAGCCGGCGGACCGCGTCGACCAGCTCGCCGGCGGTGCCGACGGCACCCACGACGACGACCTCGCCCGACAGCTCCAGCAGCCGCCTGGTGCCCTCCCGCACCAGATAGTGGTCGTCGGCCACGACCGTCCTGATCGGGTCAGCCATCGACCGGCACCCACGCCGCCATGCGCGTTCCCTTCCCCTTCTCGCTGGTGACCTCGAGCCTGCCGCCGAGGGCGTCGAGCCGGTCCGACAGGGTGGCCAGGCCCCTCCTGGCCGTCGCCTCCGGGTCGAAACCGCCGCCGTCGTCGGCGACGGTGGCGTGCAGGCGGCCGTCCTCGCGGGCCAGCCGCACCTCTATCCTCGTGGCACGGGCGTGCTTGAGCGCGTTGGCCACCGCCTCGCTGACGGTGAAGTACATCGCGCCCTCGACCTCGTCGGGGAAGCGGGCCGCGCGCATGCCCTCACCGGCGCTCACCTTGGTGGGCACGGGCAGCCTGGCGCAGCGCTCCTCGACGGCCTCGACGAGACCGCCCTGGCCGAGCGCCGACGGGTGGATGCCGGCGGCCAGCTCGCGCAGGTCGGCGAGCGTCTGGCGGGCCTGCTCGCGCAGCTCGGCGAGCAGCTGCGGACCGCCGCCGGTGGCCCTGGCCAGCTCCAGGCCCGCGATGAGGGCGACGAGCTGCTGCTGGACTCCGTCGTGGATGTTGCGCTCGATGCGCCGCCGTTCGGCCTCCTGGGCGTTGACCAGGCGCGCGGCCAGCCGTTCGCTCTGGATGGCGAGGCCCGCCGGGACGGCGAGCGCCTCGACGAGGCGGCGGTCCTCCGCGGTGAGCCCGCCGTGGTCGCGCGGGCCGCACTCCAGCTGGCCGAGCCCGCCCCTGACGGGGACGGCCAGGGCCGCCGGGCCTTCCTCGTTCCCGGCCACGACGCGGGTGCCGTCGGCCAGCCGTACCGCCGCCCAGGTGGTGTTCAGCGCCGTGCGCACGGCCGCGGCCAGCCTGCCGAGCAGCTCCACCGGTTCGGGGCTGTCGTCGAGGGCGGAGCCGAGGCTGGACAGCACCTCGCCGACCGTGGGCCGCATGTCGAAGACCAGGAGCAGCCGGGAACCGCGGATGCCGATCCTGATGTCGAGAAGCCGGTGCCGGGCGATGGCGACGGCCACCGCCGCGGGCAGCGAGCCGATGCCGACGGCCAGCCCTGCGACGCCCCATCCGATGTGCCCGCCGATCAGGAAGACGGTGAGCGCGACGAAGGCCGCCAGGTTGGCCGAGGCGCCGGCGACCATCCAGGCGTACTGCCCGCGTTCGGCCTGCCCGCTGCGCCGCCAGCGCACGACCAGCCCCACCAGCACGATCAGGGCGACCAGCCACGCGACCGACTGCCCGAGTGCCGTCATGGCCGCGGCGACAGGGGGCGGCGGCGCGTCCTCCCGCCACGGCAGGGGGCCGAGGAGCGCGAGGCCGCCCGCGTGGACGGCGATCGCGGCGGCCCCCAGCCAGGCGACCGGCCGCCAGCGCCTGGACGGCGGCCGCCCCTCGGGGAACAGCAGCGGAATGAAGATCGAGTTGAGCCCGTAGTAGACGGCGAACAGCATCGCGCCCGGCACGGCGGCCCAGCCCATCGCGGGCGCCAGTCCGAACGCGGCGCCGGCGGCGAGGGCGCCGAGGCCCAGGCACACCGCCGTGGTCAGCAGCAGCCAGCCGTACGGGACGAGGGGCCGCCGGACGGCCAGCAGCCAGCCCAGCGCCGGGAAGGGCAGGGCGATGGCGATGAAGAGCCACTGGGAGAGCGGAACCGGCAGCCCCGTCTCCACCATGCTGCCCGTGATGATCCCCGCGGCCGCGATCGCCGCGAGGAGCCCGGCAGTCAGCCTCGAACGCATAGGCACCCATCGTCACCAGCCGGCCGGGCGGCGTCTATGAGGTTGTCCGCACACCTGATGGTGAGGCGGGCCTGGTGGGTTTCCACCGCCCCGATCGGTTGGCTGGACGGCATGAGAACCGTCGCCGTCGCGCTGACCACCTCGTCACTCCTCCTGGCGGCGGGCGCCGCCACCGCCGTGCCGGCCGCCGCCGTCCCCGCTCCGGTGCCCGCTTCCGGGGCTGTGGCCGGGCTCGACGTCCCCATCCCCGACACCCCGGCGGGCAGGCAGCTGCGCTGGCTGCTCGCGGCCGTGCCGGACGCGCCGATCCCGGAAGACCAGCTCATCGAGCACTTCACCGAGGAGATGCTGCGCCTGCTGCCGCCCGCCCAGCTCAACGAGTACTTCGCCACCATCGGGGACCTGCGTCTGGACAGGATTCTCCAGGCCGAGCCGGCCGCGATCCTCGCGGAGGTGACGGCGGGAGGCAGGACGCAGTGGATGGAGCTGTCGGTCGACGCGTCCGGCAGGATCGCCATGGCGCGCCTGATGAACCCCATCACGCCGAAACCGACCCCGGCGAGCTGGAAGGAGATCGACCGGCGCGCCCGCAAGGCGGCGGCCAGGATGGGGTTCATGGCCGCCGAGATCACCAGGGACGGCGTCTGCCGCCCGGTGCGCGGCCTCGCCCCCCGTACGGCCCGGCCGCTCGGCTCGATGTTCAAGCTGTACGTCCTGCAGGCCGTCGCCAGGAAGATCCCCGACTGGAACAGCACGCTCGTCATCCGGCCCGAGCTGAAGAGCCTGCCGAGCGGCGAGCTGCAGACCCGGCCGGACAACAGCGAGGTCTCGGTGCTGGAGGCGGCCAAGCTGATGATCGCCATCAGCGACAACACCGCCGCCGACCTGCTCATCCACCGGGTGGGCAGGAAGGCGGTCGAGGCCACCCGGTCGCGCGACGTCCCCTTCCTCACCACGCGCGAGATGTTCGTGCTGAAGGGCGCCGACTATCCCGCCCATGCCAGGCGGTACCTGTCGCTCGGGACGAAGCAGCGCGAGAAGTACCTGGCCGAGGTGGTCGCCAAGGTGCCGCTCAGCGCCGTCGAGGCCTGGCTCCAACCGCGCGAGCTGGACACCATCGAGTGGTTCGGCTCGCCCGCCGACGTCTGCGCCGCCCACGCCGGGCTGCGCGGGTTGAAGGACCGGCGGGTCGAGGAGGTCATGACCCAGAACGACGCCGGGCTCGGCCTCGACCCGAAGACGTGGCGGTCGGTGTGGTTCAAGGGTGGATCGGAGTCGGGACTCCTCGACCTCGGCTTCTCGGCCAGGACCAGGGACGGGCGGACGTTCTTCGTCACGGCCATGGCCTCCGACCCCGCCGCGCCGCTCGACGAGGGCAACGTGGGGTCCGAGCTGGTCGCGCTGGCCAGGGGGGCGTTCACGCTCATGGAGAAGGGGTGACGGCCGCGTCGCTCCGGCTCACCTCGGTGAGCGGGTGGCCGTCCCCGGGGCGGCAGTGCCCGGCGGTGTCCGGCGCACCCGATCAGATCTCGGCCGGCACGCAGAACGGGCGTGAGCGGGCCTGGTAGGACAGGGCGGCCACGACGAGGCCGATGCCGAGGCCGGCGAAGGCCAGACCGCCGAACAGCGTCATCCAGGTGATGCCCGCGACGCTGAAGGGCGGGGTGGCCCGCATCCCGGGCACGACGCCGGCCACGGCGAGCGCGGTGTAGGCCAGGAGCAGCACGCCGTACACCGTCAGGGTGCCGGCGGTCAGCCACGCGGGGATCAGCGGCAGCAGGCGCGGCACCCGCCGTCCGGCCAGCGGCAGCGTCCAGCGCGGGAACACCTGGCCCCACCGGTACATCAGGCCCGTCAGCAGCAGGACGCCGAGCAGCGCGGCCACCACGGTGAGGTCGACGCCCACCGACGCCAGAGCCGCCGCCAGGCCCTCGCCCTGCACCGCCATCAGCCGCTGCCAGGCCGCGCCGGACACGCCGAGCGCGTCGCCGCCCAGCAGCCAGATCGTCTTGACCCCCGCCCACGGCAGCAGCCCGCACGTCAGCGCGTAGACCGCCACGCGCGTCCGCGTGGACGCGCGTGTCGGCTCGGGGCGGGTCGGCCGCCCCTCGCCCGCGTGGCGGCCGCCGCACCTCGGGCAGCGCCCGCGCAGCCGCCTCGTGGCCGGCACCGCCGCCCCGAGCAGCAGGACGACGCCCACCGCGTGCAGCGCCACCTGCACCAGGCCGGGCACGCTGTCCACCCCGGCGAACGACATCAACGTGACGAAGATCATCGGCGCGCCCGCCGTGCCCGCGGCGAAGACGGCGACGGCCACCCACAGCGTCGCCGCCACCACCACGCCGCCGCGCCAGGCCACCCCTGCTACCCCGGCCACCCGCGCCACTCGTCCCGCCCAGGCCGCGGCGACGGCCAGGCCCGCCGCCGCCAGCTGGAGCGCGGGCGAAGAGCTCAGCGGCCCCACCCACCCCACCGATGTGCCCGTCACGACCCAGCCCACCTGGACGGCCGCGTACACGCAGGCCCACGCCATCAACACGTTCATGCGCCCAGGGTGTCGAGGGAGAGGCCCGCCCCGCCTCCCTCCCCAGAGGCGGCGCGCTCCCCCTGCGGAGGGAAAGCCAGGTCGGTCCGGATATCCAACGCAGTAGGCTGAGGTCATGGCCGAAGCCCGCCCCTGCTCGATCGCGGACGCACTCGCCATCGTGGGCGAGAAGTACTCCCTGCTGGTGCTGCGGGAGGTGTTCTTCGGGGTGCGCCGCTTCGAGGCGATGGTGCGCAACATCGGGGCGCCCCGCGACATCCTGGCGGCCAGGCTGCGCAGGCTGGTCGAGGCCGGCGTGCTGGAGAAGGTCGCCTACAGCCGGCGGCCGCTCAGGCACGAGTACCGGCCCACCGCCGCGGGCCTCGAACTGCAGGGCGTGCTGCACCTGCTGCGCCAGTGGGGCGACAGGCACCTGACCGGCACGCCGCCGGTGGTCTTCGACCACGCGTGCGGCGCGCCGCTCGAGGCGGTGGTGACGTGCGCGTCCTGCGGCCGGCCGGTCGAGCCCGGATCGCAGACCGCGCACTTCCAGGTGGAGGGCTGGGGGATGGGCGGCCGGCGGCCCGCCGACGAGACGGCTGAGGCGCAGTCGAGCCCCTCGCAGGCCGTTCTCGGTTAGAGTTCCGGGTGAATACGGTCATGCCGGGCGAAGGACGGTCGGTTGGGACGGGAGCACGAAGGCGAGGGGGCAGCGACGGTGGGATCGCCGCTGACCTCTGACGACCCGGTCTCGATCGGGCCCTACCGGCTCGAGAGCCGCCTGGGCTCGGGCGGCATGGGCACGGTCTACTTCGCGCAGGCGCCCGACGGGGCCAAGGTCGCGGTCAAGGCGATCAGGCGCGACTTCGCCGCCGACCCCGTCTACCGGGCGCGCTTCCACGAAGAGGTGTCCAACGCCAGGCGCGTGGCCTCCTTCTGCACGGCGCGCGTGCTCGACCACGGCGACGACGACGGGCTGCTCTATCTCGTCACCGAGTACATCGACGGCGTCTCGCTGGAGGACCATCTCATCCAGCACGGGGCGCTGTCGCCGTCGGTGCTGCACTCGGCGGCGGTCGGCGTCGCCGCGGCGCTCACCGCGATCCACGCCGCCGGTCTCGTCCACCGCGATCTCAAGCCCGCCAACGTGATGCTGACGCTCGCCGGTCCCCGGGTGATCGACTTCGGTCTGGCGCGTTCCACCCAGATGGGTTCCCGGCACACCAACGTCGGCCTGGTCATGGGCACACCCGGGTGGATCGCCCCCGAGCAGGTCTTCGAGGGCCGCACCAGCCCGGCGGCCGACGTGTTCGCCTGGGGCTCGCTGATCGCCTACGCGGGACTGGGCGGGCACCCGTTCGGCTCGGGCGACGCCTACGTGATGGCGGCGCGCGCCCGCACCGCTCCCCCCGACCTGCGGGGGCTGCCCGCGCCGCTCGACCGGCTGGTGGCCGCCGCCATCCACCCCGATCCGGCGCGCCGTCCGCAGGCCAGGGACCTGCTGCTGGAGCTGGTGGGGGCGCCCGACGTGGCGGGGGCGCAACTGGCCGCCACCCGGCACCTGACGAACTCGTGGAACCCGGCCGATGTCGGCGTGCACCAGCCGCCGCCCGGCTGGGCGCCCCCGCCCGGGGCGGGCGCGCCACCGGGCGGCAGGTCTCCGCAAGGCCCGCACGCCCGCGCTCCGCACCCGGCCGGTCCGGAACGGCAGCCGCGGCCGCCCGCGCCGCAGGGCGACGATCCGCGGCTCCGTCCGCCGGGTCCGCCTGGGCCGCCCGTCGACGACCGGCGACCCGGAGCACCGGTGCCGCCCGGGCCACCTCTCGACGACCGCCGGTCCGGGCCACCTGGTCCGCCCGGGCCGCCTGTCGATGACCGCCGGTCCGGGCCGCCCGTCGACCACCGGCGAGCCGGGCCGCCGGTGCCGCCGGTGCCGCCGGCGGAGACGACCATCCCGCCGACGCGGCGCGGCCCGATCCCGCACGGCGCCAATCCCGCCGAGACGACCGGGCCCGGCTCCCTGGCGGCCTACCACGGCACGGGACAGGGGCCGCGCCCGCCGTACCACACGACGGGGCAGGGGCCGCTGCCGCGCCCGCGGGCGCGCAGAGGCGGAGTGCTCACCGGTTGCCTGGTGGCGGCGGCCGTCGTCGTGGGGCTGGCGCTGCTGCTGATCGCGCTCATCGCGTGGATCTTCAAGCCGCCCGCCATCGGGGCGGAGGGTCCGGTGCAGGACGGCAAGCTGCGCTTCACCGTGACCGGCCACACGTGTGCGAAGGCGGCCAGGTCGGCGGCGGTTCGGCGGTGCAAGGTCACGCTGAAGGTGAGCAACATCGGCCAGGAGGGCCGGGTGCTCTACCCCGGCCAGCAGAAGCTGCTCGACGACGACGCCGTCTCGCACGGCGCGACCACGCTGCTGGACAAGGCGGGCGAGCAGATCCAGCCGATCAGGATCGGGCCTGGCGAGTCGTTCACCGGCGGGCTGGTGTTCGAGCTGCCGAAGGCGGCCGACCCGGCCGAGGTCGAGCTGCACGACTCGGGGCTGAGCCGCGGCGTCAGAGTGCCGCTCGACTGACCTGCGACGTCAGACTGCCGCCCGGCCGACCTGCGGCGTCAGACTGCCGACTGAGCCGCGCGACGGCTCAAGGCGGAGCCGAGGGCGCCGCTCGGCTGAGCCGCGCGAGGGCTCAAGGCGGGGCCGGGGCGCCGCTCGGCCGGGGCGCCGGGTCAGCCGGCCTGTTGCGGAAGCGTCTCGCCGAAGGTGCCCTGCCGGCGCACCGTGTGCCAGCGCAGCCGTACCCCGAGGATCGCGGTGGCCACCGACTGGATCACCACGAGGTACATCAGCTGCCGGTAGACGAACTGCTGCAGGGGCAGCACCCACAGGGCGGAGGCCCGCTCCCCGTCCAGCCGCAACGCGTACCAGCCGGTGAGCGCCTGCACGACGACGAACGCGGCCCACACCGCGACGACGGGCAGCGGATCGCCGACGGCGGTGTTGTAGAGGGCCATGAGGTCGACGACCGGCGCCAGCAACGGGAGCGCCACCTGGAACAGGGTCAGGTAGCCCAGGCAGCGGCGCCCGAACGGGCCTGGTTCGACCACCGCGCGCCGGTGTTTCCACATCGCCTGGAGGGTGCCGTAGCACCACCGGTAGCGCTGCTTCCAGAGCTGGCCCAGCGAGGTCGGCGCCTCGGTCCATGCCAGCGCCTTCTCCTCGTAGACCACCCGCCAGCCCGCCCTGCACAGCGCCATCGTCAGGTCGGTGTCCTCGGCGAGGGTGTCGACGCTGACGCCGCCGAGCGCGACCAGGGCGGACCTGCGGAAGGCCCCGATCGCGCCGGGCACCGTCGCCATGCAGTCGAGCAGCTCGAAGGCGCGCCGGTCGAGGTTGAAGCCGATGACGTACTCGATGTGCTGCCAGCGCCCGATCATGCCCCGCCGGTTGCCGACCTTGGTGTTGCCGCTGACGGCGCCGACCTCGGGATCGGCGAGCTGGCGCACCAGATGGCCGATGGTGTCGGGCTCGAAGACCGTGTCACCGTCGACCATGACCAGCACCTCGTGGGCGGCGTGCGCGATGCCGGTGTTGAGCGCGGCGGGCTTGCCGCCGTTGGACTGGCGCAGCACCCTGACGTTGGGCAGGCCGAGCGACATGGCCAGGTCGGCGGTGGCGTCGGTGGAGCCGTCGTCGACCACGATCACCTCGAGCGGACCCTCGTAGGAGGTGCGGACGAGCGACATGATGGTCGCCCTGATGCCGGCCTCCTCGTTGTAGGCGGGCACGATCACGGTCACCGGCGGCGGCGTGTCCCAGCGCGCCCGGCCTCTGCGGCGCCTGCCGCCCCGGTTGCGGCGCGCGTGCACCCAGGCCAGCACCGCGAAGAGGAGGAGCCTGGCCAGGGTGAGCACGCCCGCCGCGACCAGGACCCACGCCAGCGCGCCGGTGAAGGCGCCGGAGGCGCGCTGCGCCAGGGCGAGCGCCCAGCCGGTGAAGCGCTCGACCGGTCCGGCCGGTTGGTGCGCGGACGGCATGCCGAGGGCGGCGGTCACGGTGACCGCTCGGTATCCCCGGCGGTCGAGCTCCTTCAGCGCCGTCTCCAGGCCCTGGACCGTCCGGCTCCGGTCACCGCCGGAGTCGTGCATCATGACGATCGCGCCGCGTCCTCTGGCGGGCACCGCGCTCTTGGCGATGCTGTCCGCCGTCACCCGGCTCCAGTCCTTGGTGTCCAGGTCGGTCAGCGCGATCAGGTAGCCCTCGGCGGCGACGGCGCGCAGGCTCCGCCACTGCGGCAGGGTGACGGCGGCGGGGGTCGACGAGTACGGCGGGCGGGCCAGCGTGGTGTGCTGCCCCGTCGCCCCGGCCAGCGCCTTCTGGGTCAGGGACAGTTCGAGCCGCAGCCGCCATTCCGGCACGTTCGTCAGGTCGGCGTGGGCGTAGGTGTGGTTGCCGATCTCGTGTCCCTCGGCGACGATCCGCCGCGCCAGCTCCGGGTACTGGGCGACCTTCGAGCCGACGGTGAAGAACGTCGCCTTGGCGCCGTGCCGGCGCAGCACGTCGAGCACGAGCGGCGTCCACCGGGGATCGGGTCCGTCGTCGAAGGTCAGCGCCACCTTCCTGGCGGCAGGCGCGGCGCTGGCGACCGTTCCGGCCGTGAGGTTGAGGACGGGTCCGCCCCCGCGCAGCTTGTCGAGCTCCGGGGTGGACTCGTCGGTCGCCGGCGCGGGCGCCTGGGTCTCCCCCGCGACGTTGGTCACGTAGCCGTTCAGCGCCAGCGCGCAGGCGAGCAGCAGCATGCCGACGGCCAGCAGGAACCAGTGGCCGCGAGGGTCGGCCGCCTTCGTCCGCGGGAGCGGCGCGGTGATCGGACCGGCGGCGGGCGGCTGCGGCACGGCGGGCGGTTGCGGCACGGCGGGCGGCTGCGGCACGGCGGGCGGTTGCGCCACAGCGGGCGGTTGCGGCACGGCGGGCGGTCGCGGCACGGCGGGCGGTCGCGGCACGGCGGGCGGCCGCTGTTCGTCGAGCGACTGCCAGGCGGCGAGCGGCCGGCGTTCGGCGGGCGGCTGCCCCTGGGCGGGCGGGTGGCCGTCGGCGGGCGGGTGGCCGTCGGCGGGCGAGTGCCGGTCGGTGGGAAGCGTCATCCCTTCGGCCCCTTCGACCTGTCGGGGTCGTGGCCCGGCGGCGTCTTGCCGTCCAGACCCGGCGGCAGCTCGCCGGTCGGCTCCGCGGTGGCGGGAGGGTCGGTGACCGGGTCCGGCTCGGCGCTCGGGGCCCGGGTGGGCGCCCCGGGGGTTTCGGCGCTGTCCGCGGGTGGTACCGCCCGGGCGCTCGGCGTGGTGCGGGGTGCGTGTGACGGCGGGGCCTGCCGCGTGGCGCTGGAGGCGGGTGTGGGCCTGAACACGGGCAGGGTGCGTGACGCGGTCGGCGTTGCCGACGGCGACGCGCTCCTGGACCGCGTGGGCGAAGCCGTGCCCTCCGCCGGTGAGCCGTCACCCGGCCAGCCGCTCACCGACAGCGTCGTGCCGGTGAACATGCCGCCGAGGACGACGGCGAGCAGCACGAACGCCAGTGCGCTCGCGGCGATGGACCCTGCCATGACCAGCCGCCTGCGGCGGCCGCTCTGGTCGACGAACACGGCCTGCGGCGGGGGGTCGGGACGACGGTACTGAGAGGACACGCCGAGCGATCGTAGCGGCCTTGGATCACATGGAGGAAAACATGCGACGTCATTGCGGGTCTGATGGGGCGTCGTCGGGCCGCGACAGCGCCTGCCCGAAGCGGGCGAGCAGGTCGCGGAGCTGGTCGCGCTCCCGCGGGGTGAAGGCGTCGGCGATCTTCCGCTCGATCGCCACGGCGGCGGCGTCCGCCGTCTCGAGTGTGCCGGGCCATGAGCGTTATTCCAGACAGCCATCTCGATCTGCTGACCCGGCCGCTGTTCGCCCACCTGGCGACGTTGATGCCGGACGGGACACCCCAGGTGACGCCGGTGTGGACGATCTGGGACGGGGAGTTCCTCCGCTTCACCACCACCACGGACCGGCGCAAGGGCAGGAACGCGGCCGAGCGCCCCTCTGTCGCCCTGTCGATCAACGACCCCGACGCGCCGTACCGCTACCTGGAGGTGCGCGGCGTGGTGGAGCGCATCGACCCCGATCCGGAAGGGGCGTTCTTCGACGTGCTGGCCAGGCGCTACGGGCTGGACTACGAGGCGCCCGTGGGCGACGCCGAGCGGCGGGTCGTGCTGGTCGTGCGGCCCACCAGGTGCACTAGGCAGTAGCCGCGCGGGCCAGCAGCGCGGCCTCGGTGATCGGGTCCTCGTGCGTGCCCTCGGAGACGCACGCGTGGGCGCCCGCGATGGCACCCAGGCGCGCGCACGTGGCCACCGGCTCGCCGCGCAGCAGGCCGTACAGGAAGCCGGAGACGAACGCGTCGCCCGCGCCGTTGGAGTCGGCGATCGGCGCGGGCAGGGGCACGGCGGGGAAGGCCGTCACCTCGCCGTCGCCGCTCAGCACGAGGCAGCCCCGCGCTCCGTCGGTGCAGACGACGGTGTGGGCGCGGCCGTGCCGCCTGATGTGGCGCATGGTCGCGGGCGGGTCGGCGAGCGCGGTGGCCGACAGGAAGACCAGGTCGGAGCGGTAGGCGAAGTCCTTGTGGTAGTCGGAGACGCCGTCCCAGTCGTGCAGGTCGGTGGAGGTGGGCACGTCGGGGAAGTCGGCGTAGACGTGGCGGGAGAAGTCGGTGATCGAGACGTGCACGTGGCGGGCCGGGCGCAGGTACAGCTCGCGCGGCAGCCGCTCGCCCGGCACTCCGCGCGGATCGAACAGCGAGGTCCTGCGGCCGTCCGGGCCGACGAGCAGGATGCTGCGCCTGGTGCCCGCTGCCGACGGCGCCCACGCGAAGTCGACGCCCCTGGCGGCCAGGTGCTCCCTGATCAGCCTGCCCTGGGGGTCGTCGCCGATCAGGTCGGCGAACCTGGTCCGCAGTCCCAGCGCGGCGCAGCCGAGCGCGACGCCCGAGCCGGTGTTGCCGATGCGGTCGACGACCGGCGGCACCGCGTAGGTGTCGGCGTACGGCAGGGGCAGCTCGGGCACGTAGGCGGTGGTGTCGACCCCCGCGCCGCCGATGACCAGCACGTCGTACATCTCGCACCCCTCCAGGGACTGGCCGGCCTCGCCTCAGGGCCGGCCGGTGACGAGGATCAGCGGTTGACGAGCGGCCCCGAGCCCGTCGAGCCGCGCACCACCAGCTCGGGCTGGAAGATCAGCTCGAGGTGCCGCCCAGGGGTCCCGTTGACCTCTTCCAGCAGCGTCTGCACCGCCGCCGAGGCCATCGCCCCGATCGGCTTGCGGACGGTGGTCAGCGGCGGGTCGGTGAAAGCGATCAGCGGCGAGTCGTCGAAGCCGACCACGGAGACCTCGCCCGGCACCGACCTGCCCCGCTCCCGGCAGGCCCTGATCGCGCCCAGCGCCATCAGGTCGCTGGCGCACACGATGCCGGTGCAGCCCTTGGCCAGCAGCTGGGCCGCGGCGGCCTGCCCGCCCTCGACCGAGAACAGCGAGTGGGCGATCAGGTCGTCGACGTCGTCGGCGCCCAGCAGCTGCGCCATCGCCTGCCGGTAGCCCTCGATCTTCCTGATCACCGGGACGAACCTGCGCGGCCCCAGCGCCAGGCCGATGCGCTCGTGGCCGAGGTCGACCAGGTGCTGGACGGCCAGGCGCGAGGCCAGCCGGTCGTCGGGCGAGATGAAGGGCGCGTCGATGTTCTCGTTGTAGCCGTCGACCAGCACGATCGGCAGCCCGCGGTCGGTCAGCCTGGTGTAGCGGTCCATGCGGGCGGTGGTGTCGGCGTGCAACCCCGAGACGAAGACGATGCCGCTGACCCCCCTGTCGACCAGCAGCTCGGTGAACTCGTCCTCGGGCGCGCCGCCGGGCAGCTGGGTGCACAGTACGGGCGTGTAGCCGTGGTGGGTGAGCGCCTTCTCGATGGCCTGCGCGAAAGCCGGGAAGATCGGGTTGTCCAGCTCGGGCGTGACCAGCCCGATGAGCCCGTTGCTGCGCTGGCGCAGCCGCGGCGGGCGCTCGTACCCCATGAGGTCGAGCGCGGTCATGACGGCCTGGCGGGTCGCCGAGGAGACGCCTGGCTTGCCGTTGAGCACCCGGCTGACCGTGGCTTCGCTCACCCCTGCCTGGGCGGCGATGTCGGCGAGACGGGCGTGACCGTTCATGATGGACACTTTACGCAACCTTTGCCCGCCACCACGTGGTGGAATCGGGAGCCAGACGTCCCTGCTCGACGGGGCCGCTGGACAGGATCGGCGTGCCGTCGACCGGGTAGCCGATCTCCTGTCCGGTCAGGTTGACCGTGCAGACGAAGCCGTCGTCCCGGCTGAAGACGAGCGTGCCGGCGGGCGAGTCGTGCCAGCGCAGCTCCCCCGCCACGGTACGGCGCAGCCGCAGCGCCTGCCGGTACAGCGACAGCATCGAGCCGGGATCGTCGGCCTGGGCCTCGACCGACATGTGCGCCCAGTCGGCGGGGATCGGCAGCCACGGGTCGCGCCAGCCGTACCCGTCGGCGGCGGTCCACGGCAGCGGCACCCGGCAGCCGTCGCGGCCGCTGTCGGGGTCGCGCAGCCGCTGGGGGTCCAGGCAGACCTCGGGGGGCAGGTCGAGCACCTCGGGCAGGCCGAGCTCCTCGCCGTTGTAGACGTAGGCCGAGCCGGGCAGCGCGAGCATGAGGAGCGCGGCGGCGCGCGCCCTGCCGAGGCCGCCGAAGCGGGTGACGTGCCGCTTGACGTCGTGGTTGGACAGCACCCACGTGGACGGGGCGCCGACGGAGTCGGCGGTCTGCAGCGACTCGGTGATGACCTCGCGCAGCGCGTCGGCGTCCCACCGGGCGTTGAGGTAGTGGAAGTTGAAGGCCTGGTGCAGCTCGTCCTCGCGGACGTAGCGGGCGAGCCTGGCCGGCGTGGGCGCCCACGCCTCGGCCACGCCGATGCGCTCGCCGGGGTAGGAGTCGAGGATCCTGCGCCACGCGCGGTGGATGTCGTGCACGGCGTCGTTGTCGAAGTACGGCACGACGTCGCTGCCGATGAGGCGGACCTGGTCGGCGTGGCCGATGTCGGGCAGCCCCTCGGGCTTGACCATGCCGTGGGCGACGTCGACGCGGAAGCCGTCGACGCCCAGGTCGAGCCAGAAGCGCAGGATCGACTCGAACTCCGCGCGGACCTCGGGGTGGTCCCAGTTGAGGTCCGGCTGCGAGGAGTCGAACAGGTGCAGGTACCACTGGCCGTCCTCGACCTGGGTCCACGCGGGGCCGCCGAAGATCGACTCCCAGTCGTTGGGCTGGTCGCGGAAGATGTAGCGGTCGCGGTTGACGCCGCGCAGCGCCTCCTGGAACCAGGGGTGGGCGGAGGAGGTGTGGTTGGGCACGATGTCGACGATCACCCTGATGCCCAGGCCGTGCGCCTCGTCGATGAGCGCCTTGGCGTCGGCCAGCGTGCCGAACAGCGGGTCGACGTCGCGGTAGTCGGCCACGTCGTAGCCGAAGTCGGCCATCGGCGACGAGTAGAAGGGCGTCAGCCAGACGGCGTCGACGCCGAGGTCGGCGAGGTAACCGAGGCGATCGCGCACGCCCATCAGGTCGCCGACGCCGTCACCGTCGCCGTCGGCGAAGCTGCGCACGTACACCTGGTAGATCACCGCGTCCCGCCACCAGCGGGCCGGTGCCGACGAGTGGGTCATGTGATGTCCCCCGCGAACCGACAACAAGCAGGTCCCGCCAACGCGACGGGACCACTTCATATGAAAGGGCTTGCCGCAAGTTTACGCAAGCCTTTCCAAAGTGGGATTTTTCGCAATAAGTCGAGGCAGGGGATGGTTGCCGGCATACCGAAGCCGGCCGGATACGTGGGCGGGAGCGGGGATTCGAGCGTGTCGCGAGCCGCCGTCTTGAATCAGCCACGCACGGTTACAGATTTTTCATGTCAAGTCTGGACACCGGGGTGAACACGCGATGTACTACCTCATCAATCAGCCCCGTCACAGGTGACGTCTCATGCCCGCCAAGCAGCGATGACTCCCTCGCGCTCGGGAGTCTGATGCGCGTCGACGAGGGTGGAGCAGACCCATGAGCACGGTCGTCCTGGACAAGGTAACCAAGGTCTACCCCGGGGGATACCTGGCGGTCGACCGGCTGAGCCTGCGCGCCGCCGACGGGGAGTTCCTCGTCCTGCTCGGACCGTCGGGATGCGGCAAGTCGACGCTGCTGCGGATGATCGCCGGGCTGGAAGAGGTCACCTCCGGCGACCTGTGGCTCGACGGCAAGCTCGCCAACCACGTGGCCCCGCGCGACCGCGACGTCGCGATGGTCTTCCAGAACGGCGCCCTCTACCCGCACCGCACGGTGCGCGGCAACATGGCCTTCCCCCTGGAGATCGCCAAGGCCGACCCCGCCGTGGTCAGGGAACGCGTGACCGAGCTGTCCAAGGCGTTACACATCGACGAGACCCTCGACCGCAGGCCCGGCACCCTGTCGGGCGGCCAGCGCCAGCGCGTGGCCATGGGCCGCGCCATCGTCCGCCAGCCGAAGATCTTCCTGATGGACGAGCCGCTGTCCAACCTCGACGCCGGCATGCGCACCGAGCTGCGCATGGAGATCTCCTCCCTGGTCCGCTCGCTCGGCGTCACCACCGTCTACGTCACCCACGACCAGGTCGAGGCGCTCACGCTGGCCGACCGCATCGCCATCATGAACAGGGGCGTGCTGCAGGACGTCGGCACCCCCGCCCAGATCTACAACGACCCGGCGACCGCCTTCGTGGCGGCCTTCCTGAGCTCCCAGCAGCTCAACCTGCTCGCCGCGACCGTGCGGACCCCGCAGAACCAGTACGTGCTGCTCGACTTCGGCCCCCACCAGCTGGTGATCCCGTGGAGCGACCCCCGGGCGTACGCCATCTCCCAGCACACCGGCGGCCAGATCATCGTGGGGCTGCGCCCCGACGGGCTCGCGCCGGTCCCGGAGTCGTACGAGGGGCCGAGCTTCTACGGCAGGGTCAGGGCGCTGGAGTACCACGGCCACGAGTGGCTGGCCTACGTCGAGTGCGGGGTGCCGGGGGTGGCCGTCCCGGAGCCGCCCGACCCCCGGCGCAACGCCAACGGCCGCGACCAGGGGGGCGGCGGGCTGCGCGGGATGATGCGGCGGCTCCTCGGGCCGGTCGAGGAGGACCACGCCGACCAGGAGCAGGTCGGCCACACCATGCGCGACGGCAGCCACCGCAGGGCGGACCTGATCGTCCGGCTGGGCGTGCGGCCGGCGTGGCGGACCGGGGACGCCGCCAAGATCGGCGTGGATGTCAGCCGCCTGATGCTGTTCACGATTGACGGCGCGCGGATCGACCCGCCACGCCGCTGACTCCCCGCGACGACGCGGTGACGGGACGTTCGACGGGGCCACGCTGAGACCGGACGGTCGATAGGGACGCGCGAGACGGGCCA
>NZ_JBEXMT010000042.1:33610-77195 GCF_040610675.1 Nonomuraea sp. NPDC003804
CCACGCTGAGACGGGCCACGCTGAGACGGGCCACGCTGAGACGGGCCACGCTGAGACGGGCCACGCTGAGACGGGCCACGCTGAGACGGGCCACGCTGAGACGGGCCACGCGAGAGGGACGGTCGATGGGGCCCGCGCGAGACGGGACGGTCGATGGGGCCCGCGCGGGTGGTGGTCGCTGCCCTGGGACCCGCGCGGGCGGCTGACGGTCAGTCGGCGACCGGCTCGAAGCGGGTGGCCATGCGGGAGACGATCTCGACGATGCGGGCCGCGCGCTCCAGCTCGGCCCGGTGGAAGGGCGGGCCCTCGGCGCGGGCGACGATGACGTGCACGGCCGGGCTGGTCACGGGGAGCACCATCAGGCGGTGTTCGCCGGCCTCGTGGGACAGCGCCCTGGGCGGCAGCTCGAGCAGTTGGAAGGTGGGTGGGGCGGCGGGGCTGGCGTGCCGTACGACGCCCTCGCCCAGAGCGAGCGCCCACTCTCCCCCGCACAGCGAGGGCAGCGCGTCGACCAGTGTGGCGAGGCCGCGTGCGGGGTCGGCGGCGACGTGCAGGAGGAGATCGTAGTCGGGCGCGGAGCCTGGGACCTCACGGGTGGGCCAGACGCCTTCGACCTTGACGCCCGGGACCGCCGACAGCCTGTCGCGGACCGAGGCGGGAGTGGTGGCGCCCGGCCACGAGATGACGAAGTCGTCCACGGCCCTGCCCGCCTCGCGTTCGAGCACGGTGACCTGCAAGATGTCGGCCCCGAGCACACCCAGCACCCGGGCGACCTGACCCAGACCGCCGGGGCGGTCCGGCAACGAGACCCTGAGTCTCAGCAACATCGCATCTCCCCCTTCCGAAGGCTCCAAACAGTGCCGCAGGGAGATTTCGCGCGCGTTTCCGGGCTATGTCCAGAATGATGCCCGATAGGGCATTTGTCGATGACCCCTACCCCCCACCCGTAGCGCGTTGGAAAACCGGACGTTGTAGCGTGAAGACAGTCCAGTTTTCCAACGAACCAGGAGGCGCGATGCGCGACGCCGTGATCGTGCAGGCCGTACGAACCCCCATCGGCAAGGGCAAGCCCAGCGGCGCGCTGGCCCAGGTCCACCCGGTGGAACTGCTCGCGCACACCCTGCGCGCGCTGATCGAGCGCAGCGGCGTGGACCCCGCGCTCGTGGACGACGTGATCGGCGGCTGCGTCGACCAGGTCGGCGAGCAGGCGATGAACACCACCCGTTACGCGTGGCTGTCGGCGGGCTTCCCCGACGAGGTGCCGGCCGTGACCGTGGACCGGCAGTGCGGCTCCTCGCAGCAGGCGGTGCACTTCGCGGCCCAGGGCGTCATGTCGGGCGCCTACGACCTGGTCGTGGCCTGCGGGGTCGAGTCGATGAGCAGGGTGCCCATGTGGTCGAACGTGCCGCCCGGCGCCGACCCCTTCGGTCCCGGCGTCGCCGCCCGCTTCCCCGAGGGCCTGGTCCCGCAGGGAGTCAGCGCGGAGCTGATCGCCGCCAAGTGGAGCCTGAGCCGCGAGGAGATGGACGCCTTCGCGATGGGCTCGCACCACAAGGCGGCCGCCGCCGACTTCTCCGCCGAGCTCGCCCCGATCGCCGGGCTCGACAGGGACGAGTCCGTACGGCCCGGCACGACGATGGAGGTGCTCGCGGGGTTGAAGCCCGCCTTCGCCGACCCCGGCTACGCCGAGCGCTTCCCGCAGATCGACTGGTCGGTCACGGCGGGCAACGCGAGCCCCACCAACGACGGCGCCGCGGCCGTGCTGATCGCCGGCGCCGACACGGCGGCCAGGCTCGGCCTGCGCCCGCTGGCCAGGCTGCACTCCTTCGCCGTGACGGGCTCCGACCCGCTGCTCATGCTGACGGGCGTCATCCCCGCCACGGAGAAGGTACTGCGGAAGGCGGGGCTGAGCCTGGCCGACATCGACCTGTTCGAGGTCAACGAGGCCTTCGCCAGCGTGGTGCTGGCCTGGCTGCGGGAGACCGGGGCCGACCCGGCGAAGGTCAACGTCAACGGCGGCGCCGTCGCGCTCGGCCATCCGCTCGGCGCCAGCGGCGTCCGCATCATGACCACCCTGGTCAACGCCATGCGGCAGCGGGGTGCCCGCTACGCGCTGCAGACGATGTGCGAGGCGGGCGGCCTGGCCAACGCGACCGTGCTGGAGCGGATCCCGTAAGGCGCCGCCGTGCCGGGGCTCAGCTCGTCGGGGCCCCGGTCACCGGCGCCGTGGTCGAGGCCGCTCTCGCTCAGCGCTGGTAGGCCCCGGCGTCGCGCGCGGCGCCGAGGGGCTTGCCCGTGAAGTCCTTGGTGGCGGCCGAGCCGCCGAACCACACGGGGCTCAGCACGGCGCCGCGCCCCAGCGCCGGCGAGCCGGGCCGCAGGCGCAGGTCGGTCCTGGAGACGAAGCGCGGGTCGGCGATCACCGATCCGGGACCGAGCGTGAAGCGCTTCTTGCGGCCCATGTAGACGCTGCCGGCCTCGTCGGCGCCCTTGCCGTCCTCCCAGCCCATCTCGCCGCCGACCGCGATCACGTTGTTGCGCAGCTTGAGGATGTCGGGAGCGCACCCGTCGTGGCAGGACCAGCCGATGGTCTTGGCGGCGGGCAGGTACACCGAGTTGTGCACGGCGAGTGTCCCCTTCACCGGCCCGACGACGTGCCGGGGCCCGCGGGTGACGAGGAACGAGGCGAGCTTGCGGCCGGAGGTCACGACGTTGAAGGCGAAGACGTTGCCGGTCGCCGTCTTGCCCTTCTGCGCGCCCAGTTCGGTGAAGGTGACGTTGTCGTGGGAGCGGTTGTGCGTGATCCTGTTGCGGTCGCCGTTGAAGATCTCGACGGCCGCGCCGTCGAAACCGTAGTCCTTGCTGGTGGCGAAGCTGCCGGTGATCGTGTTGCCGGTGACGAGGTTGTCGTCGCCGTTGAGCAGGACGCCGAAGGCGCCGGAGTCGTTGTCACCGCCGTCGTCGTTGACGCTCATCCGGTTGTTGCCGGTCAGCGTGCTGTTCCTGATGGTGTTGCGGCTGCCGTCGGTGCCGACGTGGACGCCGGCGATGTTGCCGTCGGCCGTCACGCCGGTCAGCTCGTTGCCGTCACCGCTGATCTCGAAGCCCGACCACTGGCAGTTGCTCGCCCTGATGCCCGAGACGCGCCAGTGGTTGCCGGTGATCACGACGCAGGGCTGGTCCTGGCCGCTCAGCTTGGGCGCGGCGCCCGTGCCGTACGGCTGGACCACGATCGGCCTGGCGGCGCTGCCCTTGGCGGCGAGGGTCAGCGTCTCGCTCCAGCTGCTGCCACGCTTGAGGTTGACCGTGTCGCCGGGCCGCAGCGTGGCGGCGTTGACCGTCGCCAGGCTCTTCCACGCCGTGGCGGCGCTGGTGCCGGCCGCCGCGTCGTCGCCCGCTTTGGAGTCGACGTAGTACGTCGTCCCCGCCACGTTGCTCTCCAGATGTCCGGCGGGCAACAGCAGAACGGCCACGACCAGCGACTTCATCGGCGCACCACTCATCTAGTTGAAGAACGAATCGTCAGGTGCATACCGTAGCGTGATCAGCCGCGTGCGGCGAGACGCCAAACCTTGAACGACGGCCCTTCTCCCGGTAGGACCGGCGAGTCAAGATCGTCGGCGTCGTGGACGCCGGTCAGCGTGCCGTCCAGGGGCAGCGCCAGCGGCTCTCCCGGCGCCCTGCGCGCGCACACCAGCAGCGACTCGCTCGCGCTCTCCCGCAGGAACACCAGGCAGTCGGCCGAGGCGTGCACCCAGCGCAGGCCGCCCCTGCGCAGCGCCGGCTCGGCCCTGCGCAGGCCCAGCAGCCGCCGGTAGGCGGCGTGGGTCTCCTCGTCGCGGTCCTCGGGCCGGTTCCACGGCATCGGGGTGCGGGAGTACTCGCCGTTGTCGCCGGTCAGCCCGAACTCGCTGCCGGCGAACACCATCGGCGTGCCGGGCAGCGTGGCCTGCAGGCCGAGCGCGACCAGGTGCCGCTCGCGCGAGCCGGTGACGGTGCGGATGCGCGGCGAGTCGTGGGAGTCGAGCAGCTGCCAGGAGTGGACCAGCGAGCGCCACGACATGTGCGCGGCGAACTCCTTGAAGGTGGCGACCGTGGCGGCGCCGTCGCGGGAGGGCACGCCGCCCGGCACGCCGAGGAAGTGGGCGAGCTCGAGCGACTCGCCGCGCAGCCACGCCCACACGGGCCGGGTGAAGCCGCCGTAGTTCATGGTGCCGTGCCAGCCGCCGGCGTCGAGGTCGGCGGAGGCGTCGTGGTTGTGCTCGGCGATGAAGGCGGCGCCCCGCGGCCTGAGCAGCCTGGCCACCTCGTGGTTGTGGTCGTCGCCGCCGCGCCTGCCGGTCATGTTGGCCACGTCGACGCGCCAGCCGTCCAGCCGGCCGAGCCACCTGGTGATGGCCTCCGCCATCCTGGTGCGGACCAGCGGGCTGCCCCAGTTGAGCTTGGGCAGCGTCTTCACGCCCCACCACGACTCGTAGTCGCCGGTGTCGTCGTCGAAGTAGTACATCTCCCGCTCCGGCGCGTGGACGTCGGAGACGGCGGCGGTGAACCACTCGTGCGAGTCGCCGGTGTGGTTGGTGGTGATGTCACCGAGCAGCCGCATCCCGCGTGCGTGCACCGCCGCCGACAGCCGCTCCAGCGCCTCGTCACCGCCCAGCAGCGGGTCGACGGCGTCGAACCGGGCGGCGTCGTAGCGGTGGTTGGACCGGCCGGGGAAGATCGGCGTCAGGTAGACGGTGTCGGCGCCGAGCTCCTGGATGTGGTCGAGGTGCTCGACGATGCCGTCGAGGTCGCCGCCGTAGAACTGCTCGGGCGTGCCCGGCCCCTCGCCGATGACCTCGTCGGTGTCCCACTCGGCCGGCAGCGCCCACGCGGGCGGCTCGCCGCCGGCGCCCGAGCGGGCGAACCGGTCGGGGAAGATCTGGTAGACGATCGCGTCGGCCATCCAGTCCGGCGGCGGCTCGTGGGCGACGAGCCGGAAGTCGGTGGCGTCGGTCACGTCGTGCCCGACCAGGCCCCGGGCGGTCAGCCATTGCTGCCCGCCCGGCGTCAGCAGCAGGAAGCGGTACGGCACGACCGGGTTGACCGCCGTGACCGTCGCCTTCCACCAGGTGTCGGCGGCGCCGTACCCGCCCGCGCCCCGCCTCGACGGGTCCTGCGCGGCCGGCATGTAGCGCGGCTCGCCGTCGTGGACGGCGCGCACATGGACCGCGTCCAGCGCGAAGGCGGGCGGGACGCGCAGCCACACGGTCACCTCCTCCCCCAGCGCGGGAGCGGGGGTGGAGATGTAGAGGGACGAGCCGTCGTGGTGCGGCTGGTCGAGGTGGTGCACGTGCCGTCTGCCTTCCTCAGCCCTTGACCGCGCCCGCGGTCAGACCGGAAACGATGAACTTCTGCAGCCAGAGGAACACGCTGACCGTGGGGATCGCGGTGAGCAGCGTGGCCGCGGCGAACATGCCGAAGTTGGCGTTGCGGCCGTCGCCGGCGATCATGCCGTACATGCCCACGGCGAGCGTCTTGCTCTCCGGGTCGCGAAGGAAAATGTTGGCCATGAGGAACTCGCTCATCGTGCCGATGAAGGCCAGCAGCGCGGTGACCGCGAGGATCGGCGTGACCAGCGGCAGGATGATCTTCCAGAAGATCTGCGCGTGGGTGGCGCCGTCGACGGTGGCCGACTCGTCGAGCTCCTTCGGGATGGTGTCGAGGAAACCCTTCATCAGCCAGGTGTTCACGCCGAGCGCGCCGCCCAGGTAGAGCAGCAGGATGCCCCACGTGGTGTTGAAGCCGAAGGCGGGGTAGAGCTCGGTGACCCTGGTGAAGATCATGAAGATCGTCACGATGGCCAGGAACTGCGGGAACATCTGGATCAGCAGCAGCGACAGCAGGCCGACCCGGCGGCCGGCGAAGCGCATGCGGCTGAAGGCGTAGGCGGCGAACATCGACAGCAGCAGGCTCGCCGACGAGGAGGCCAGCGCGATGAACACCGAGTTGAAGAACCAACGGCCGAACGGGTAGACGTCCGAGCTGAACAACTTGGCGAAGTTGTCGAGGCTCGCGCCCGTGGGCAGCAGGTCGGAGGAGGCCAGCGTGCCCAGCGGGTTGATCGCCGCCGAGACCACGAACAGGATCGGGAACAGCGCGAACGCGCACACCAGCAGCACGTAGGCGTGCCGCAGCAGCAGCTTCATGCGTAGACGTCCTCCAGCTTGCGGGTCCGCCTGAACGTGATCGCCGAGATGGTCGCCACGATCGCGAAGATGAACACCGACATGGTGGCCGCCAGGCCGAACTGCGCCGCCCCCTGGCCGAAGGCGAGCCTGACCGTGTAGCTGATCAGCAGGTCGGTGGCGCCGACCGTCGGGCTGTCGGCGGGGAACGGCCCGCCGTCGGTGGTCAGCGCGATCGCGTTGTAGTTGTTGAAGTTGAAGGCGAACGAGGAGATCAGCAGCGGGCTGAGCGACACCAGCAGCAGCGGCAGCGTGACCTTGCGGAAGGCGTAGGACGGCGGCGCGCCGTCGATCGAGGCCGCCTCGTTCAGCTCCCGCGGGATCGCCTGCAGCGCGCCGGTGGTGACCAGGAACATGTAGGGGAAGCCCAGCCACAGGTTGACCAGGAGCACGGCGGCCTTGGCCGACACCGCCCCGCCCAGCCAGTCGACGTCGAGCCCGAACAGGTTGTTGATCAGGCCGAAGTCGCGGTTGAACATGTCGCGCCAGACCAGCAGCATCGCGAACGCGGGCATGGCGTAGGGGAGGATCAGGGCGATCCGGTAGATCCTGGTGCCGCGCATCTTCGGGTGGTGCAGGGCCAGCGCCACGGACATGCCGAGCGCGAACGTGCCCAGCACCGACAGCAGCGCGAAGGCGACGTTCCAGGTGAACATGCCGAGGAAGTGGGCCGAGAGCGTGGGGTCGGTGACGACGCGGGCGAAGTTGGCCAGGCCCACGTTGACCTGCCAGCCCTGCGCGAGGTGCTCGCCCTTGGCGTTGACGAAGTAGCCCTGCGACTCGTCGGCCGTCCAGGTGTCGCCTTCGCCGCGCACGCAGTCGCAGCCGGCGTCGTAGGCGAGGGCCGCCCTGCCCTCCACCGCGCGGCTCAGGCCGTTGGCCTTGATCAGGCCGCCCCGCGTGGGGACCGCCAGCCCGGCGATCTGGCCGGCGCGGGCGGCCGCCTCCGGCGCCTTGAGCACGGTGTAGCCGGGCGCCTCGATGACCTTGCCGGTCACGCCCAGCCGGGCGCCCTGGACGGGGGCGAGCCCCGCGGCCGTGCCCTCCTGGACCTGCTTGGTCTTGGGGTCGACCAGCAGGAACACCAGCGTGTCCCCCTTGAGGGCGGCGCTCAGGCCGTACTCGGGCGAGCCCGGCGCCTGCCGTACCGACCCGGTCTCGATCGCGGTGATCGCGGCGGCCTTGTCACCGCGGTGGCCGTCACCGAAGTTGGTGAAGGCGGTGCTCACGGTGTAGAGGACCGGGAACACCTGGAAGGCGATGAGGAAGACGGTGCCGGGGACGAGATACTTCGCGGGCACGAAGCGCCGGGTCAGGTAGAGGTATCCGATGATCGCGCTGGCCAGGCCGAGCACGGTCAGCGAGACCCATGACTCGGCGGCGACCAGCGGCGGCACGGCGTAGAGCAGGATCGCGGCGGCCACGGCCAGCACGGCGATCCTGCTCACCACGTACGCGGTGGTCAGTTCGCGACGGGGCCGCGGAGTGGACCTGACCTCCGCGGCCTCACGCACGTCCAGGGACATCGGCTAGTTCTTCAGCGAGCCGTCGATGGTCTTCTGCGCCGACTCGGCGGCCTTCACCGGGTCGCTGCCCTTGACGGCGGCGGCCTCGGCGATGCCGAACGGCTCCCAGATGGCCGACATCTCGGGGATGGCGGGCATGGGGATGCCGCCGGCGCCCGCCTCCAGGAACTTGCCTGCGTCGGGGTCGCTCGCCTTGACGGCCTCCAGGGCGGAGGTCAGGGCCGGCGGGCGCGGGTCGGCGTCGTAGAGGGCCTTGGCGACGTCGGCGTTGGTCACGTAGTTGGTGACGAACTCCTGGGCGAGGGTCTTGCTGGCGCCCTTGGCGGCGACGAAGAAGCTCTGCACGCCCACGAACGGCGTGGCGGGCTTGCCGTCCTTGAAGCCGGGGACGGGGCTGATGTCGTAGGACAGGCCGCTCTTCTTCACGTCGGCCATCGCCCACGGACCGGAGACGAGGAAGGCGCACTTGCCGCCGGCGAAGGTCGGGATGCTGTTCTCGTTGGTGAGCGAGGTCTTCAGCGCCGCGTCGCCCTTCTCGCCGAGCTCGGCCAGCTTCTTGAAGGCGGCCTGCGAGTCCTTGGAGCCGACCAGTACCTGCTTGGGGTCGGGGTCGCCGCTGGAGGTGGTGCCGAAGATGGCGCCGCCGGCGGAGGAGAAGAGCGGGTAGACGTGGTAGGCGTCGCCCTTGGCGGTGACGGGCAGGCAGAGCACCTCGTCGACCTTGCCGGCCTTCTTGAGTTCCTTGCCCTTGGCGAGCACGTCGTCGAAGGTGGCGGGGGCGTCGGGGGCGAGCTTGGTGTTGCGGATGAGCGCGACGTTCTCCACGGCGTACGGCGCGCCGTACACCTGGCCGTTGAAGGTGACGGCCTTGAGCGCGATCGGCGAGAAGCTCGCCTTCTGCTCCTCGGTCAGGTTGACCGGGTCGATGGCGCCGTTCTGCACGAGGTTGCCGATCCAGTCGTGCGCGCCGATCATCACGTCGGGGCCGCTGCCCTGCTGGGAGGCGGTGAGGAAGGTCTGCTGGTTGTCCTTGCTGATCTCCTTCACCTCCACCGTGACACCGTTCTCGGTGCCGAACTGGTCGGCGAAGGGCTTGAGCGCCTTGGTGCGGTTGGGGTCGGCCCAGATCACGAGCTTGCCGCTGCCCTTGTCGGCGGAAGCCGACGCCGTGGCGGACGGCGCGGCCGAGCTCGGCGCCGCTGACGGCGCCGGCTCCGAACCACCGCATGCCGTGGCGCCGAACGCCACGGTCGTCAGGGCGGCCACACCCAGTGCCCGGATGCGCATGGGACCCTCCTGAGGTCAAGCGGCGCATGTGGGGGAGCGCCGCTGAAAGATCCTGAAACAGCCGCCTTTGCGGCTTATGTTTCGGGGACGTTAGCGAGTCTTTGCAAGAATTGGAAGAACTTGCGGAGGAGAGTTACCTCACCGCTACCTGCCATGAAGCGTCTTTGAACAACCGTGCGGACGATCGACATGACTGCAACTTTCCGAAACTTGCGCTTGACCATCTTCACACGGGATCCTTCTTGCCGACATCGTGGACATCGGGGAAGGACGGCTTCATGCACGGCAACGACGACTGGTGGCGCGACGCCGTCGTGTACCAGGTGTACCCCCGCAGCTTCGCCGACGGCAACGGAGACGGGACCGGCGATCTGATCGGGCTTCGCGAGCGTCTGGGCTACCTGGCGGACCTGGGCGTGGACGCCGTCTGGCTGAGCCCCTTCTACACCTCCCCGCTCAACGACGGCGGCTACGACGTGGCCGACTACCGCGACGTCGACCCCCGCTTCGGCACGCTCGCCGACTTCGACGCGATGATCGCCGACGCCCACGCGCTGGGCCTCAGGGTGATCGTCGACATCGTGCCCAACCACACCTCCTCCGAGCACCCGTGGTTCAAGGCCGGGCTGCGCGAGCGCTACATCTTCCGCGACGAGCCCAACGACTGGGAGTCGATCTTCGGCGGCCCGGCCTGGACGCAGGTCGAGGACGGCCAGTGGTACCTGCACCTGTTCGACCCCACCCAGCCCGACCTGAACTGGGAGCACCCCGCCGTCCGCGAGGAGTTCCGCTCGATCCTGCGCTTCTGGCTCGACCGCGGCGTCGACGGGTTCCGGATCGACGTGGCGCACGGCATGGTCAAGGCGCCCGGGCTGCCGTCCGTGGGGCCCAAGGAGGGGCGCCAGGCCGAGATGCTCGGCGACGAGAGCGTGCCGTACTTCGACCAGGACGGCGTGCACGAGATCTACCGGGAGTGGCGGCCCATCCTCGACTCCTACCCCGGCGGCCGGATGGCGGTCGCCGAGGCGTGGGTGTCCTCCCCTGCCCGGCTGGCCCGGTACGTCGGGCCCGACGAGCTGCACCAGGCGTTCAACTTCGAGTTCATGATGGCCGCCTACGGGGCCAAGTCCTTCCGCGAGGTCATCGACAAGGCGCTGGCGGAGGCCGAGCTGGTGGGCGCGCCGACGACGTGGGTGCTGTCCAACCACGACAAGCCGCGCCACGTCACCAGGCACGGCGGCCTGGCCCGCGCCCGCGCCGCCACCCAGCTCATGCTGTCGCTGCCCGGCTCGGCCTACCTCTACAACGGCGAGGAGCTCGGCCTGCCCGAGGTGCTCGACCTGCCCGACGAGCTCAAGCAGGATCCCGCCTTCCTGCGCACCGGCGAGAGCCGCGACGGCTGCCGGGTGCCGCTGCCGTGGACCGCCGCCGACGGCTTCGGCTGGCGCGACCCGTGGCTGCCGATCCCCTCGACGTGGGGTCCGCTCAGCCATGCGGCGCAGGAGGGCGACCCTGACTCGACGCTGGCCTTCTACCGGGCCGCGCTGCGGCTGCGCAAGGAGCATCCGGCGCTCGGCGGCGGCGAGCTGACCTGGCTCGACTCGGCCGAGGACGTGCTGGCGTTCCGGCGCGAGCCCGGCCTGCTGGTGCTGGTCAACTTCGGCGACGAGCCCGTCCAGGTCACCGGCCGGGTGCTGCTGTCGAGCGGGCCGCTGACCGCCGACGGGTCGGTGCCCGCCGACACCGCCGTCTGGGTGGCCACCGGCGAGAACTGAGCGGCGCGCCCCGCGAGCGCCCCCCTCCGCCCGCTGCGCGATACTGCCCGTCGGGCGGGTACGCGAGCGAAGGGGGCCGGACCATGCGGACGCATGACGTCGTCGTGATCGGCGCGGGCGCCATGGGGTCGGCGGCGAGCCGGTCCCTGGCCGCCGCCGGTCGCGAGGTCGTGACACTCGAGAAGTACGGGCTCGGCCATGACCGGGGCGGCTCGCACGGCGGGACGAGGCTGTTCAGGGCGGCCGTCGACGACGAGCACTACCTGCTCGAGGTGCGGCGGGCGGGCCGGATGTGGGCCGAGCTCGAGGAGGAGTCGGGCGAGCGGCTGCTGGAGCTCACCGGCGGCCTCGACCACGGCGTCGGCGAGCGGGCGGTCGAGAGGTTCCGCTCCCTGTTCACCCGCCACGGCGTCGCGCACGAGGTCCTCGACCCCCGCGAGGCCGCCGAGCGCTGGCCGGGCATGCGTTTCGAGACCCCCGTGCTGTACCAGCCTGGGTCGGGCAGGCTGCTGGCCGACCGCGCCGTCGCCGTGCTCCAGCGGCTGGCCGGCCGGCGGGGCGCCGAGTTCAGGCCCGGATGCCCGGCGACGGCGCTGCGCGTCCTGACCCACGGCGACGGCCCGGACGGCGGGCTGGTGGAGGTGGACACGCCCGACGGGGCGCTGCGTGCCCGCCAGGTCGTGGTGACCGCGGGGGCGTGGGCGCCCCGGCTGCTGGGCGGCCACCTCGGCCTGCCGGCCATCGTGGCGACCCAGGAACAGCCCAGGTTCTTCGTGCCGCGGGGCCCGGCGCACGGCTGGCCGAGCTTCGTGCACTGGCGGGAGGGCGACGACCGGTTCACGACCGCCGGCGCGTACGGGGTGTTCGAGCAGGGGTCCGGCGTCAAGGTCGGGCTGCACGGGACGGGTCCCGTGGTCGACCCGGACCTGCGCGACTTCACGCCCGAGGCGCGGGCCGACCGGGAGCTGCTCGAGTACGTCAGCACCTGGCTGCCCGGCCTCGACCCCGCCGGCTCGACGCCGATCAGCTGCCTGTACGACAACACCCCGCGCGACACCTTCGTGATCGACAGGAAGGGCCCCATCAGCGTGGCGACGGGGTTCTGCGGGCAGGGCTTCAAGTTCGTCCCGCTGGTCGGCCACTACCTCACGGCCCTCGTCACGGGGCGGGGCACGGCTCCGGCCGGCTACGCGCTGGCGGCCCACGCGCCGCGGTCCTGACACCAGCCGCATCACGGGCCCCGCAAGGTATGGCCAGCCACGCGGAAGGATGACCTAATTTTTCCCTCTTTAGGGCTTTTGTGAAAGTTGTGGCTCAGTAACCTCGTGGCGTGTCACGCATGTGGGCGAGCTCCCTCCGCGGACGGATCACGCTCATCGCCGTGGCCGTCGCGACCTTCGTGCTGATTCCAGCCGGAGCCGGCGGTGTGCTGGTGACACGATCGCTGGTGAACGCCGGCGCGTGGAAGAACACCAGGGACGCCGCCGCCGCCGTCGCCGCCTCGCTACGCGAAGGGCATCTGGTCACGGGCACGATCCCCGTCACGATCGACGAGGTGAACCTGCTGCAGGTCGTCACCAGCGGCGGCCGGGTGGTGGCCTCGAGCAGCGCCGCCGCGGGCATGCCCCCGCTCACCAACCTCCTGCCCTCGCCCGACAGGCGCGTCGTCAACCTCACCACCTGCGGCGCGAGCAGCTGCCTGCACATGACCGCGGTCAGGCTGTCGACGGCCCCCGACTCCGTGGTGGTCTACGCGGCACGGCCGACGCCCGGCCTGCTGGCCACCCGCACCCTCGAGATCGCCATCGCCGCCCAGGTGGCCCTGGTCGTCGCGCTCGTGGGATGGGTGACGTGGATGGTGACCGGCCGCACGCTGCGCCCGGTGACCACGATGCTCACCGAGCTGGACATGGTCAACGCCACCGACCTCAGCAGGCGCGTGAGCGTGCCGTCCGGCGAGCACGAGGTGGCGCAGCTGGCCAGGTCGATCAACAGCACCCTCGACCGGCTCGAACGCTCGGCCGAGCAGCAACGGCAGTTCGCCTCCGACGCCTCCCACGAGCTGCGCACCCCGATCGCGGGGCTGCGGGCGCAGCTGGAGAGCGCCCAGCTCTACCCCGAGGACACCGACATGGACGCGCTGGTGGACAGCGCCCTGCACGACACCGACCGGCTCGAAGCGATCATGTCGGACCTCCTGCTGCTGGCCAGGATCGGGTCGCGGGTGGACGTGGTCAAGGAGCGGATCGACCTGTCGGAACTGGTGCGGGAGGAGCTGGCCTGCCGCCTGGACAAGATCCCCGTCCGGCTGGAGACGACCGAGGACGTCGTGGTCGAGGGCGTGCTGATGCAGTTGCGCCGCGCGCTGACCAACCTGCTGGACAACGCCCAGCGCCACGCCGACAGCTCGGTGGCGGTGTCGGTGCGCAAGGAGGACGGGTTCGCCGTGCTGGCCGTCCAGGACGACGGGGCGGGGATCTCGCCCGAGGAACGGGAGCGCGTCTTCGAGCGCTTCACCCGGCTGGACGCCGCCCGCAGCAGGGACGCCGGGGGCACCGGACTCGGCCTGGCGATCGTGCGGGACGTGGCGATCGCGCACCGCGGGGACATCAAGGTGGACGACAGTCCCCGCGGCGCGCTCTTCGTGCTGAGACTGCCCCTGGCGTGAGGGGCACGGCATGAGGTCAGACCGCCGTCATCTCCCGCTCGGCGGCGGGCGGCTGCTCCGGCTCGTGCTCGTCGAGCAGCGTCGCCTCGTCGAAGGGGGCGCGACCGGCCAGGACCTCGGCGGCCCGCTCCCTGTCGAACTCGCCCGTCCACGTGCCGACCAGCACCGTCGCGACCGCGTTGCCGGCGAAGTTGGTCAGCGCCCTGGCCTCCGACATGAAGCGGTCGATGCCCACGATGAGGCCGACGCCGTCCACCAGGTCGGGCCGGTGGGACTGCAGGCCGCCGGCGAGCGTGGCCAGTCCCGCGCCGGTGACCCCCGCCGCGCCCTTGGACGCGATGATCATGAAGAGCAGCAGCGAGACCTGCTCGCCGAGCATCAGCGGCGACCCGGTGGCCGAGGCGACGAAGAGCGTGGCCATGGTCAGGTAGATGGCGGTGCCGTCCAGGTTGAAGGAGTAGCCGGTGGGCACCGTGATGCCCACCACCGGACGGGAGACGCCGAGGTGCTCCATCTTGGCGATGAGCCTGGGCAGCGCCGACTCCGACGACGACGTCGACAGGATGAGCAGGAACTCCCTGCCCAGGTAGCGAAGCAGCGACCACAGGTTGACCCGGGCCACCACCCACAGCAGCGGGCCCAGCACGAGGGCGACGAACAGCAGGCAGGTGGCGTAGAAGCCGACCATGATGACCGCCAGCGACTGCAGCGCCTTGATGCCGGTGGAGCCGACGACCGCGGCGATCGCGCCGAAGGCGCCCACCGGCGCCGCCCACATGATCATGGCGAGAACGCGGAAGACGAGCCGCTGGATGTGCTCGATGCCCTGGAGGATCGGCGCGCCCCTGCTCCCCATGGCCTGCAGGGCGAAGCCGACCAGGAGGGCGACGAGCAGCGTCTGGAGCACCTGGCCCTCGGTGAAGGCCGACACCAGTGTGGTGGGGATGACGCCGAGCAGGAAGTCGACGGTGCTCGACTCGCCGCCCTTGGCCGCCTCCGCCTCCGCGGCCTGCTTGGCGGCGTCGGTCAGCTGCAACCCGGCACCAGGGTCGAGCAGGTTGCCCACGACCAGGCCGATGGCGAGCGCGACCGTCGACATGAGCAGGAAGTAGCCGAGCGCGAGCCCGCCCACCCTGCCGACCTTGGCCGCCCTGCTGACCGAGCCGACACCGAGCACGATCGTGCAGAAGATGATGGGGCTGATCATCATCTTGATCAGCGCGACGAAGGCGGTGCCGAGTGGCTTGAGCTCCTTGCCGACCTCGGGTGCGACGAACCCGACGACGACTCCGGCCACCACGGCGAGGATCACCGCAAGGTACAGGTACCGTGTGCGGTCACGCATGGGGACACTCCTTGAACGCTTGGCTGCTGGTTGTGCGAATATGCGCCCAGGAGTGACACAGGTCACTATTACGTAAGTTTCGTTCACCGACGAGAGGAGGCGTCTGTGAAGAACTGGAGTCTGGCCAGGCAGATGCTGGTCCTCCAGCTGGCGGTGGTGGTGGTGACCCTGACGGGGGCGGCGGCGCTGGCGCTGGTCCAGACCCGCGAGCTGCTCGACGAGGAGGCCGAGGGCAGGGCGCGGGCCGTCGCCGTGAGCGTGGCCACGTCACCCGACGTGCTGTCGGCGCTGCGGGACGCCTCCCCTTCCGTACGGCTGCAGCCATACGCCGAACGCGTGCGGACCGCCACCGGCGTCGACTTCGTCACGATCATGGACACGAGCGGCAGGCGGTACACCCACCCGAACCCCGCCCAGATCGGCGGGCTGTTCCTCGGCCACATCGACCGCGCGCTGCGCGGCGAGACGTTCACCGAGACCTACACCGGCACGCTCGGCCCTTCGGTGCGCGCGGTCGTGCCGGTGCGGGACGCGGCCGGCGCGGTCAAGGCGCTGGTCAGCGCGGGGATCACGGTCGAGCGGATCGACGCGCGGCTGCGCGAGCAGCTCTCGTGGGCCGGCCTGGTCGGCGCGCTGGGGCTGGGTGTGGGCGCGGGCGGCACGTGGCTGGTGGGTGACCGGCTGCGCCGCCAGACGCACGGGCTCGGCCCGGTCGAGCTGGGCCGCATCCACGAGCACCACGACGCGATCCTGCACGCGGTGCGGGAGGGGCTACTGCTGGTGGCCAGGGACGGCACGCTGACGCTGTGCAACGACGGCGCCCGCACGCTGCTGGACCTGCCGCCCGACGCCGAGGGCCGCCACGTCGCCGACCTGGGGATCGCCGACATCGTCGCCCCCCTCCCCCGCGCCCCCCACCCCGTTCCCGCGGGCTCCGCCCCTCTCCAGGGGACGGGGGCGGCCTGCCCGCCCGCGCTCCCCCACCCCGAGGAGCCGCGACCCGCACCCGAGGCGGGCGTCCCGGACCCCATGGAGGACCGGGTGCACCTGGTCGGCGAGCGGGTGCTCGTCGTCAACGTCGCCCCCAGCAGGCTCGGCACCGTCGTGACCCTCCGCGACCACACCGAGCTGCAGTCCCTGGCCGGCCAGCTCGACGCCGAGCGCGGCTTCGCCGACTCCCTCAGGGCCGCCGCGCACGAGTCGGCCAACCGGCTGCACACCGTCGTCACCCTGGTGGAGCTGGGCAGGACCGAGCAGGCCGTCGCGTTCGGCACCGCCGAGCTGAAGGCCGCCCAGGAGCTGACCGACAGGGTGGTCGGCGCGGTGCGCGAGCCCGTGCTGGCCGCCCTCCTGCTCGGCAAGTCGGCCGAAGCCGCCGAGCGCGGCGCCGAGCTGGTCATCACCCCCGACAGCGAACTGGACGACCTGGGCCTCGACCCCCGGCAGGTGGTGACGATCGTGGGCAACCTCATCGACAACGCGATCGACGCGGCGGGCAGGGTGGAGGTGCACCTGCACGCCGACGCGGAGAGCTTCGTCATCAGGGTGGCCGACGACGGCCCCGGCCTGGCCGACACAGCGGCCTTCAGCAAGGGCTGGACGTCCAAGGGCGACGGCCGCGGCCTGGGCCTGGCCCTGGTCGGCCAGGCGGTGCGGCAGCTCGGCGGCACCATCGAGGTGGCCGGTTCGGTGTTCACGGTGCGGGTGCCGCGATGACGATCACGGTGCTGGTCGTCGAGGACGAGGAGATCACCGCCGAGGCCAACCGCGTCTACGTGGAGCGGGTGCCCGGCTTCACCGTGGCGGGCGTGGCCAGGTCGGGACGGGACGCGCTGCGCTTCCTCGGGTCCACGCCCGTCGACCTGATCCTGCTCGACCTCTACCTGCCCGACATGCACGGGCTGGAGGTGTGCCGGGCGGTCAGGGCCGCGGGCCTGTCGTGCGACGTGATCGCGGTGACCTCGGCCCGCGACCTGCAGGTGGTGCGCAACGCGGTGTCGCTGGGCGTCGCGCAGTACCTGCTCAAGCCGTTCACCTTCGCCACCCTCAGGGAGAAGCTGACGCGCTACGCCGCGTTCAGGGCCAGCGAGGGCGAGGTGACGGGACAAGGTGACGTCGACCGGGCCCTGGCGACCCTGCGCGGCGGCGCCTCGGCCCTGCCCAAGGGGATGACGCAGGACACGCTCGACGCGGTGGCCGCCGAGCTGCGCAAGGCGGCCAGGACCGCGCAGGCGGTGGGCGCCGCGATCGGCGTGTCACGGGTGACCGCGCGGCGGTATCTGGAACACCTGGTGGAGACCGGGGCGGCCGACAGGGTGCCGCAGTACGGCGGGGTGGGCAGGCCCGAACTCCTCTACCGGATCCGCACGCAACGTTAACAGGGAGTTCAGCTGCGATCCCCGGCGCGGTCGGATGGCCTGGCTAGCTTCCTTGGCACCTCAAGCAATCCAAGGAGCCACGTTGCGAGTCCTCGCCGTCATTCCCGCCCGCGGAGGTTCGGCGGGCATTCCCCTGAAGAACCTCGCCCAGGTGGGCGGCGTCCCGCTGGTGACGCGCGCCGTCAAGGCCGCGCTGGGCGCAGAGCTGGTCGACCAGGTGGTGGTCAGCACCGACCATGAGGGGATCGCGGCAGCGGCCTGCGAGGCGGGGGCCACGGTCGTCGAGCGACCCGCCGAGCTGAGCGGCGGCACCGCCTCGAGCGAGTCGGCGGTCCTCCACGCGCTCGACGCGCTCGGCGGCGACCCCGAGGTCGTCGTGCTCGTGCAGTGCACCAGCGCCTTCATCGACCCCGCCGACCTGTCGCAGGCGGTGCGCAGGGTGCTGGACGGCGAGGCCGACGCGGTCCTGTCGGGCGCGCCGAGCCACGCCTTCCTGTGGACGCCGGACGGCGCGGGCATCAACCACGACCGCTCCACCCGGCAGATGCGCCAGGACCGGCCCGCGGAGTTCCGCGAGACCGGCGCCTTCTACGTCATGCGGACGGCGGGCCTGCGCGAGCACGGCCACCGCTTCTTCGGCGAGGTCACCGTGCAGCCGGTGCCCACCCGCCACGCCATCGAGATCGACGAGCCCGAGGACCTGGAGACGGCCAGGGCGCTCGCGCCCCTCGTCGACCTGCCCGGGCCGATCGACGTCGACGCGGTCATCACCGACTTCGACGGCGTGCACACCGACGACCGCGCCTACGTCGACTCCGAGGGCCGCGAGATGGTCCTGGTGAGCCGCTCCGACGGCATGGGCATCTCGCTGCTGCGCCGTTCGGGGGTGAAGCTGCTGGTGATGTCCACCGAGCAGAACCCGGTCGTGGCCGCCCGCGCCCGCAAGCTGGGTGTGCCGGTCCTGCAGGGCCTGGCCGAGAAGCGGACCGTGCTGCGCGACTGGCTGACGATCGAGGGCCTCGACCCCGCGCGCGTCGCCTACGTGGGCAACGACGTCAACGACCTGGGCCCGATGTCGCTGGTCGGCTGGCCGGTCACGGTGCCCGACGCGCACCCGAGCGTCAAGGCCGCCGCGCGGGTCGTGCTGACCAGGTCCGGCGGCGACGGCGCGGTCAGGGAGCTGTGCGAGCGCGTGCTCGCCGCCCGGCCCGCCGTCCAGGATCCGGCGCCGGCCCCCGTGCCCCTCAGCAGGGCCTCGCTGCGGATCGGCCAGCCGAAGCCGGTGGCCATCGGCGACCTGCTGGTCGGCGACGGCGAGCCGGTCTACATGATCGGCGAGATCGGCATCAACCACAACGGCGACATCGACATCGCCCGCCGGCTCATCGACGTGGCGGCCGACGCCGGCTGCCAGGCGGTGAAGTTCCAGAAGCGCACGCCCGAGATCTGCGTGCCGGTCGAGCAGCGCTCCCAGATGAGGCAGACGCCGTGGGGCGAGATGACCTACCTGGAGTACAAGGAGCGCACCGAGTTCGGCCGCGAGGAGTACACCCAGATCGCCAAGTACTGCGACGAGCGTGGCCTGCACTGGTTCGCCTCGCCGTGGGACGTGCCGTCGGTGGAGTTCCTCGAAGAGATGGACGTCCTGGTCCACAAGATCGCCTCGGCCAGCGTCGCCGACCACGAGCTGCTGCGCGCCCTGGCCGCGACCGGCAAGCCGCTGATCCTGTCGACCGGCATGTCCACGCTGCAGGAGATCGACCAGGCGGTCGACATCCTCGGCACCGACAAACTGATCATGATGCACGCCACGTCCACCTACCCGTTGCCTCCCGAGGAGGCCAACCTGCGCACGATCACCACGCTCAAGGAGCGGTACGGCGTGCCGGTCGGCTACTCGGGGCACGAGCGCGGCCTGCAGATCTCGCTGGCCGCGGTCACGCTGGGCGCGGTCACCGTCGAGCGCCACATCACGCTGGACCGCACGATGTGGGGCTCCGACCACGCCGCCTCGCTGGAGCCGGCCGGCCTCGAGCACCTGGTGCGCGACATCAGGATCATCGAGCAGGCCATGGGCGACGGCGTCAAGCGCGTCTTCCCCGGCGAGGAGGCGCCGAAGGCCAGGCTCCGCAGGGTCACGGTGTGACGGCGAGTGATCACCCTCTCCGTCGTCGTACCGGTCCGCGACGGCGAGCGCTTCATCCCCGACGCGCTCGCCTCGCTGGCCCGCAACACCCGGCGTGACTTCGAGTTCATCGTCGTGGACGACGGCTCGGTGGACGACACGGCCGCCATCGTCGCCGAGTCGGAGGTGCCGGGCCTGTCGCTGGTGCGCAACCCGGCGCCCGTCGGGCTGGCCGACGCGCGCAACACGGGGCTGAAGCTCGCCTCGGGCACCTATGTGACGTTCATGGACGGCGACGACTGGCTCGCCCCCGGCTACCTGTCCGACCTCGTCGCCGCGATCGACGGGCTCGGCTGCGACTTCGTCCGCGTCGACCACGTGCAGGCCGAGGGACGCAAGCGGGTGGTGCACCGGGCTCCGGAGGCGCGCCGGGGCCTGGTGCTCGACCCGCGCGACGCGATCCTGCCGGCGGATGTCAGGACGATGGTCGACTATCCCTACGCCTGGGCCGGGATCTACCGGCGCACGCTGGGCGACCTGCTGCGCTTCCCTGGATCGCTGCACACGGCCGAGGACCGGCCGTGGATCTGGCGCCTGCACCGGCAGGCCGCCTCGTTCGCGGTGGCGTCGCTGGCCGGGCTGTTCTACCGCAGGGGAGTGACCGGCTCGCTGACACAGATCGGCGACGAGCGGCAGCTGCACTTCTTCGACGCCTTCGAGCTGGTCTTCGAGGACCTGGAGCCGGAGTTCCTGCCGAAGGCGGTGCGCAACTTCTGCGCGCTGTTGGCCCACCACCTGGAGCTGGCCGACAGGTTCACGCCCGAGCTGCGCCGGCGGTTCGAGGCGCGGGGCGTGGCGATGGTGCGGTCGCTGCCGGCCGAGCTGGTCGCCGACGCCGTGCCGCGCATGTCCGTCGAGCGCGAGCAGACGCTGCGCGCGCTGCTGCCTGAGATCCCCGCCGGCGTGCGGGTGCGGAGGGAGGAGCTGTGACGCGGGTCTTCTACGCCTCGACCCTGTTCGGGGCGATGTCACTGGCCGCGGCGATCGACGCGGGCCACTTCGGCGAGGGCGGGCGCCGGCTGTTGATCGTCTCCACGAACACGGCCGTCCCGGAGGTGTCCACGCCGCTGGACCAGATGCCGGGGTTCGCCGCGCTGCGCTCCCGCTTCGACGAGGTGCGCTCGTGGAACGAGCTCATCGCGCCGCTGCACCCGTCCGACTGGAAGGCTCGCGTCATCGAGGTGCCGATGATGAGCAGGCTGATCGGGGCGTCGCTGGGCCTCGACACGGTCGAGGAGCTGGTGCTCGAGTCGATCGCGGTGCCGCCGGCGCGCACGATCGCCGGGCTGGTGCGCGACTGCCCCATCACCGTCTACTCCGACGGGCTCATGAGCTACGGCCCGACCCGCGACCCGTTGCCGGCCGAGATCTTCCGGCGCGTCACCCGGCTCCTGCATCTGGACCTGGTCCCGGGGCTGCGGCCGCTGCTGCTGTCGGAGTACGGCGTGCCGGCCGCCACCCTGTCGCAGGAGGCGTTCCTCTCGGTGGTCGGTCAGGTGGCGGGCACCGCGCCCGACATGATGGCCGGCGAGGCGATGATCCTGGGTCAGTACCTGTCGTCGCTCGACATCGTCACGCCCGAGGAGGAGCACGAGCTGCACATGGCGATGCTGCGCGGGCTCGTCGCGCGCGGGCACGACAGCGTGGTGTTCAAGCCGCATCCCGCCGCGGGCCGGCGGCACACGCAGCTGCTGCGGGCCGGCGCCGACGAGCTGGGCGTGCGGCTGGTCGTGGCGGGCGAGAGCGTGCCGGCCGAGGTGTGCTTCGCGGCGCTGCGGCCCGCGCTGGTCGTCGGATGCTTCTCGACCGGCCTGGTCACGGCCGCCCGCTTCTTCGGGCTCGATGCGGCCTCGTACGGGACGTCGACGGTGCTGGAGCGGCTGTCGCCGTACGAGAACAGCAACAGGATCCCGGTGACGATCATCGACGCGCTGCTGCCCCGGCTGGCCGCGGACGGGACGCTCGCCGCGGCGCCGCCGGTGGAGATCTCGCGCCTGGTGGGCGCGGTGGGGTACTGCATGCAGAGCGAAGCCCATCCCGAGCTGCGCGCCGGCACCGAGGCGTTCGCCGCCGAGCACGGCACCGGCCGGTACTTCAAGAGGCAGCGGCTGAAGGCGCTGGGGCTGCTGCCGGAGGGAGAACGGCCCGGCACGCTGAGCCGCATCCGCCGCCGCCTGTCCCGCACGCTCGGATGAGGCCGCCTGCCAGGCCTCAGGCCCTCCGGGCCACCGGTGTTCCGTGCCCCGAGGGAGCCGCCTGCCTCGGGGCACGTGGCGTTCAGGTGAACGACTTGATGTACCTGCGGACCCTGCGCTTGGCGCGGTAGCCGGCGCGCAGCACCTGAGGCGGCACCTCCACGCGCAGGCGGGCGCGGCGGCGCGCGGCCACGTGCTCCGGCCCGTCCAGCAACGACCTGGCCGGTGTGCGCGGCCCGATGACCAGCGCGGTGAGCAGCGCCACCCAGTCGCTGCGGTTGGCGGGGTGGAAGTAGTTCTCCGCGCACCAGGCGGGCGACGGCGAGCGGAAGGCGCCCTCCGCGACCTCGTCGAGCGTGCCGAGGACGTCGCTGCCCTCGAACACCAGGTTGATCATCTCGGCGCTCACCCCGAAGTCCGACAGCACCAGCAGCGGCACCCGCTGGGCGATCGCCTCCAGCGCCGCGGTGGAGCTGACGGTGACGAACCCGGCGGCGTGCGCGAGGTGCTCGTGCATCGGGCCGGCAGCGAAGCGGACGTCGCCGTCGAGGCCGAGCTCCCGCCACAGCCGCTGGTAGTGGTAGCGCTCGTTGTGGGTCTGCCGCTCGTCCTCCAGCGCCCGCAGCTTGACCACGACGTCGAGGTCAGGCCGGGCGGCGGCGAGCGTGGCCAGCGCGCGCAGGATCGTCTCGCGGTCCTCGCGCCGCCGCGGCACCTTGGCCTGGGTGGCGAACACCACCCGGTTGCCGCCCTCGACGGGGGGCACGTCACGCAGGAACGGCAGCCTGGCCAGCCCCACCGCGCCGCCCCCGCCGAGCCGGGCGGCCAGCGCGCCGAACTCGGCGACCTCCCTGCCGCTGTGCACGACGAACAGGTCGCAGCCACTGCGGAAGAGCCATGCCTTCTCGGTGGCGGGGACCGAGATGCCGGGCAGTCCCGTGACGAAGACGGGTCGCGGCCGCAGGCCGTCGAGGACCTCGGCGACCAGCACGTCGACGACCGGTCCCGTGCACGCCACGAGGATCGCGTCGGGCCGCAGCCGTTCGGCCGCGCGCCTGAGCGCCCGCGCCGACAGCACGGGGACGGCCGAGGACCGCGTCCCGGCGACCGCGGCGGCGATCTGCTCCGGTGAGGGGGTGATCGGGGTGCGCACGACCGCGAGCTCCGTCACGCAGTCGGCGGGCAGGTCGTCCAGGAGACTGGCCGCCCACTTCAGGTACGAGTCGGAATCGGCCAGAGCCAGGACCTTCAACTGGGTACTCCCGAGAACATCTGCAGGTGGGATCGGAGGGATGGCGCCGCGCGGCTGGTCCACCAGTCGTCGGGCACGTGCACGGGCTCGACCGCGACGCCGCGCGGGGTGAGCAGCACCCGCAGCGAGCTGATGGCGGTCGAGGGGAGGCTGACCACGCGCTGCTCGGCGGACAGGCCGCGCAGGGTCAGCTCGGCTGGAACGCCGGGGGCGTGGACGGTGATGCCGGGCCGCTCGCGGATGAGGGCCAGGTCGACGGGGTCCTCGCGGCGGTGCGGGTAGTAGGCCAGCGGCTCCTCGGCCGCCAGCTCCGTCAGCCAGCGCAGGTAGCGCTCGCGGTGCACCAGGCCGTTCCTGACCAGGGAGGTGCCGAGCACGACCGTCCGCTCGGAGGGGCCGGGCGTGCTCATCGGCTGCGCGCGCAGCCAGTCGAAGTCGTGGCCGGTCAGCTCGACGCCGGCCTGCCGGACGGCCGCCGCCAGCTCGCCGGGCACGGGAAGAGCCGTGAACACCGACAGCGCGCCCTTGCGGGCGGTACGGCGCAGCCGTCCGGCCGCCAGCAGGCCGAGCGTGGTCCGCCAGGCGCTCGGCTCGGCGCGGGCCCGCAGCAGTGGCCTGGCGGGGCGGGCCGACAGCAGCTCCAGCAGCCGGATCGTGGCGAGCCCGTCGTCGACGATCACGACGCGGCCGGGGCGGATCATGACCCAGCGCAGCTGGACCCGGCCGGAGAAGGCGTCGCCGACGGCGTTGAGCGTGCGGGGCATGCGCTCGCTGGGTTCGGCCAGCTCCAGCCCGCGCGGCAGGTCGAGCCTCAGCAGTTCCCGCCTGGTGGTGGCCAGCGGGCGCAGCCCGGCGCGCGGCACCACCAGCGTCCGGTCTCCCAGCAGCCCGGCGTGGTGGGCCTCGACGGCGCAGAGCATCTGAAGTGGCGACTCCACCCAGGCCACGGATTCCTGTTCGTTCACGACACGCGCCACGGTAGGACGCCCACTCGAAGTGCCAGCCAACGCGACGTTAACAATGGAGAGATGAACATGAACTCGCTGCTGCTCAACACCGACGGCGTGCAGATACCGCAACTCGGCTTCGGCGTCTGGCAGGTTCCCGACGACGAGGCGGAGCGGGCCGTGTCCTTCGCCATCGAGGCCGGCTACACCAGCATCGACACCGCCAGGCTCTACTTCAACGAGGAGGGCGTGGGCCGGGCGATCGCCCGCGCGGACGTTCCGCGCGAGAAGCTGTTCATCACCACCAAGCTGTGGAACGACGACCACGACAGGGCCGAGGCGGCCTTCGAGGCGAGCCTGTCCCGGCTGGGTCTCGATCAGCTCGACCTCTACCTCATCCACTGGCCCGTCCCCGCGCAGGACAAGTACGTCCAGGCGTGGAAGTCGATGGAGCGGCTCTACAAGGACGGCAGGGTGCGCGCGATCGGCGTGTCGAACTTCACGATCGCCCACCTCGAGCGGCTCATGAACGAGACCGAGATCGTCCCCTCGATCAACCAGATCGAGCTGCACCCCCGCTTCCCCCAGCCGGAGCTGCGCGCCTTCCACGAGGCCAACGGCATCCTGACCGAGGCGTGGAGCCCGCTCGGGCAGGGCAGGGGGCTGCTCGACGATCCGGCGCTGGCCACGCTGGGCCGCAAGCACGGCAAGTCGCCCGCGCAGGTCGTGCTGCGCTGGCACGTCCAGCTCGGCAACGTGGTGATCCCCAAGTCGGTCACCCCTTCGCGGATCAGGGAGAACATCGACGTGTTCGACTTCACCCTCGACCCGGAGGACATGGCGGCGATCGGCGCGCTGAACAACGGCACGCGCCTCGGTCCCGACCCCGCCACGTTCAACTGGATGGGCTGACATGAGCGAACGGGCACGGCCCGCGCCGCCGGCGCGGGCCGTTCGCATGTCCGCGATAAGGGAGGATTGATCGCGGAAAGGGAGGTTTGTCATGCGTGAGTTAGCGTGGGGCATCGCGGCCACGGGCGGGATCGCCAGGACGGTCGGCGCGGTGATCGCCGCGGAGCCCGGCATGCGGGTGGCCGCGGTCGGCTCCCGCGACCAGGGCAGGGCCGCGGAGCTGGCGGCGGCGCTCGGCGCGGACGCGGCCTACGGCTCCTACGCCCAGCTATGCCAGGACCCCGCCGTCGACGTGATCTACGTGGCCACCCCGCACGCCCAGCATCTGGAGGTGGCCGAGGCGGCCATCGCGGCGGGCAAGGCCGTGCTGTGTGAGAAACCTCTCGCCGCGAGCGTGGCCGACGCCGAGCGGATGGTGAAGCTGGCCAGGCAGGCGGGCGTGTTCCTGATGGAAGCGATGTGGATGCGCTTCAACCCGCTGATCAGGGCGCTGCTGACGGAGGAGAGGTTCGGGGAGCTGCGCTCGGTGCAGGCCTCGTTCGGCTTCGTCCAGCCTTACACGGCCGAGCACCGGCTCTGGAACCCCGCGCTCGGCGGCGGGGTGCTGCTCGACCTGGGGATCTACCCGTTCGGGCTGGCGCAGCTGCTGCTCGGCGAGCCGGCTGAGACGCATCTCACCGGATCGCTCGGCCCCTCGGGCGTGGACGCCGAGGTGGCGGCGCTGCTCACCTACGCGGGCGGCACCAGGGCGCTGGTCGAAACCTCGCTGCTCAGCCCGCTGGCCAACACCGCGACCGTGGTGGGGACGGGGCTGCGGGCCGACATCGCCGCGCCGTTCTGGGCGCCGCGGCGCATCGTGCTGTCGGGGCCGGGCGTGGAGCCGGAGGAGCTCGTCCTGGACCCCGCCATGAACGGCTACGCCGAGGAGGTGCGCGAGGTGCGCGCCGCGCTGGCCGAGGGCAGGACGGAGAGCTCGGTCATGCCGCTGGACGAGAGCCTGGCGATGATGCGGATGCTGGAGGACGCCAGGGTCAGGCTAGGCGCTCGGTAGCGCGGGCCGCCGCCTCGGCGTGGCCGGAGCCCGCGGCCGCCCGGAAGTGGGCGCGGGCCCGGTCGGGGCGGCCCTCCCTGCCCTCCAGCAGGCCGAGGTTGAACATGGCACGCGGCGCGGCCTCCTCGTGGCCGGTTTCGATGGCTCTGGCGTACCAGCGCCGGGCCGCGTCGGTGTTGCCGCAGCAGTCCTCCAGGACGCCGAGGTTGAACATCGCCCTGGGCGTGCCGGCCCTGCCGTACCAGTGGCGGGCCGCGTCGAGGTGGCCGCTCTCGTCCTCGATCAGCGCGAGGTTGAAGGCCGCCCGCTGGACGGCGGCCGGATGGCCCGATGCGATCGCCAGGAGATACCATCGCCGGGCTTCGTCCGGACGGTGTCCGTCTTCCCGCAGCCCCCTGTTGAACAGGTCCTGTGGCGACATGACCTGACCGTAAATGATCGCCGGACCTTTATCAATTTGTAAGCTACTTGCCTCGTGTATTACCTTAGGCTCACTCAAGGCATAAACCGGGCATTCCGGACATTGCCTGTCATTGCAATCATCACAGGTTCGCCTGTGACCGCTGAATCCGCACCATGCGGAACCGGGGACCCACTTCCTCTGGGGTGAATCGGCACACCGTGCCGTAGGGCAGCTTCGCGTCCGAACCCGTCAGCTAACCCGGTAAGCGGCAGGAAGCTAGCAAGGAGTTCCCCTTCCCATGGCAAAGCACAGCCGTAGCCGTGCCCCGAAGCTCACCTACGCGCATGCCGCGCTCGGCGCCGTCGTCATCGCCGGCTCGTTCGTTCCCACCGCCGCCCAGGCCGAGAAGCTCCCGCTGTCCGAGAGCCAGCGGGTAGCCGTCCTCGCCAAGGCGCCCAAGGAGGAGGCCGGCAAGCCCGCCGCCGCCAGGCCGGAGGCCAAGGTCATCCCGTCCGCCACCGTCGTTCTCTCCGAGGCCAAGAAGCAGGTCGGCGTCAAGGAGAACTCCGCGGGCGGCGGAACCAAGTTCCAGAACTGGTACGTCGGATCGCAGCGCGCCAGGGAGACGGTCGTCAGGGACGGCGGCGACGTCAGCGCGTACGCCAACGCCCCGTGGTGCGCGATGTTCGTCTCGTGGGTCGGTGAGATGACCGGCGCCCGCACGCAGGTCGGCTGGGACGCCTACACGGTGACCCACGCCAAGTGGTTCAAGGCCAACAAGCGCTGGGGCACCGCGCCCAAGCCCGGCGCCGTCGTCTTCTTCGCCTGGGACGGCAGCAAGCGCCTCGACTCCATCGACCACGTCGGCTTCGTCGAGAAGGACAACGGCGACGGCACGATCAGCACCATCGAGGGCAACACCGGCAACGGCGCCGTCGAGCAGCGAGTCCGCCCGAAGTCGCAGGTCGTCGGCTACGGCTACCCCAGCTACGGCGGCTGACGCTTCCCCTTCCCCCGCATTCCCCCCGGCCCTGTCGCCAGGACGGCCACGCGCCGCTCCGGTGACGGGGGCCACCCACGGGCTCGGGCCGGTCCCTTCGGACCGGCCACCCTGTTCCCCCCGCAGAACGTTCCCCCCGCAGAACGCTCCCCCAGGCCGCGACGGCGCCGTCTCAGCGCGCGTGCCCTCCGGCCACCCGCAGGACCCTCGTCCATCCCCCCGTCTGCACCGATCAGCCGGGGAACCGCAGGTAAGCAGCCGGCACGGCGTCGGTGAGCCACACCCCGTTGGCGCTGACCACGAACTCGTGCCCGGCCGCGTGCATCGCCCGCGCGTCGACGACCAGCACCACCGGGACGCCGCGCCGGGAGCCGACCCGCACCGCCGTCTGCCTGTCGGCCGACAGATGGACGTGCCTCCTGGTCATCGGCAGCAGGCCCGAGCGCCTGATGGCGGCCAGGTTGCGCCCGACGGTGCCGTGGTAGAGGACGTGCGGCGGCTCCACCGGCGCCAGTCCCAGGTCGACGGGCACGGAGTGGCCCTGGCTCGCCCTGATGCGGTCGCCGTTGATCGCGTAGCGCCGCTTGTCGTTGTCGGCCACCACCGTGTCGAGCTCATCCCTGGTGATGGGGAAGCCGTGCCTGGCCGCGGCCGCCAGCAGCTCGTCGATCGGCACCCAGCCGTGCTCGTCCAGCGTGATCCCGATGGCGGCGGGGTCGTGGCGCAGGTGCCTGGCCAAGTACTTGGAGATCCGCACGGTCCTGTCGGTCATGCGGGCATTGTGCCGACCGCCCGCCGTACCCGGCAAAGAGGGTACGGCGGGCGGGCCGCGCTCAGCCGCCGCAGGCGGCGAAGACGAACGTGTCCTTGAGCATCGAGTAGCTGTCGCGGACCCTGGTCGCGCCCGAGGTCACGTCGTGCTGCAGGACGGTCATCCTGGTGGCCTTGCCCGTGGGGTACTGGGAGACGTGCAGGGTCACCTGGTTGTCGCCGGTCCAGTCGAGCTTGTGGACCGTGCCCTCCTTGGGCAGCTTGATCGCGTGGCCTCCGACGACCTGGCCGTCCGCCAGGTCGTAGAGCTTCACCTTGGTCCCCCCGACCAGCACCGCGATCGTCCTGCCGTCGGCGTGCAGCGCGTGCGGGCCGTTGGCCGACACCAGCTGCGGCGGCGTGTCGCTCAGCAGCCGCCGGCCCGCCGGATCGTAGACGTGCATCTCCAGCACCGACTCCGCGCCGTCCATGGTGGCCAGCACCTTCTCCCCGTCGCCGCTGAAGCCGACGAAGACGCTGTTCCTGGGCAGCGTCCCGAGCCTGGCGCCGGTCGCGGTGTCGAACACCTGCGCCCTGCCGGCGACGACGGCGAGCCTGGCCCCGTCGTCGGACAGCTGCAGCGTCACGTCGTACTGGCTGGTCCTGGGTGGCAGCGCGTCCTTCGGCAGCACGCGGACACCGCCCTTCACGGTGCGGACGGCCAGGTGGCCGGCCTTGGTGAAGTAGGCGACCCGGGTGCCGTCGCCGGAGACCGCGACGGGCGCGACGGCGTAGTCGACGGGCTTGCCGTCCGCGCCCAACGCGCGCAGCTGCGCGTCCTTCAGCGGCGTGACCTCGCCCTTGTGGGAGACCAGCCGCCAGGTGCCGCAGGGCACGGCGGTGCCGTCCTTCTGCGGGCAGCCCTGGGCGGAGGCGTAGCGGATGGCGTCGCCCCTGCTCTGGGCGTGGTCATGTCCCCGGTCGTGACCCGTCGCCTGACCGGGGTCGGCGACCGCGACCTGGCCCGGCACGCCGAGCACCGCCATGGCGACGGCGACGGCCGCCAGGATCCTGAGCTTCATCTCGTCACTCTCCCGCCGTCATCCAGGCGTGCTGCCTGGCGGTGAACGTGAAGGTCTCCACGGGCTTGACCGCGCCCGTCGCCGTGTCGACGGTGAGCACCCGTACCACCGTCGGCTTGTCGTCCCCGCCCGACTGCGTCTTGACCGTCAGCCGGTCGGCGCCGCTCCACTGGATGTGGTAGACCTCGCTGCCCTTGGGCAGCGGCACGTCGACCGCCGCGGCCAGCCGGTCCGTGCTCAGGTCGTAGAGCCGCAGCCTGGGCCTCTCCCCCGCGAGTACCGCCACCGTGCGGCCGTCGGCCGCCAGCGCCCGCGCGGCGGCGTTGATCACCACCTGCGGCGGGACCTGCGCGAACCTGCTGCCGTCCAGCCCGACGGCGAGCAGCGTGGTGGTGTTGTCGTTGTTGTAGCGCTGGGCGAGCACCTCGTCGCCGTCGGCGCTGAAGCCCTCCAGATCGTCCCCCGCCGACAGCTCCACGATCTTCCCCGTGGCCACCGTGACGATCTTGCCGGGCTCCTTGGCGTCGGTGTCGTCGTACTCCAGCAGGACCCGGTCGCCCGAGGGCGACAGCCGGACCGTCAGGACGTCGGTGCCGAGCCTGGTCAGCGACTTGGGTAGCAGCGTGACGCGGCCGCCTGCCGCCCTGCGCACGGCCAGGCGGTGGTCGCTCCCGCGCTCGTAGACGATCCACCGGCCGTCGGCGCTGACGGCGAACGCGCCGGTCTCGTCGGTCGCGCGCCCTGCGGCGTCGACCGAGGTGGCGGCCGCGTCGGCGACCGTGACCTGCTTGCCCGAGCGCAGCCGTAACCGCCAGGCCCCGCAGGCGCGGCTGCTCTCGTCCGGGCTGACGCACGAGCCCACCCACGCGGCGCCGGCCGTCCCCGCACTGTCGGCGTGGGCCAGGGCGGGCAGTCCCGCGGCCGCCACCGCGACCACCGCCGCCCCCAGAAGTGTCCTTCGCATGGTGCCTCTCCTCCTTCACCGGGTTGGACTGCCGGCGAGGCGGAGAGGTTGGTCACAGCTGGGACACGGCTCAGCCGGTCATCGCGTGCCGGACGCGTCCAGCGGCTCGTAGGCGTGCAGCAGCAGCCGTTCGGCGTCGTCGAGGTAGCTCTCGAGGAAGGTGCCGGCCTCGTCGGCCCGCCCCGCCGCCAGCAGCTCCAGCAGCTGCCGGTTGCGCTCGACGAACGGCTCGTGCAGCGCGCGCGGATTGCTCATGACGTGGAAGACCAGGCGCAGCTCGGCCAGCAGCTGGCGCATCGCCTCGTTCAGCCGCGGGCTGCGGTGGAGCGCGACCAGCGCCTGGTGGAAGCGGCTGTTGGCGGTGCCGACGTCCTGCCAGCGGTCGGCCAGCGCGGACCGCTCGGCCTCCTCCACCGTCTCCTTGATCAGGGCCAGCGCCTCGGGCGAGGCGGTGCGCCGTACCGCGGCCCCTTCGAGAACCCGGCGCATCTGGTAGAGGTCGGCGACGTCGGCGGCCGACAGCACGCGGACGAAGACGCCGCGGTTGAGCTTGTGGTCGAGCAGCCGCTCGTGGCCGAGGAGCCGGAAGGCCTCGCGGAGGGTGTTGCGGGAGACGCCGAGCGCGTTGCCGATGGCCTCCTCCGACAGCCGCTGGCCGGGGGCGAACAGCCCCTCGATGATGTGCTCGCGCAGGATGTCGGCCACTCGCTCGGCCGTGCTGCTGCGCCCCAGACGGACCCGTTCGTGTTCAAGCGCCGCGACCACGTTCTCCACACCCCTCAGGGAATCATCGAACAAAACCCTTGTCGAATTGTTCAACGATCCTTAGATTCAAAAGAACACCCCCCATCTCTAGGAGCGATGACTATGCACCAGACGCGGCGAGTGATCCTCGCCAGCCTGATCGGCACGTCGCTGGAGTGGTACGACTTCTTCCTCTACAGCACGGCGGCGTCGCTGGTGTTCGGCAAGCTGTTCTTCCCGACCTTCGACCCGCTCAACGCGACCCTGCTGGCCCTGGTCACCAACGCCGTCGCCTTCGTGGCCCGCCCGCTCGGCGGCATCGTCTTCGGCCACTTCGGCGACAAGGTCGGCCGCAAGACGGTGCTCGTGGTCACGCTGCTGGTGATGGGCATCTCGACCGTCCTCATCGGCGTGCTGCCGACCTACGACGCCATCGGGGCGGCGGCGCCGGTCCTCCTCGGCGCGCTCAGGTTCGTCCAGGGCCTCGGCCTGGGCGGCGAGTGGGGCGGCGCGGTCATCATGTCCATCGAGCACGGCGACCCGCGGCGGCGCGGCTTCAACGCCAGCTGGCCGCAGGTCGGCGTCCCCGCGGGCTTCATCCTGGCCACCGCCCTGCTGGGCATCCTGGACGCCACCATGTCCGAGCAGGCCTTCCTGTCATGGGGCTGGCGGGTGCCGTTCCTGCTGTCGGGCGTGCTGGTGCTGGTCGGCCTCTGGGTCCGGGTGAAGATCACCGAGTCGCCGCTGTTCCAGGAGGTGGAGCGGAAGGGCGTCAAGGCCAGGATGCCGCTGATCGAGGTGCTGCGCAGGCACCCCCGCGCGCTGCTGTCGGCCTTCACCGCCCGCATCGGCGTCGACGTGGCCTTCTACACCTTCACCATCTACATCCTGCTCTACCTCACGACCGTGCTCGGCATGGACCGCTCGGTCGGCCTCAACGCCGTCCTCATCGGCTCGGCCTGCCAGCTCGTGCTGATCCCGCTGTTCGGCGCGCTCTCCGACCGGTACGGCAGGCGCACCGTCTACCTCGCGGGCGTGATCGGCGCGGCCGTCTGGGTGTTCGTCTTCTTCCAGCTGCTCGACACCAGGTCCTTCCCGCTCATCGTGCTGGCGGCCGTGGTCGCGCTGGTGACCCACGCGGCGATGTACGGCCCGCAGGCCGCCTTCATCGCCGAGCTGTTCAGCACCCGCCTGCGCTACAGCGGCGCGTCGATGGGCTACCAGGTGGCCGGCATCGTCGGCGGCGCCCTCGCCCCGATCATCGCGCTCAAGCTCCACGCCACCTACCAGACGACCCTCGCCGTCTCCGTCTACGTGGTGATCGCCCTGGCCGTCACCGCCTTCGGCCTCGCCATCGCGCCCAGGAGCGAGGACGTGCACAAGCCCGTTCCCGAAACCATCGGATAGCCGCGAAAGGGACGTGGGCGGCGGCTGCCACCGCCGCCCACCAGGGAGGCTCCCGCGAGAATCACCCTGATCGTCATCGCCGCCGTGGTCGCGTTACGCCGCACCCGGCTCAGCCCAGAGCCCTCCCCGCCCCGCCGCGGCCCGGCGCCCCGATTCCGCGGGCCGCCAGGTCACGGCACGGCCGGTCGCGGCGGCCGGGGTCAGAAGGAGACGCCGCAGCGCAGGATGACGTTGGCGTACGGCCGCGCCTCACCCGTCCGCACGGCGAGCCTGACCTTCCCGGCCATGCGTTTGAGCTCCTCGTGCGGCACGTGCACGAGGCCGGGCAGCCGGTCGGCGAGCATGGCCGCGCAGGCGGGGTTGGCCTCGGCCACCTCTCCCGCGGCCACCGCGCCCTCGACGACGAGCTCGGCCAGCAATCCGTCCAGCACGGCCGCGAAGGACGGCACGCCGGCCACGAACGCCAGGTCGACGGTCTCGACCTCACGCGGGATCGGCATCCCGCTGTCGCAGACCAGCACCTGGTCGGTATGGCCGAGCCTGGCGAGCTGCCCGGCCAGGGCGCCGTTGAGAATCCCCGAGCGCTTCACAACTCCTCCAGCCGTGGATACGAGCTCTGCGCGCCTTCACGGCGCACGGCGGCCGCGCCCACCCGCACGGCGAAGGCGGCAGCCTCGGTCAGGCTGTCGCCGCGGGCCAGGCGCCAGGCGAGCGCTCCGGTGAAGGCGTCGCCCGCCCCGGTGGTGTCGACCGCCTCCACCTGAGGGCTCGGCACGGCGGTGACGGCGGCCCCCTCCTTCTCCGCCACCACGGCGCCCGCCGCGCCCAGCGTCACCACCACCGACCGCGCCCCGAGCCCGAGCAGCGCCCGAGCCATCCCAGCGGCCCGCTCCGAGGCCCCCTGCGCGGCCCCCTCCGCGCCCCTCTCGGCGGCCCCCTCGGCGGCCCCCTCGGCGGCCCCCTCGGCGGCCTCGGAGAGGTCCCCGGAGCGGGCCGGAGCCGAGGCCCCGGCGGAGCGCCCGGCAGCGGGCACGCCAGCGGGCACAGCAGCGGGCACGGCAGCGGGCACGGCAGCGGGCACGGCGACAGGCCGGACGGGGTCGTCGGGAACGCCGGCCGCCATGCCTGGGTCCGCGGGCGCGACGGCGAGCAGGAAGGCGGCCTCGTGCTCGTTGACCACCAGCGGGTCGGCCAGTGCCAGCAGCTCGGCGGGCAGTTCCCTCGGCGGGGAGGCGTTCAGCACCGCCCGGCGGGCGGCGCGGGCCGCCGCCGTCACGGTGCCGAGCGGGATCTCCAGCACGAGCGAGACCACCGGCGCCTCCGCCAGCAGCGGCGCCGCGGCCGCCACGTCCGCCGGTGTGAGGCGCGCGTTGGCGCCCGGCGAGACGATGATGCTGTTGTCGCCGTCGGCGCCGACGGTGATGAGCGCGACCCCGCTGGGCCCGTCGGTGGACAGGATGTGCCCGGTGTCGACGCCCTCGGCGGCCAGCCCCGCGGCCAAGCGCGTGCCGTACTGGTCGGATCCGGTCCTGGCCAGCAGGGCCGCGTGCGCGCCGAGCCTGGCGGCCGCGACGGCCTGGTTGGCGCCCTTGCCGCCGGGAAAGGTGCCGAGGTCGGAGCCCAGCACCGTCTCACCTGGTGCGGGCCGCCGGTCGACCCGCACCACGAGATCGGCGTTGACCGACCCCACGACCACCACGTCCATGGCTCAGCTCGTGAACTCGGAGAGGTTGTCCTTGGTCGCGACCTTCACCGGAACGGCGACCACCTTCTGCAGGCTCTCGCCCTTGGCCGCCTTGACCGCGTTGCCGACGGCCTGCTGGCCGAGGAGCTTGGGCTGCTGGGCGATGCTGGCGGCGAGCGTGCCGGCCTGGATGGCCTTCAGCCCGTCGGGCGTGCCGTCGAAGCCGACGACCTTGACCTCCGCGCCGGCCTTCGCGCCGAGCGCCTTGATGGCGCCGAGTGCCATCTCGTCGTTCTCCGCGAACACGCCGGTGATGTCGGGGTGCGACTGCAGGAGGTTGGTCATGACGTCCAGGCCCTTGGTGCGGTCGAAGTCCGCGGGCTGCTGGGCGACCACCTGGATGTTCGGGTAGGCCTTGATGCCCTCGGTGAAGCCCTGGCCCCTGTCGCGGGAGGCGGAGGTGCCGGGCACGCCCTGCAGCACCACGACCTTGCCCTTCTCGCCCATCTGCTTGGCCAGCTCCTGCGCGGCCAGCTTGCCGCCCGCGACGTTGTCGGAGGCGACGGTCTGCGCCACCTCGGCGCCGTTGACGCCGCGGTCGGCGGCGATCACCGGGACGCTGACCCGGTCGGCCGCCTTGACGGCGGGCGCGGCGGCGTCGGAGTCGACCGGGTTGATGACGATCGCCTTCATGTTCTGGCTGGTGAAGTTCTGGACCTGGTTCACCTGCTGGGAGGCGTCGTTCTGGGCGTCGGTGACGGTCAGCGCCACGCCGAGCTTCTTGGCCTCCTCCTCCGCGCCGGCGCGCAGCTGCACGAAGTAGGGGTTGTTCAGGGTGGAGATCGACATACCGATCTTGATGTCGCCGGAGCCGCCGGCGGGAGTGGAACCGCCGGAACCGCTGGAACCGCCGGAACCGCAGGCGGCGAGACCGAGCGCGAGCGCGGCGCCTGCCGCGATGATGCCGAGTTTCATGATGGTGCTTCCCCTCAGTTGGCTGATCTGCGGCGCAGGGTGTCGACGAGGACCGCCAGGGCGATCACCACGCCGATCACGACCTGCTGCCAGAAGGCGGAGACGGACAGGAGGTTGAGGCCGTTGCGCAGGACGGCGAGGATGAGCGCGCCGACGAAGGTGCCGAAGGCCCGGCCCTTGCCGCCGGACAGGCTGGCTCCTCCGATGACGACGGCGGCGATGGCGTCCAGCTCGTACCCGGCCGCGGCCTGCGGCTGGGCGGAGGCCAGCCGGCTGGCCAGGACGATGCCCGCCACGGCGGCGAAGCCGCCCGACAGGGCGTAGGTGACGAGCTTCATCCGGTTGACCTTGATGCCGGACAGCCTGGCGGCCTCCTCGTTGCCGCCGATCGCGTACATCGCCCGGCCCGCGTAGGTGCGGTTGAGGATGACCGCCGCGATGACGCCCATGACGAGCATCACCAGGACGGGGACCGGCAGGTAGCCGGCGACGGTGTCGCCCACGTGGGAGACCGCGTCCGGCATGGCGATCGGGCTGCCCTCGGAGATGACGAGCGCGAGGCCTCTGGCGATGCCGAGCATGGCCAGGGTGGCGATGAACGGGGGAAGCTTGCCGTACGCGATGAGCGCGGCGTTGGCCAGGCCGCACGCCACGCCGACGGCCAGCCCGAGCAGCGTGGCCAGCGGCCACGGCAGGCCCGAGGTGGTGGACAGGTAGGCCAGCGTGATCGCCGACAGCGCCGCCACCGAGCCGACCGACAGGTCGATGCCGCCGGTGATGATCACGAATGTGGCGCCGAAGGCGAGGATGGCGGTCACGGCCGCCTGCACGCCCACGTTGAGCAGGTTGCTCACGCTGAGGAAGTCGCTGGACAGCAGCGACAACGCGACCGCCAGGACGACGAGCGCGACGAGCGCGCCGTTCTCCGAGAGCCAGCCTCTCGCTTTATCGGACACGAGTACCCTCCACCTCGGTGACGGCCAGCGCCATCACCGCGTCCTGTGTCGCCTCGTCGGCGGGGAGTTCGCCGACGAGCCTGCCCCGGGCCATGACCAGCACCCTGTCGCTCATGCCGATCACCTCGGGGAGATCGCTGGAGATCATGAGGACGGCGTCGCCCGAGGCGGTGAGTGAGTTGATCAGTTGGTAGATCTCGACCTTGGCGCCCACGTCGATGCCGCGCGTGGGTTCGTCGAGGACGAGCACGCGGACGTCGGCCAGCAGCCACTTGCCGATGACGACCTTCTGCTGGTTGCCGCCGGAGAGCGTGCGGACCTCCTGCTCCAGGCCGCTCATCCGGACGCCGAGCTGCGCGGCGACCTTGGCCGCCGCCTTGCGCTGGCCCGTGCGGTCGACGAACCCGGCGCGGCTGGCCCTGCCGAGGGTGACCAGGCCGAGGTTCTCGGCGATGTCGGCGCCGAGCACCAGCCCCTGGCCCTTGCGGTCCTCCGGCACCAGGCCGAGTCCCGCCTCCATGGCCGCGTCGATGTCGCCGCGCGGCAGCCGCCTGTCGCCGACCGTGACCTCGCCCTCGTCGTAACGGTCCGCGCCGAAGATCGCCCGGGCGAGCTCGGTACGGCCCGCGCCCACCAGCCCCGCGAGCCCGACGACCTCGCCCGCCCGCACCTCGAAGGAGACGTCCTCGAACGCGCCACGCCTGGTCAGCCCCTCCACCTTGAGCAGCGGCCGCCCGGGCGGCTCGGCCTCGCGCGGGTACTGCTGGTCGATGGGCCTGCCGACCATGAGCCGGACCAGCTCGTCCTGCGGCGTGTCGGCGGGCACCTCGGCCACCGAACGCCCGTCGCGCAGGACCGTCACCGTGTCGCCGATCTGGGCGATCTCCTCGAGGTGGTGGGTGATGAACACGACGGCCACGCCGTTGTCGCGCAGCTGCCTGACGATGGCGAACAGCCTGTCGACCTCGCTCGTGGTCAGCACGGCGGTCGGCTCGTCCATGATGAGGACGCGCGCGTCCAGCGCCAGCGCCTTGGCGATCTCGACCATCTGCATGCGGGCGATGCCGAGCGCGCCGATCCTGGTGCGGGGGTCGACGTCCAGGCCGACCCGGTCGAGCAGTTCCCTGGCCTTGTCGTGCATGGCCTTGACGTCAACGAAACCGAACCGGCGCGGCGGGCGGCCGAGCGAGAGGTTCTCGCCGACGGTCAGGTCGGGCACCAGGTTGAACTCCTGGTAGATGGTGGCGATGCCGAGCCGCTGGGCGTCGCCCGCCGTACGGATGTCGACCGGCCGCCCGTCGAGCAGGATGCGCCCCTCGTCCGGGTGGTAGGCGCCGGACAGCATCTTGATCAGCGTGCTCTTGCCCGCGCCGTTCTCGCCGAGCAGCACGTGCACCTCGCCCGTGCGCAGGGCCAGATCGACCCCGTCGAGGGCGAGGACACCGGGGAAACGCTTGCGCAGGCCCTCGACCCTGAGGATCTCCTGGCTCATCTCACGCACCCTTCCTCTCGCAGGACCTGCGGATGACCAGCTCGGCGGGCAGCGCCACCGACTCCGCCGGCCGTCCCGCGACGCGGTCGAGCAGCAGCCGTACGGCCCGGCGGCCGAGTTCGGCGGTCGGCTGGGCAATCGCGGTGATCGGGGGGTCGACGTGGACGAACCACGTCACGTCGTCGAAGGAGGCGACGGCCACGTCGTCGGGGATGCGCAGGCCGCGCGCCCTGATCTCGTCGAGCCCGCCCAGCGTCATCAGGTTGTCGCCGAAGAAGATCGCCTCGGGCGGCTCGGTCAGGTCGAGCAGGCGTGCGGTGATCGCCCTCCCGCTGCCTTCGCGGAAGTCGCCGGCGGCCAGGTAGTCCGGCCTGACCTCGAGGCCGGCCCCGGTCATCGCCGCGACGAACGCGTCGGTCCGCTCCCGGCCGGTGGACAGGGTGGCCGGGCCGGAGGCGAAGGCGATCCTGCGGTGACCCATCTCCTTCAGATGCGCCACCAGCCCGGCGATGGCGCGCGCTCCGTCGGCGCGCACGAACGGCACGTCGAGGCCGCTGATCGTGCGGTCGAGGAAGACCAGCGGCCTGGCGGTGGAAACGAGCTCCTGCACCAGCGGGGTCACCTCGGCGGTGGGGCAGATGAGCAGGCCGTCGACGCGCTGTCCCACCAGGGTGCGCACGTAGTGGTCCTGCTCCTCGGCCCGCTCGTCGGCGTTGCCGATGATGACGGTGTAGCCCGCGCGCCTGGCCTCGTCCTCCACCCCTCTGGCCAGTTCGGTGAAGAACGGGTTGAGGATGTCGCCGATGATCAGGCCGAGCGTCCTGGTCGCCTCGGTGCGCAGCGACCGGGCGACGGCGTTCGGCACGTACCGCAACGCCGACATGGCGGCGTAGACGCGGTCGCGGGTCTCCGGGGTGACCGACGGGTGGTCGTTCAGCACGCGGGACACCGTGGCCACCGAGACGCCCGCGTGTGCGGCCACGTCCTTGATGCGTGCCATGCGTCCTCCATGAAATCGATTACATCACCTTAGGTAATCGATTACATGGAAGTAAACGGCAAAAAGATGTGACCCGCATCACATTTGACCGGATATTTCGGGAGATGTGGTGATGGGGGCGGGCCACCCGACCCGAGCAAGCGCTCGCCTTACTCCAGGGATGTCACGATGCGACCTCAGTCACCCGACTGGCCGGTGAGACTGGTGAGGTTGTAATGCAATCGCCGCCGTTTTCGGGCACGCGGCTTTCCAAATAGCCATAAACTCCGCGCCGTGAGCCTGCCTGTACGTGAACGTTCCCCCCGGCCCGGCGGCGGTCGCCACCGCCGGCCCGTTCCCACGTCCCTGCCACCGGACGCCCCCGTCCTGCTGCTCGTCAATCCTGGCGAGGCCGGCGAGCCGGCCGCCGAGATCGCCGCGCTGGTCCGGGTCGACAACCCGCACATCGAGGTGCGGCTGGCCACACTCCATGACCTGGCAGACCAGCTCCCCCAGGATCGCGGCGCGATCGTGGTCCCCCTGACGCTCTGGTCCGACCCTCGCGTCACCGAGGAGACCACCAAGATCATCGCCGCGACCGGCAGCGACGCGACCGTCACCGACGCACTCGGCCCGCACCCGCTGCTGGCCGAGGCCCTGCACATCAAGCTCGCCGAGAAGGAGCTGGCCAGGGCCGACCGCATGCGCCTGCTCAGCGTCTCCAGCCCCGTCGACGCCGTCATCCTCGGCACCGTGGGCGGGGAGCAGGCCGTCCACGCCGCGCAGGCCACCGCCGTCCTGCTGGCCTCCCGCCTGACGCTGCCCGTCGTGGCCGCCTCGCTCGACAGCGAACCCGGCGTGGCCGTGGCCGCCGAGCGCCTGCGCGCCGCCGGGGCCGAGCGCCTGGCCATCTCCCCCTGCCTGATCGGCCACGAGACCGACGCTTCTGTGCTGGAGTCGGCGGCCGCGAGCGTCAAGGCGGGCTACGCCGACCCTCTCGGCGCGCACGGCGCGGTGGCCGAACTTGTCGCGCGAGCTTACGGCAGTCAACTGGCGACTTGACAACACTTGTGAAGATCGTCCCCTAGGCGTTACCGTCTGCGCATGCGCAGCGTCCACGTCACCGGCAAGCGGCTGGGGCTGCGCGAGATTTCGGCCGAGGACGTCGACGCTCTGCATGCCGTCTACGGCGATCCCGCCGCGACCCAGCACCTGCCGTTCGACCCGCGGACCCGCGCGGAGGTCGTCGAGATCGTCAGCGAGGCGGTCGCGGCGGCCCTCGCCAGCCCCCGCCGCCTGTACGTGCTGGCCGTCACCGAGGCCGACGGCCACGACGTGATCGGCGTGGCCCGCCTGCACATCGAGGCCGACCACCCGCACAGCGCCGAGATCGGCCTCGGTCTCAGGCCCGACCTGTGGGGGCGCGGCATCGGCACCGACCTGTTCCGGCTGGTGCTGACCTTCGGCTTCAAGCACCTCGGCCTGCACCGCATCTGGGGCGCCCGCGCTCCGGCCAACACCGCGGCCCAGCTCGCGATGCTGGTGGCGGGAATGGTCGAGGAAGGCCGCATCCGCCACCACGTCCACACGCCGCACGGGTGGCGCGACTCCATCGTCCACTCCGCCCTGTCCGACGAGTGGCCCGCCGACCGCGCCCTCTGACCCTTCGCACCTGCTCGAGGAGCGGCCCGCCGTTCCTGCCGGCCGATCGTGTCCCCAGCCGATCGCGCTCTCCGGCTGTTCGTGCCTGTCCGGAGAGTGGCCCGCCCGCTCAGGCGGTCACTTCCATCTGGGCCGCCTTGCCGCCTGACCCCGCTTGGACCACCTGGACGAGCAGGTTCTGAGAACCCGCGCGGACAAGCCGGGGCCCACAGTCGAGCCGTGGTGCGCCCGATCGGCCACCACTTCGGGGCTGGTGATTGTCAGTAGAAGTACGTAACGGGTTGCGTACTTGCGGGATGAGGGTGTGCCGGGGTTGGTGGGATGTCAGTGCAGGCGCCTAGTGTGCCGGCCATGGAGACGATCTACCAGACATGGGCGGAGGCGGTCGCTCTGTTCGAGCGTCGCGGCTTCCCGAAGGCGTCCTACGACAACCTGGACGAGGACGAGTACATCCTGCACCCGGGGCCTGCGGCGTTGCCCGGCTCGCTCTGGCTGGACGACCACCAGTACCGGCACCAGAATCCCTGGATCAAGGCAGGCGGCCGACCCGAGTACGAGGGAATCGACGGCGCGGTCTCCGGATACGTCATCGACGGCGACCTCCACGTCGACGGCAACATCCTCAACCTGGACCACGGCAGCCCGTCGCTGATCGTGCTCGGCGACCTGAAAGCTGCCAACCTGGTCCTCACCGGCACCTCACACCTCCTGGTCCAGGGCAACATCGACGTCGAGACCTTCCTCGGCAACTCCACCGACCAGCACGTCGACGTGCTCGGCGACCTGCGTGCCACTCTGGCGATCATGTGGGACGAGTTCCTTCCCGAGATCGGCGGACGTCTGCGCGGGCGGGCTCTGGTGCCCGACTATCTCGACCTCGACGGCTGTGGCCTGGCCGTCGAGGATCCGGCGGCGCGCGTCGGCCTGTCCGATCTTCTGGTGCCAGAAGTCCTCATCGCCGACGGCGACGACCCCGGGGAGGACCTCTACCTCGCCGACGCGGGCCTGCGCTACGAGCATTTGATCGACCGGCTGGTGCGGGGGCTGCCGGTGGTACGCGGTGGGCGCACCGTCACCCCGCTGGAGGAACTACCGCCGAAGAGGTAAGAGGTCCTGGAAGAAGAAGAGGTCATGGCTGACGACAACGACATACAGGAAGACATCCTGTACGTCCACGAGATCCAGGGCACCGTCTACTTCCTGCTGATCGTCCACAAGCCCGGGCACGAGGCCCATGCCGCCGGTTACGTGTTCCGGCGCCCGGCGGGCAGCGACGGCCCCGCCGAGAACGTTCTGGCCACGAACGACACGCTGCGCGAGATGTGGTGTTCGCCGCAGGGGAATCCCTGGCTGACGAGCACCACCGGCCTGGTCTGGACCACGGCGCCGGTGGTCTGGCCGGACGGGGAGGAGATCGCCGACCTCGAGTTCGATGTGCCTGACGGCGATCTCCCCTGGCGGCATGGGGAGTTGCCGGCGCAGGAATCCAACGGCTCGCGCCCCAACCCGATGGCGATCTGGGGGAGTTCGGAGCAGGACGTGCATGTCGGCACCTTCGGCGGCGTGCTCTACCACTGGGACGGCGAGGTCTGGACCCAGCACGATCCCGGTCTCAGGAAACCCATCGGCTGCATCCGCGGACGGGCCGCCGACGACGTGTACGCGGTGGGGTACGGCAGCACCATCCTGCACTTCGACGGAGAGCGGTGGCGTGTGCTCGAGGATCCGGACGGGGCGACCACCGAAGACACACTCACCGGTATCGCGTTCCTCCCGGGCGGCGACGTGCTGATCAGCGGCAAGTCCCGGGGCGGGCGCGTGCTGCGCGGATCGGCGAACCAGGGCTTCACCGTCATGGGTCGCCACGGACTGTCTCTGATCGACATGGCCCTGGTGGATGGCCGGCTGTTCCTCGCCGCGGGCAAGAGCGGCGTGGCGGAGCCAAACGCCGGACGTTTGGGGTGTGAAGAGCACGAGGCCAGGACCGTGATCGGGTGGCGGGTGGGCGGTGGCCCCGTGGTGCCGAATGGCGGCGGTAAGCGCCAGGAAGCGCCCTCGATCACCCGGCGCGGCAGGGGCCCGACCAATGGAGGCAGACGGGGAGCCGACTCATCGCATCCAGCACTACCCGGCTGCCCAGCGGCTCCTGGAGCCGGACGACTCCCTCGCCGGACGCGCCGACGCCCACACACAGCCCGGTGCCGATGTGCGTGTGGACCTCGATTCCGAGGACCACGACATCGGGCCGCTCGTCGACCCGTAGGCGGACAGTCGGCGTCTTCTCACCGAGGCAGACGCCGTAGTCGTAGCTCACCCGCAGCGTGCGCTCGTCGAGCACCTCAAAGCCTCTGATGTCGGAGGACAGGTGGTCACCGACGGCCTCCTCGACGGTGCCGAGCGTGGCCCGGTCGACCGCGGCGTGGTCGACCGGGCCGGGCAGGTTCGAGAAGGACAACCGCCACGCCGGAACGGTGGCCATGCCGCGCAGGGTCCGCAGGCGCATGGTCGTGAAGGTAGCTGCCGTCATCTTGTATGCCCGATCGTCCTGAGCGGAGGCCTCCATGTCGTAGGGCGACAGTTCGATCAGTGCCTGGCGTGCGCTGATCACGGGAACCCGCATGGTGGAGCCGTCGTCCCAGCGGATCCATGCCTCCTTCGGAGTCGCGGGGAGCGGGACGGCCACGGCGAAGCCGTACTCCTCATCACTCGAGATCCGCTCCGCCACGTTCTGCCGCATCTGGCTCAGGTCCTCCGTCGGCACGAAACCGTTGCGCCAGATCTCCGCCGCGCCGCTGGTGCGCCAGGTCCAGACGGCGCGGACGGCGTAGTCATCGAATGTGAGCCGGTGAGAAAGGAGGTGGTCGCCGCCGGCAAGCGCAGTCACGGTCAGGAGCGTCACCAGTAATCGCAGCACCCGAAGATTATCGAGGGTCCCTGGGACCGCCGGCGCACCTGTATGGCCGGCTCGACCTCGAACTGCACGGCACCCGTACCCCCGACCGGCTCGGTGCGTGGAACCACGTGTCGCCCAGCGTCTCCTGGCACTGAGGGCTGCCAGCCGGCACAGCCATCCCCTGCCCAGCCCGTCTCCCGAACGCTGATCGCCGACGATCGGCGACCACCGAGTACGTCGCCACCTTGACGAACCGCCGATTTCCCTGACACATCGGCGATTCCGACATATAACTCGAACCCTCATCTATTGACATGAAACCGGCATGCAAGTCAGTGGGCCTAGAAATGTGGACATAGCTCACCAGAGCTTCACTCCACCACCACCACAGCTCTCCAGAGCAGCCAACAGAAAGAGATATCTCATGGTCGACATCAAGAAGGTCGTCGCCGGCGTCACGCTCGCCGCTTCCGCACTCGTCGTTCCGATGGCCCTGGCCGCCCAGCCCGCCAGCGCGGCCACCTCCTACGTCATGGGGGGAGACCACGGCGATCACGGCGGCAAGAGGGTCGAAGTCCACAACGAGGGCGGCAACCTCGGCCACGGCAACGGCGGCAACGCCAACGGCGCCCACGACAGCTCCGCTCCTGGCGGCAACGGCGGCAGCAACAACAGCGGTGACATCAACATCGGCAACGGCTGACGCCCATGAGACCAGGGATCACGATCCCTGGTCCACCTGAGAGGCGGGGGGGGCGGGCCCCCGGGGGGCCCCCCCGGGGCGCAGGACCAGCCAGAAATAACCACAAAAGAACAGAAAATGTGGGAGGGGGGGGGGTGTTTTTA
>NZ_JBEXMT010000043.1:0-75503 GCF_040610675.1 Nonomuraea sp. NPDC003804
GAGGCGGTGCTGGGGCTGCTCTCCTCGCTCGACCTGCCCAACCCGCTGGTGCTGGGCGACCTCAACGCCTACGGCGAGGAGGACCCGATCGACACGCTGGAAGCCGGCGGGCTGACGAGCGTGACCAAGCGGTTCGTGCCGGCGCCGTTCCGCTACAGCTACCTGTTCAACGGGCTGGCCGGCGAGCTCGACCACGCGCTGGTCGGCAAACAGCTGCTCAAGCGGGTGACGGGCGCGACGATCTGGCACGTCAACTCCGACGAGCCGCGGATCCTCGACTACAACACCGAGTTCAACCCGCCGGGCCTCTACCAGCCCGACGCCTTCCGCTCCTCCGACCACGACCCGCTGGTCATCGGCCTGTCGCTGCCCGGCGGCGGCAGCTAACCGGACATCGTCGAACCGAGCGGCCTCTCCCTCCGGGGAGGGCCGCTCCTTCGTTCACGGGACCGCCCCACCCTCCCGAGGTGAGGGCCACGCTACCGTTTGTGGCGCAATCAGGTTTATGCTGCAAACCAGTTGATGGTTTCGACTGGTTTGGAATGATGTGGACGACGAGGACCTGAGCCCCGCCGAGATGATGCGGCTCATCGAGGAGCAGAGCGCGGCGGCCACGCGCAGGCTGCAGCCCGACCCGCTCCTCCTCTACGCCCCCTGGGGCGTGGCCTGGATGGCCGGCTTCGGCACCTTCTTCCTGGCCCACGGTCTCGACGGCCGCCCGCTCGCCCCGATCTCCTGGCAGCTCGCACTGGCGGTGCTGATGGGCGGGCAACTGCTGGCCGGAGCGTTCCTGTTCTGGTGTGCCCGCGCCTCCGGCCTGAAGACCCGCGGCGTAACCACCCAGCGCGGGATGATGTACGGCTACGCGTGGTTCGTCGCGATGATGGCGATGGGCCTGATCCTCAGCCGTTTCGCCCCGATGATCCCGCGCGACGAGGTCAGCCTGCTCTACGCCGCGGTCTCGATGCTGGTGGTCGCCACCCTCTACATGGCCGGCGGCGCCGTCTGGCGCGAGTGGCCGATGTTCTTCCTGGGCGTCTGGACCGCGGTCGTCGACGCGGCCGGCGCCGCCCTCGGGCCCGGCTGGCACGCCCTGCTGATCTCGCTGCTGGTCGGCGGCGCGTTCCTGGTCACCGGGATCGTGCTCAGGCGGCGCCGGTGACGCTGCCCGAACTCGATCCCGTCATCCACGCGCAGGCCCGGCTACGCGTGGTGGCCACGCTCAACGCCCTTCCCGAAGGCGACCAGATCGCCTTCCCGAGCCTGAAGGACCTGCTCGCGATGACGGCGGGCAACCTGTCGGTGCATCTGACCAAGCTCGAGGACGCGGGCTACGTCGAGATCACCAAGACGCACAAGGGCCGCACGCCCGTCACCTACGTCGCGCTCACCAGACGCGGACGGCTGGCCTTCGAGGAGTACACCGTCGCCATCCGCGCCCTGATCGGAGGAGAAGCATGACCGTCCTGGCCAGAACCATCGGGGTCACCAGACGCTACGGCGAGGTGACCGCGCTCGACGACGTGTCCCTGGAGATCCCCGCGGGCCGGCTCGTCGGCCTGCTCGGCCCGAACGGGGCCGGCAAGTCCACGCTCGTCAACCTCTTCGTCGGCCTGCGCAGACCCACCAAGGGCGTGGTCGAACTGCTCGGCGGCGCCCCTTCCGACCCCCGGGTACGGCAGCGCATGGGCGTGACGCCGCAGGAGACGGGGCTGCCCGAGGCGCTGCGGGTCGGCGAGATCGTCGACTTCGTCTCGGCGCACTTCCCCGAGCGGGCGGGCACGCCGGAGTTATTGGCCAGGTTCGGCCTCGACGACCTCGCCCGGCGGCAGGTCGGCGGCCTGTCCGGCGGCCAGAAGCGCCGCCTCGCGGTGGCGCTCGCCTTCGCCGGCAACCCCCGCATCGTCTTCCTCGACGAGCCCACCACGGGCCTCGACGTCGAGGCCCGCAGGTCGCTGTGGGAGGGGATCAGGGCCTTCCACGCGGAGGGCGGCACCGTCGTGCTCACCAGCCACTACCTGGAGGAGGTGGAGGCACTGGCCGAGCGCGTCGTGGTGATCGGCAAGGGCAGGGTGCTGGCCGACGACACGATGCAGGCCGTGCGCGGCATGGTGGGGGTGCGCAGGGTGTCGCTGTCGGCCCCCGAGCTGCCCGCGCTGCCCGGCGTGGTCGACGCCCAGCGGGTGGGCGACCGGCACGAGCTGCTCACCTCGGACTCCGACCGGCTGGTGCTCGACCTGGTCGCCAGCGGCGTCCCCTTCTCCGGGCTCGAGATCAGCCCGGCCACGCTCGAGGACGCCTTCCTCGCCATCACCTCGAAGGAGGCCGCCGGTGTCTAGCCTGGTCTGGACGCACACCCGCTACCAGTTCCTGGAGCAGCTGAGAGTCCCGATCGCGATCGTGGCGAGCGTCTTCTTCCCCACCATCTCGATGCTGGCCTTCGTCGTGCCGTTCACCGGGGACGACCCGCTGATGGCCACCGTCGGCACGGCGTCGATGACGCTGTTCGCCGTCATGTCGAGCTCGCTGATGGGGCTGGCCATCGGCGTGGCCGACGACCGCGGCAAGCCCTGGGACCCCTACGTGCGCACGCTGCCCGCGGGCCCCTTCCCCCGGTTCGCGGGACGGATGCTGACCTCGCTGGCCATCATGCTGATCGCGGTCGTGCCCGTGGTGCTGGTCGCCGCCTTCCTCACCGCGGCCACGGCCACCCCGCTCCAGCTGCTGTCCGGCCTGGGCGCGTTGATCGTGGGCGCGCTGCCGTTCATGATGCTGGGGCTGCTCGTCGGCTACGCGCTGCCGTCGAAGGCGGCCATCGCGGTCTCGCAGGTGCTGTTCTTCCCGATCGCGATCGGCGGCGGGATGTTCGGCAACCCGCTCGACCCGCCCGCCTTCATCGGGGCGGTCGCGCCGTACCTGCCCAGCAGGGGCGCGATGGAGCTGGTGTGGGCCGCCACGGCGGGTGTGCCGCCCCGGCCGCTGCCGCTGGTCATGCTGGCGGTCTGGACGGTGGCGGGCGCGGCGGCCGCCGTGTGGGCCTACCGCAGGGACGAGGGCCGCAGGTTCCGCTGAACCGCATGGGGGGAGGTGCCGCCGAGTCCGCAGCGATCTCGACGGCACCTCCGTTTCACGAGGGGGGTTCTACTCGCCCGTCTTCTCCGCGAGGGTGACGGTGACCTCCTGGGTCTTTCCGTCCCTCATGTAGCTGATCTTGACCTGCTGGCCCACTTTGAAACCTCTGACCTGTCCCACTACGGTATCTCCCCCGTCAACCGGCGTCTCGCCGATCTTGGTGATCAGGTCGCCCGTCTTCAGCCCGGCCTTGGCGGCGGGGCTTCCCTCCTGCACCTGCCGAATCAGAGCGCCCGGCACGTCACCCGAGGCGTCGGTGACGCTGACGCCGAGGTAGGCGTGGCTCACCTTGCCGTTGTCGATGAGCTGCTGGGCCACCTGCTTGGCGGTGTTGATCGGGATGGCGAAGCCCACGCCGATGTTGCCGGTGCCACCGCCCGTGGCGATCGCCGTGTTGATGCCGATCAGCTGGCCCGACGCGTTGACCAGCGCGCCGCCGGAGTTGCCGGGGTTGATGGCGGCGTCGGTCTGGATGGCGCCGCCGATCGTGGTGGTCGAGGACTGCGACTGCTGGCGCTGGTTTCCCCAGCCGGGCGGCAGCTGCTGCCGGTCCTGGTCGCCGACCGTGAGCGTGCGGTCCAGCGCGCTGACGATGCCCGCGGTGACCGAGCCGTCCAGGCCGAGCGGGCTGCCGATGGCCAGCACCGCGTCGCCGACCCTGAGCGCGTCGCTGTCGCCGAGGGTGGCCTTGGTCAGGCCCGACACGCCCGTGGCCCTGATGACGGCCAGGTCGGTGGCCGGGTCGGTGCCCACGACCGACGCCTTGGCGGTCCTGCCGTCGCTGAACTTCACCGTCATGGACCCGCCGCCCTGGCCGGCGCCGACCACCACGTGGTTGTTGGTGAGGATCAGGCCGTCCTCCGACAGCACCACGCCGGATCCCTCGCCGGTCTGACCCTGGATCATCACGACCGACGGCTGCACGTTCTGGGCGACGTCCGCCACGGTCATGGCGTTCGACGCCGGCTTGAAGGCCGGGCTGGGCGCGGCCGCCACGCTCGTGGTTCCCCCGCCGCCCAGGGCGCTGACGGTCGCGGCCCCCACCACGCCACCGACAAGCGCCGTCGCCGCCAGGGCGAGTCCGGCGACGGCCTTCTGCCCGGCCGTGAACATCGACTGCCGCTTCGGTACCGAAGGCACCGGCATGATCGTGGTGTCGCCACCCGGCGACGGCGCGCCGTGCTGGAACTCGCCGGCGACCGGAGGCTTGGAACCGAACTGGGTCCAACCCCCACCCACAGTGCCTTCGCCGTGCTCACGAGGCTCGTTCGTGTTCATGTCCATCCCCAAGAAGCCGCTCTGGCGCGCCACTGTGGCGTGCCGTCGTACTTCCAGGGTGCCAATGAGGGTGTAAGCACTGCTTAAGCCGTCGAACAGGGCGTGGCGCACCCCCTGACGCACGCCTTATCAGGCGAGGTCGCGACGGGGGTACCGGGCCCGGCTCTCATGGAACTTTAAGGTATTCCGCGCGCAGCAGCCGCTTGTGGAGCTTGCCGGTGGGATGGCGCGGCAACTCGTCGCGGAAGTCGACCGACCTGGGGCACTTGTAGTGCGCCAGCCGTGCCCTGCAGTACTCGATCAGCTCGGCCTCCAGCGCCGGGCCGGCCGCGACGTCGTCGGCGGGCTGGACGACGGCCTTGACCTGCTCGCCCATCTCCTCGTCCGGGATCCCGAACACGGCCACGTCGGCGACCTTGGGGTGGAGGGCCAGTACGTTCTCGGCCTCCTGGGGGTAGATGTTCACCCCACCCGAGATGATCATGTAGGAGCGGCGGTCGGTCAGGTAGAGGAAGCCGTCCGCGTCCAGGTAGCCGATGTCGCCGAGGGTGGTCCAGCCCCTGCCCTGGGGATCCTGCGCGGAGCGGGTCTTGTCGGGGTCGCCGTGGTACTCGAAGCGGGGGCCGTCGGAGAAGTAGACGGTGCCGTGCTCGCCGGGCCCCAGCTCGTTGCCCTCCTCGTCGCAGACGTGCACCACGCCGAGCAGGGCGCGGCCGACCGTGCCCGGGTGGGCCAGCCAGTCGGCGGGTCCGGCGTAGAGGAAGCCGTTGCCCTCGGTGCCCGCGTAGTACTCGTGGATGACCGGCCCCCACCACTCGAGCATCCGCTCCTTGACCGGCACCGGGCACGGCGCCGACGCGTGGATCGCGCACCGGAGCGACGACAGGTCGTACCCGGCCCTGACCTCGTCGGGCAGCTTGAGCATCTTGATGAACATCGTCGGCACGAGCTGGGTGTGCGTGACCCGGTGGCCTTCGACGAGGGCGAGGTACTCGGCGGGGTCGAAGCGCTCCATGACGACCACCGTCGCGCCCAGGCGCTGGAACTGCAGGCAGTAGCGCAGTGGCGCGGCGTGGTAGAGCGGGGCGGGCGACAGGTACACGCTGTCGGCCGACGGTGCGAAGAGGAACTGGATGAGCTGCAGCAGCGGCCCCGGCCTGTCGAGCGGCGCCTGCGAGAGCGTCGGCTTGACGCCCTTGGGCCGGCCCGTGGTGCCCGAGGAGTAGAGCATGTCGGCGCCCTGACACTCGTCGGCGATGGGCGTCGTCGGATGGACCGCGACGGCCTCCTCGTAGGAGACGAAGCCGTCGGCCACTCCGTCGATCATGAGCCTGAGCTCCACGCCGGGAGCCTCGATCGCGCCCGCCACGCCGGCGAGCCGCGCCGAGGAGATGAAGATTCTGGCCCCGCAGTTGTCGACGATGTAGGACAGTTCCTCGCTCTGCAGGCGGGAGCTGACGGCGGTGTAGTAGAGCCCTGAGCGGTGCGCGGCCCAGGCGATGACCAGGGAAAGAGGATGGTTCTCGAGCATGAACGCGATGTGGTCGCCCGGCTTGAGCCCGGCGGAGCGGAACAGGTGCGCGAGCCTGTTCGACTCCTCCTCGAGCCGGCGGTAGGTGACGACCTCCCCGGAGCCCGCCATGATCACAGCGGGCTTGTCGGGGGTGACTGCTGCGATGGCTCCCGGATACATGACCAGAACAGTATTCGGTCACCACTTCCCTCGGAAGGCCCCCGCAAGGCCCCGCGGGCGAGGCCCGGTCTGCCGCTCACGTCCGTTCCGGAAACGCCGAGACCGTGATCCCGCGTGCGGGATCACGGTCTCGCGGTGGAGGTCACGCCGACCGGGGTCGAAGCCGTCCGGAGTCGAAGCCGGCCGGCCCGCCGTGGCGACCGGGGCGCCGGTCAGGACGGTTCAGGCGGGAATGACCGCGCCCTTGTAGGTGTCCTGGATGTACTTCTTGACCTCGGGGCTCTGCAGCAGCTTGGCCAGCTTCTGCACCCGCGGGTCGCTCTGCTTGCCCTCCTGCACGACCAGACCGTTGGCGTACGGGTTGCCCTCGGCCTTCTCCGCGACGAGCGCGTCGGTGGCCGGGTTGAGCTTGGCCTCCAGGGCGTAGTTGCCGTTGATGACCGCGGCGTCGACGTCGGCGAGCGAGCGGGGCAGCTGGGCGGCGTCGAGCGCCTTGAAGGTGATGTTCTTCGGGTTGGCGGTGACGTCGCGCTCGGTGGCCGCGGTGCCGACGCCGTCCTTCAGCGTGATGACGCCGTTGTCGGCCAGCAGCTTCAGCGCGCGGCCGAGGTTGGTGGCGTCGTTGGGCACCGCCACGGTGGCGCCGGAGGGAAGGGCGGCCACGTCCTTCACCTTGCTGGAGTAGAGGCCGAGCGGCTCCAGGTGCACGTTCTGCACCCAGGTGAGCTTGGCGCCCTTCTCCTTGTTGTAGTCGGCGAGGTACGGCTGGTGCTGGAAGTAGTTGGCGTCCAGCTGGCCCTCCTGGAGCTGCGGGTTCAGCGGCACGTAGTCGCTGAACTCGACGATCTCCAGCTTGAGGCCCTCCTTGGCGGCCAGGTTGTCCGAGATGTACTTGAGGATCTCGGCGTGCGGCGTGGGGGTGGCGCCGACCTTGAGGGTGTCGCTGGGCGCGCCGGAGGCCGACGAGCCGGCCGCGGACGACCCGCAGGCGGCCAGCGTCACGGCCAGGACGGCGGCGGTCACGAGACCGAACAACTTGCGCACGGCTGTGCTCCTTGTCTGGGTATGAGGAAGCGTCTGGGTACGAGGAAGCAGGACCCGCTCGTGGCGGACCCGGGCAGAAAAGGGTGGGAGTGTCTAGCGCTTGGCCAGACGGTCGGCGAGCGCGTCGCCGAGGGTCTGGGCCAGCTGGACGAGGACGATGATGACCACACAGGTGGCGATCATGAGCGGCGTCTCGAACCGCTGGTAGCCGTACCTGATGGCCAGGTCACCCAGGCCGCCCGCGCCGATGACGCCCGCCATCGCGGAGTAGGACACGAGCGTGATGACGGTGACCGTGATGCCCGCCACCAGCGCCGACCTGGCCTCCGGCAGCAGCACCTTGGCCACGATCGACGTACGGCTGACGCCCATGGCGTGCGCGGCCTGCACGACGTCGGGGCTGACGCCGCGCAGCGCGATCTCCACCAGCCGGGCGAAGAACGGCACGGCGCCGATGGTCAGCGGCACGATGGCCGCGTACAGGCCGATCGTGGTGCCGACCAGCAGCCGGGTGAAGGGGATCACCGCGATCATCAGGATGATGAACGGCAGCGACCTGCCGATGTTGACGATCAGGCTGAGCAGCTGGTTGGCCACCCGCGAGGGGAACAGGCCGGCACGCGAGGTGCCGACGAGGGCGACGCCGAGCGGCAGCCCGAACACGACGGTGAAGAGCGTGGACCAGAACACCATCTGGACCGTCTCCCACGTCGCCTGCCCGAGGAGCGGGACCATCTCTTCCCAGGTCACGCGGCCACCTCCACGATCAGGCCGCGCTCACGCAGGTACGTGAGGGCGGCCGAGGTGTCGGCCCCGTCCAGCGAGACGCGCAGGCGGCCGACCGAGCCGCCGGCGACCTCCTCCAGCGCGCCGCCGAGAATGCTGACGTCCACGTCGAACTTGCGCACGACCGTCGAGATGACCGGCTCGTCCGCCGCTCCGGTGAACGTGATCGTGACGTTGCCCGCCTCGGGAGCGGGCAGCGGGAACAGCTCGGCCGCCAGCCTGGACCCGGGCGTGGTCAGCAGTTGCCTGATCGGCCCCGACTCCAGGATCGCCCCGCCGGCCATGATGGCCACCGAGTCGCAGATGCTCTTGACGACGTTCATCTCGTGCGTGATGAGCAGGATCGTCAGCCCGAGCTCGGCGTTGAGCCGCTTGAGCAGGGCCAGGATGGAGGAGGTCGTGGCGGGGTCGAGCGCCGAGGTGGCCTCGTCGGCCAGCAGCACCTTGGGGTTGCCGGCCAGCGCCCTGGCGATGCCCACCCGCTGCTTCTGCCCGCCGGACAGCTGCGAGGGGCGCGCGTCGGCCTTGTCGGCGATGCCGACGAGCTCCAGCAGTTCGGCGACCCTGGCCGACCGCTCGGCCCGGCCCACGCCCATGACCTCGAGGGGGAAGGCGACGTTGCCCGCGACCGTGCGCGAGGACAGCAGCGCGAAATGCTGGTGGATCATGCCGATGTGCTGCCGGGCGGCGCGCAGGTCGCGCTCGCCCAGCGTGGTCAGCTCCTGCCCGGCGACCGCGACGGTGCCCCGGTCCGGGCGCTCGAGGAGGTTGACGCAGCGCAGCAGCGTGCTCTTGCCCGCGCCGCTCTGGCCGAGCACGCCGAAGATCTCACCCTGGCGCACGTGCAGGTCGACACCGTCCAGCGCGACGGTGTCACCGTACGTCTTGCGCAGGCCTGAAGCCTGGATCACGAAATTTCCCCACAACGGATTCGGTAACGGAAGGTCAGCGTCGGGGGAGACGTCAGCGGCTGCCGGGGTGGAACGGCAGGTGACTCAGGCGGCGCAGCACGAAGCTGGGTCGGATCATCGGGGCATACCTTTGAACGAGAGGGGGCGGAAGGGTGCGCTCTAGCGGGCCGGACAGCCCATACACATGCGCATTCGCATCTCGTTCACGCTCTGGCCAACGATCGCCCGGTACGGGCCTATTCCCTGCCGCCGATGTGAAGTGGCTCACGGTCGCGCCGCCCGGCCTGGCCCAGCAGTCCCGCGACGAACGCGCTGAGCACGAGATAGCCGGCCGCCACGAGCATCGGGGCGTCGAACCCGCCGGTGCGCTGCAGCAGCCACCCCGTCAGCACCGGGCCGAAGACGGCCGCGACGTGCGCGACCGAGTTGACCATCGCGATGCCCGCGGCGGCCGCCCTGCCCGACAGGAACTCCGTGGGCAGCGCGTAGACCACGGGCACCGAGGCGAACTTGCCGGCCGCCGCCACCGTCAGCGCGGCAAGCACCAGCAGCGGCGGCCCGGCCACCGCCGCCGCCGCGAACCCGGTTGCCGACACCAGGTACGCGATGACCGTGTGCCAGGTCCGCTCCCCCGTCAGGTCCGAGCTGCGGCTCCAGGCGAGCATCGCGATGACGGCCACGCCGTACGGGACGGCGGAGATCAGCCCGATGCCGGTCTCCCCCGCGCCCGTCCACAACCGCTCGATCATCTGCGGGAGGAAGAGGCTCAGCAGGTAGGCGGCGAAGATGCCACCGCTGGACACCAGCGCGATCAGCAGCACCCGCGGATCGGTCAGCGTCGCGCGGACCGACCGTTCGGGCCGCGCCTCCGCCTCGACCTCGGCCTGGACGATCGCCTTCTCCTCACCGGTCAGCCACCTGGCCTGCGCGGGGCCGTCCGGCAGGAACAGCCACACCACGACGCCGAGCAGCACCGCGGGCAGCGCCTCGGCGACGAACATGACACGCCAGCCCGCGTGCTCCACCAGCCAGCCGGACAGCGGGTTGGCGATGAGGAACGACACGGGGATGCCCGCCAGGTAGATCGCGACCATCCTGGCCCGCTCCCGCTGCGGGAACCAGAACGTGAAGTAGAGCATGATCCCCGGGGCGAACCCCGCCTCCGCCACGCCCAGCAGGAACCGCACCAGGAGAAGCGTCTCCGGGCTGGTCACCAGCCCGGTCGCGGCCGACAGCAGGCCCCAGGTGACCATGATGCGGGCGATCCAGAGCCGGGCGCCGACCCGGTGCAGCATGAGGTTGCTCGGCACCTCGAACAGCGCGTAGCCGACGAAGAAGATCCCCGCCGCGAGCCCGAACCCCGCCGCGCCCAGGCCGATCTCCTCGCCCATCCGCAACTGGGCCATGCCGATGTTGGTGCGGTCGACGTAGCAGACGACGTAGGCGGCGACGATCAACGGCAGGATCCTGCGGCGCACCTTGCCCAGCGCCACGTCCAGGGGCGGCCTCACTGTCGGTATCACGGGCAGTGACCGTATCCTGTCAGGCGCCCCCGACACGCCGGTAAGGGTCTTTGAGGGGAGTCATCCGGTCGGCGAAGTCCGCCTTGATACGCGCCATGCGCGGCCCAGGGGCGTAGAACCGTCCCTTCGTCGCCCCGTACGGCTTGAGCCACCCCTTCGCGGCGAGATCGCGCAGGTCACGGGCGGCCTGCCCCTGGCTGAGCTCCTCGTCGAGCTGGTAGCGGGTACGGCGCAGGCGCCGGTTCACGAACACCTCGTAGAGCGCGGAGACGCACCTGGTGTTGAGGCCGTCGGCGTCGACCTGCTCCTCCAGCAGCACCCAGATCTCCCCGGCCTCCGCCAGCCGCCTGCCGACCTGCTGTGCCTGCAGGTGGTGCGCGCGAAGGCAGAACCGCACCCACGGCAGGGTCCCGTCGTGCGGACTCCATCTCTTCCGCCCCACCTCGCCCAGCACGTCGTAGTACTCGATGGTGCTTCTCTGCTTGCCCAGCCACTCTTCGATGGAGCAGAACTCGGGTGTGGTGATCCGGTCACGACCCAGGACCAGCGTCTGCAGGGCGCGCGACATGCGGCCGTTCCCGTCGCGCCAGGGGTGGATCTTGACGAGGTTGAGGTGCGCCATGGCGGCCCGGACATAGCTCGGCGCGTCGAGGTCTCCATGGTCGAGCCAGTCCACGAGGCTGTGCAGCAGGCCAGGCACATGCTCGGCATCGGGGCCTTCGTAGACCACCTCACCGGTGTCCGCGTTGCGAACGTAGATGCCGCCCGGCCGGATGACACCCGCTGTCTTGCCGTGGTGGTGGCCGATCATCATGAAGTTGAGCGCGTTGAGGACACCGACGTCGAAGCGGAAGGCGGGCGCGTTCGACAACAGCTGGATGTAGGTGAGCGCCTGCTGGTAACCGGCGATCTCGCGAGCCACCGAACCCGGCGTCTCCAGCGGCTCCTCCCCCGCCATGATGGACTCGATGTCCTCGACGCTGGCCCGGTATCCCTCGATCGAGTTGGATCCCTGGATCGCGCGAGCCCGGAGCTGCCTGCGCAGCTGGCCGTCCCACCGATGTGAGACGGCGAGGCGGTATTTCAGGTCACGCCGCATGTCCTCGATCTCGGCCAGGACCTTTTCGTCCTGCGCCTCCAGGGCGGGAAGTCCGTAGAGCATGACCTCATGACATCATGCACGAATCATCCGTTCAACCGCTTGAATGATTTGTCCATTAAGTCCCTCGGGAACGGCGAAGCCGCCCCGCCGTACGGACGGTGGGGCGGCTTCGGGTGGGAGGTCAGGCCGCGGCGGTCTGGGCCACCTTGGCCGGGGTGAGGGCGATGTCGAGCACCTCACGCACGTCGCCGACCGCGTGGATGGTCAGCTCGTCGCGCACCTCCTTGGGCAGGTCGTCCAGGTCGGGCTCGTTGCGGGCCGGGATGAGGACGGTGGTGATGCCCGCCCGGTGCGCCGCCAGCAGCTTCTGCTTGACGCCGCCGATGGGCAGCACCCGCCCGGTGAGCGAGATCTCCCCTGTCATCGCCACGTCGTTGCGGACCAGCCGTCCCGACAGCAGCGAGGCCAGCGCGGTGGTGAGCGTGACGCCCGCCGACGGCCCGTCCTTGGGGACCGCGCCCGCGGGGAAGTGCACGTGCACCGAGCGGTCCTTCAGCGCGGTGACCGGCAGCTCCAGCTCCGCGCCGTGCGAGCGCAGGTAGGACAGCGCGATCCGCGCCGACTCCTTCATCACGTCGCCGAGCTGGCCGGTGAGGGTCAGCCCCGTGTCGCCGGTCTCGGGGTCGGCCAGCGACGCCTCGACGTAGAGGACGTCGCCGCCCGCACCGGTGACGGCCAGGCCGGTGGCCACGCCGGGCACCGAGGTGCGCTGCTTGGACTCGGGCAGCGACGCCTCGGGGACGAAGCGCGGCCTGCCCAGGTACTCGACCAGGTCGTCCGCGGTCACCGTGGCGGGCAGCTCGTCCTTGGCCGTGACCTTGCGCAGGATCCTGGCGATCGAGCGCTCGAGGGAGCGGACGCCGGCCTCGCGGGTGTACTCGGCGGCCAGCCTGCGCAGCGCCGCCTCCTCCACCGTGACCTCCTCGGCGGTCAGCCCCGCCAGCTCCAGCTGCTTGGGCAGCAGGTGGTCGCGGGCGATGGCCACCTTCTCGTCCTCGGTGTAGCCGTCGAGGGTGACGACCTCCATCCGGTCGAGCAGCGGCCCGGGGATGGCCTCCAGGACGTTGGCCGTGGCCAGGAAGAGCACGTCCGACAGGTCGAGCTCGACCTCCAGGTAGTGGTCGCGGAAGGTGTGGTTCTGCGCCGGGTCGAGCACCTCGAGCAGGGCGGCGGTCGGGTCGCCCCGGTAGTCGGCGCCGACCTTGTCGATCTCGTCGAGCAGGACGACGGGGTTCATCGAGCCCGCCTCGCGGATGGCGCGGACGATGCGGCCGGGCAGCGCGCCGACGTAGGTGCGCCGGTGGCCGCGGATCTCGGCCTCGTCACGAACGCCGCCGAGGGCGACGCGGACGAACTTCCTGCCCATGGCGCGCGCCACGGACTCGCCCAGCGACGTCTTGCCGACCCCGGGAGGACCGGCGAGGGCGAGAACGGCGCCGCTGCGGCGGCCGCCCACCACGCCGAGGCCCTTGTCCTGGCGGCGCTTGCGCACGGCCAGGTACTCGATGATGCGGTCCTTGACGTCGTCGAGGCCGGTGTGGTCGGCGTCGAGCACGGCTCGGGCACCGGCGATGTCGTAGGTGTCGTCGCTCGTGGTGTTCCACGGGATGTCGAGGACGGTGTCCAGCCAGGTGCGGATCCAGCCGGTCTCGGGCGACTGGTCGGAGGTGCGCTCCAGCTTGTCGACCTCCTTGAGCGCCGCCTCGCGCACCTTCTCGGGCAGGTCTGCCGCCTCCACGCGGGCGCGGTAGTCCTCCTCCTCGGTCTCGGCGGTGTCGCCGTTGAGCTCCTTCAGCTCCTTGCGGACCGCGGCGAGCTGCTGGCGGAGCAGGAACTCGCGCTGCTGCTTCTCCATGCCCTCCTGGACGTCCTTGCGGATCGTCTCGGCCACGTCGAGCTCGGCCAGGTGCTCGCGCGACCACTCGACCAGCTTGGCCAGGCGGTCGGCAGGGTCGGGCGCCTCCAGCAGCTCGACCTTCTGGGCCGTGCTCAGCCAGGGGGTGTAGCCGGAGCTGTCGGCCAGGACGGAGGGGTCGTCGATCTGGTTGACCTGGTCGACCACCTGCCACGCGCCGCGCTTCTGCAGGATGGTCGTGGCCAGCGCCTTGTACTCCTTGGCCAGCTCCTGCGCCCGCTCGCCCGCCGGCACCCGGTCGACGGTGTGGACCTCCACCCACAGGGCCGCGCCGGGGCCGGTCGTGCCCTTGCCGACGCGTGCCCGGTTGACGCCGCGCACGACGGCGGCCGGCTCGCCGCCGGGAAGCCGGCCGACCTGCTCGACCACGGCCTGCACGCCGACGGCCCCGTAACGGCCGTCGATCCTGGGAACGAGGAGGACGCGCGGCTTGTTGAGACCAGAAGCCTGAGCCGCGTCGATCGCAGCCCGGACCTCCGCGGAGGACAGGTCCAGAGGGACCACCATGCCCGGCAGGACCACCTCGTCGTCGAGCGGCAGGACCGGGAGGATCAAGCTCTCACTCATCTGAACTCCAATGGGGTTGAGTTATACACACTCAATTCATCGGAGCCCGCCGATGTTCCCTTCCTTGATGATGTTCGCTCACGGCGATCGTAATTGTGTAAGTAGCTCTTGAGGGCCATCACTCCCAGGGGTGATGCGTGCCTGGTCAGGCCGCACCTAGGCTGGGGCGGTGATCTCGGCCGTCCTCCAGCCGTTCGTGCTCGCGTTCTTCAGCGGCGAGGCCGATCCCCCGCCCGCCCGCTCGCCCCGCCTGCGCCGCCGGGTGCCGCAGGCACTGCGGCCACTGGTGCCCTTCGACCACTACGACCTGGTGCAGCTGGCCGACCTCGTCGTGGCGGGACTGCTGTTCTGGATCACGCTCACGGAGCTCGTCCCGTCCGGACGGCAGCCGATGGCGCAGGTCTACCTGACGGCCGTCGCCTTCTCGCTGCCGGTCGCGATGCGGGCGCGCTGGCCCCTGGCCGCGTGGCGGCTGGCACTGGTGCTGATCCTTCCGTCCCTGCACGTCGTCAGGCAGATCACCGACATGCATCCGCCGTACCTCCAGCCGGCCATCGTGATGTACCTGCTGGTGCTCTACTCCCTGGCCGCCAGGTCGGACCGGCGCGTCACGGCGGTGGGCTGGCTGACCTCGGTGCTGACCGTCTGGATCATCGACTCGAAGTCGATGGCGCTGGCCTCGGTCGCCATGACGGTGATCCTGCTGTTCGGCTACAACGTCCGGGTACGGCGCCGCGCCACCGCGAGCAGGGACGAGGCGATCGGGGAACGGTACGTCATGGCCGAGCGGGCGCGGATCGCCAGGGAACTGCACGACGTCGTCGCCCACCATCTGTCGGTCATCGCGATCCAGGCGGAGGCCGTACCCATGGAGGCCCGAGGGGACGTGGCGCGCCTGGAGGCGGGCCTCGCCGAGATCCGCGGGCTGTCGCTGGAGGCGATCAAGGAGTTGCGGCAGGTCCTCGGCGTGCTGCGCGACCACGAGGGCCGCGCCGACACCACGCCGCCGCCCGCCCTCGACAGGCTCGACGACCTGGTCGGCAACGCCCGTACGGCGGGGCTGACCGTGCGGGTGAAGCGTTCAGGCGAGCTGGAGGAGGTGCCCACGGCCATGGCCGTCTCGGCCTACAGGATCGTGCAAGAATCGCTCAGCAACGCCATGCGGCACGCGCCGGGCTCGGCCGTCGCCGTCGAGGTCGTCTGGAGCGGCGGCCTGCGGGTCCGTGTCGCCAACGGCCCCGGGCGCGGGCCGGGCGACGCGCCCGGCGCCGGTCACGGGCTGATCGGCATGCGCGAGCGGGCCACCCTGCTCGGCGGGTCGCTGGAGGCGGGTCCCACGGAAGGGGGCGGGTTCGAGGTGGAGGCCGTGCTGCCGGTGGAGTCAGGCTCATGATCAGGGTGCTGATCGCCGACGACCAGGGCATGGTCCGCACGGGTTTCACTGTCTTCCTCAGCAGCCAGCCCGACATCGAGGTGGTGGGCGAGGCGGCCAACGGCCAGGAGGCGGTCGAGCGGGTGGCCGAGCTGAAGCCCGACGTCGTGCTGATGGACGTCCGGATGCCGGTCATGGACGGCCTGGAGGCCACGCGCAGGCTCATGGCCGCCGGAGAGGCCAAGGTGCTGATCCTGACCACCTTCGACCTCGACGACTACGTCTACGAGGCGTTACGGGCGGGCGCCAGCGGCTTCCTGCTGAAGGACGCCTCCGCCGCCCAGCTGGCCGAGGCCGTGCGCGTCGTGGCGGCCGGGGAGGCGCTGATCGCGCCCGCGGTCACCAAGCGGCTGATCCACGAGTTCGCGCGGCTGGGCGGGCCGCGGGCGCCGTCGGTGAAGCGGCTGGCGGAGCTGACCGAACGGGAGACCGAGGTGCTGACGCTGATCGCGCAGGGGCTGTCCAACCTCGAGATCGCCGAACGGCTCGTGGTCGCCGAGCAGACGGTGAAGACGCACGTCGGCAGGGTGCTGACCAAGCTCGACCTGCGCGACAGGGCCCAGGCGATCGTCTACGCCTACGAGACGGGGCTGGTCCGTCCTGGTGAATGACCCGAAGTGGCACCTGTCGCCTCGGTGCCCGTCGCGCTGCGCAGGCCGGCGCCCATCCCCGCGTGGGCACTGGCGACCACCACGCTGCTGGTCAACCCCTACCCCGGCATCGGGGTCGTCTCGGTCGGCGGGCTCGCGCTGGTGCTGTGCGCCTACACGATCGCGACGCGGGTCAGGGTGGCGGGCGCCGTCGCGGTGTGGATCGGCACGACGCTGGCCGAGGTCCTGTTCCGGCCGCAGCCGTTCGGCCTGGAACTGCTGCTCCTGCCGGTGGTGCTGGTGCTCGGCCAGGTGGTCGGGGCGCGGCGCCGTACGCAGGTGGAGCTGGCGGCGCAGACCGAGCAGACCATGGCCGCGCAGGCGGTGGCCGAGGAGCGGCTGCGGATCGCGCGCGAGCTGCACGACGTGGTCGCGCACCACATGTCGGCCATCGCCATCCAGTCGGAGGCGGTACGGCTGCGCGCCGGCGGCGACCCCGCCGTCCTCGACACCGGTCTCGCCGAGGTGCGGGAGATGTCGCTGGAGGCGATGTCGCAGATGCGGCAGATCGTCGGCACCCTGCGCCAGGCGCCAGCGCCCGGCCTCGACCGTCTCGACGAGCTGGTCGCGACGGTCCGCGAGGCGGGGCACCCGGTGACTGTGACCGGCGCCGCCGACGCCGCCGTCCCCGCGCCGGTCAGCGAGGCGGCCTACCGGATCCTCCAGGAGTCGCTGTCCAACGCGATGCGGCACGCGCCCGGCGCGGCCGTGCGCGTCGACGTCGACCGGACCGGCGACGAGCTCGTGGTCGCCGTCGCCAACGAGGCGCCGCGCCGTTCCGCGCCCATGAGCGAGGGAGGGCACGGGATCACCGGCATGCGGGAGCGGGCCGACCTGCTCGGCGGGACGCTGGAGGCGCGGCCGGCCCCCGACGGCGGCTTCGAGGTGCGGGCCAGGCTGCCGCTGCGCCGTACCATCGGCTGATGGACCCGGTGGATCTCTTCCGGCGGACGGCGGCGACGGTCCCCGCCTACCGCGCCTTCCTCGCCGCGCACGACATCGATCCGGCGCGCGTCACGAGCCTGCGTGACTTCGCCAGGCTGCCCATGACCACCAAGCAGACCTACACCCGCCGCTACCCGCTGCCCGACCTGTGCCGCGGCGGCACGATCGGCGACATGATCGCCGTTTCCTCCGGATCGACCGGCACGCCGTCCTTCTGGCCCCGGTCGGCCGAGGACGAGCGGGTCATCGCCGCCAGGTTCGAGGAGATCTTCAGGGACGCGTTCGGCGCCCGCGACAAGCGCACGCTCGCCGTCGTGTGCTTCGCGCTCGGCACCTGGGTCGGCGGCCTGTTCACCCTCGCCTGCCTGCGCCACCTGGCCGGACGCGGTTACCCGATCACCTCGATCGCGCCCGGCAGCGACAAGCGCGAGATCGTCCGGGTGATCCCCGAGCTGGCCCCCCACTTCGACCAGGTCGTCCTGCTCGGCTACCCGCCCTTCCTCAAGGACGTCATCGACACCGGCGGCCTGCCGTGGCGCGACTACGCGATCAAGATGGTCACCGCGGGCGAGGTCTTCAGCGAGGAATGGCGGTCGCTGGTGGCCGAGCGCGCGGGCATGACCGACCCGACCCGCGACACCGCCTCCCTGTACGGCACCGCCGACGCGGGCGTCCTCGGCAACGAGACACCGCTGTCGATCGAGATCCGCCGCTTCCTGGCCGCCCACCCCGGCACCGCCAGGGAGATCTTCGGCGAGTCGCGGCTGCCGACGCTCGTGCAGTACGACCCGGAGGTGCGCTTCTTCGAGGAGCACGAGGGCACGCTGCTGTTCTCCGGCGACAACGGGATCCCGCTCGTCCGCTACCACATCGCCGACGAGGGCGGGCTGCTGCCGTACGAGAGGATGCTGGGCCTGCTCGCCGGGCACGGCTTCACCCCGTCGGCCCCCGGCCCCGAGCGGCCGTTCGTCTACGTCTTCGGGCGCAGCCACTTCACCGTGTCCTACTACGGCGCGAACGTCTACCCCGAGAACATCGCCGTCGGGTTGGAGCAGCCGGAGGTGAGCGGGATGGTCAGCGGCAAGTTCGTGCTGGAGGTGGTCGAGGACGAACAGCGCGACCGGCGGCTGACGGTCACGGTCGAGCTGATGCCGGGGCTGCGGCCCGACGAGCGGATCGCGCGGGCCGTCGGAAGCTCGATCCTGGCGCAGCTGCGCAGGCTCAACAGCGAGTTCGCCGCCTACGTCCCCGGGGAGCGGCAGGCGCCGGAGATCAGGCTCCGCGAGACCGGCGACCCCGAGTACTTCCCGCCCGGCGCCAAGCACCGCTACACGCGGGCGCCATCCCGGGGCGATGACCTCTGACCGGTTGATCATGTACACGGGCCTGAACGCCGAGGCTGGAGGCGATAACATCAATTCGATTGTGAGCAGGAGGGGAAATCAATGGCCTATCGCCCCATGTCACTTTCCGATCTTGCCGCACGCCTCATAGCGAACGCGAGTGACACGATCCGTTGGAAGCTCGTATGGGAGTTCCTTGAGGAGTACCGCTGGGAGCCGCCGGACCTGCAGCCGTCGTTGCTGCAGGCCGAGCCGGAGTCTGTCGGCGACGAGCGGTGGGACGCGCTTCTGGCCGCCCTCGCCGAGCACCTCGCCGCCAAGCACGATCTCGCTCCCCCTCCATGGACGGCTCCGCGCGTGCTCCGACGGCCCTGGTTCCCGGCAGAACTGGCCAGCCAGCGGACTGACGCGCTTGTGTGGGCACCGGCGGCCTTTCGCAAGCACGGCGTCTACCTTTCGAACAAGGATCTCGAGGCGGCATGAGCGGCGATGGGCTGCTCGGGCGAGCCGAACTCGAGCACGCGTTCACAGCGCTGGGAGAGCGCTTGATCCGTCGCGGTGTTGTAGCCGATCTCTTCGTGGTGGGCGGGGCCGCGATGGCACTCGCTTACGACGCCGTCAGAGTCACCCGCGACGTCGACGCGCTCTTCGTCCCCCACGGGGTGGTCCTGGAAGAGGCACGCGCGGTCGCCGAGGACCTCGACTTGCCACCCTGGTGGCTGAACGAGCAGGCCAGTGTCTACATCTCCGGTAAGGACGACCCGGGAAAGCGGCGTGTCTTCGATCACCCGGGGCTGCGTGTGATGGCGGCTTCGCCTGAGCACATCTTCGCGATGAAGGCCATGGCCGCACGAACCCGAGATGTGGATGATCTCCGTCATCTGGCGGGTCTCGCTGGTGTCACGACACCGGATGACGCGTTCCTTCTATGTGAACAGTTCTTCCCCGGCGAGGAGATCTCCCCGCGGGCGCGGGCGGTGCTGATCGACCTGTTCGGCTGACATCGGTTCCGCCCGGCGCCAAGCACCGCTACACGCGGGCGTGATCTCAGCGCGGTGGTTCGAAGGGGTTGACTACGGACACGCCCGTCCCCTCGAAGTCCTTGACGTTCCCGCTCACCAGGGTCCACCCGTTCGCTCTGGCCGTCGCGGCGATCAGGCCGTCCGTGGTCGGGGCGGACGGATGGCGTTCAGGCGTCCCCATTCTTCGGCGACCTCCGAGGTGATGGGAATGATGCGGTCGCCGAATACAAGATCACATACAGCCACAGCGCCCGCCACTCCGGGCGGGCGCGGCGGGGACGGCGGCTGTCTAGGCGATGGGGCCGGCCCAGAAATTGGCGGCCTCCCGGTAGACCGCCTTCACCTCACCGTCGAAGTACGGTGAGACGCCGGTGTCGTACCGATTGTCGCCATCGGTGTCGGACACGCTGATCGTGATGCCGTTGAGATAGCCGAGACGGCTGTCGCTCCTGTAATGGGTCAGCCAGGAGGACCCGAGAGCGCCTTCACCGGTGAGCGGGGAGTCCACGCCGATGAGCCGGTCCGCGGGCAGGCCCGTGACCTTCATCGTGAACGTCGAGCCGGTCGACCATTCGAGGGTCTCGCCCGTGTAGGGCCGCCTGCCGTCGGGGTGGGGGCCGGCGGGGTAGCCGAAGACGTCGACCGTGGGCGCGAGCGGCTGGTTGAACGCGAACCCCTGGCCGCCGACGTTGTCGACCAGCCTCCCGACATTGGTCAGCACGTCCGGGGAAGGGGAGACGACGCCGTTGTACACGTTGACGAAGGCGAAGTCCCGGTCGTAGTCCCGGTAGACGTCGAAGTCGTAGTGAGCGCTTGCCTGCTTCCCGACGTACAGGCCGAACGGGGTCGTGCCCTCGGCGTAGCCGGGGACGAAGACCCACTTGGCCAGCGGGCCGTCCGGGGCCTCGGTGTCGAACAGGCAGTGACCTGCCGTGGCGACGAGGTTCTTGAAGTTCGACTGCACAGCCGTGCCGGTGCACCAGTGCGGCTGGAGGTCGCTGCCGATGAAGAACACCTTGCCCGAGGTCGTGGGCGTCTTCCCCTTCGACGAGGGCGGCCCCTCCACCGGTGCGACGGCCCCAGGGAGGCCGTCCGGGACGACGTCCGTGGACAGGCGCTCCCCGCCGACCTCGGTCCGCACGGTGTACGGCGTGGCGTTCTTCAGGTTGGCGGCTCCGTCGGCGAGCCAGAATCTCGCGATCTGCTGAGCCGCTGTCACGTCGGCGGCCAGCGGGACCACCACCCCGCTCGCGGCCTGGGCCGGCTCGGTGACGACAGCGGAACCCAGCACGCTCAAGCCGACGCCTAACGCGATCAGCGCACGCCTCAAGGTCGATCTCCCATCGGGTCGTGGGGCGTCTTCACGCCCCTTCAGCATGGAGAGCCGGCCGATCGGCACGGCCGGCCATCACCAAGATCGTAACCTCGACTTCGAGAGTTTTAGATCACATGTTCGACACAAGCGACGTGGCCGGGCGACCGTCGACCCCGGGTGGCTGAGGTGGGAGCTGACGCGGCCCGTCCGATCGCGAAGTCCCGCCGGACGGTGTCTTGGCGCGCCCGCTGGGACGCCAGGAGCGGCGCGGCCAGGTCGACCTGGATCGACGCGCTGTACCGGAGGGGCCGCCGGCCCATGCGTCAGATGTCGCGGCGCAGGCGCTTGACGTCGGAGCGGTGCTTCTTGGTGGCCAGGCGGCGCTCGATGGAGCCCTTGCTGGGCTTGGTCGGACGGCGTCGCTTGGGCGGCGGCGCGATCGCCTCGCGGACGCGCTGAGCCAGCCGGTGGGCGGCGGCCTCGCGGTTGCGCAACTGGGAGCGGTACTCCGACGCCACCACCGTGATCACCGGCGACGGCAGCCGTTCCAGCGCGCGGGCCTTGAGCGTGGGCGGGAGCGCCGTGCTCGCGGCCACGTCGAACAGCAGCTCCACCCTGCTGTCGGTGGTGTTGACCCCCTGACCGCCCGGGCCCGAGGAACGGGAGAAACGCCAGACGAGCTCGTCGCCGGGAATGGCGATCGAGTCGTTGACGATCAACAGGCCGGCCATCGGGACACCTCCCCTCGTGAAAGCCCCAGCAATTCGTGAGAACCCCTGCAAACCGTATCCGGATGGCCTATGCCCCGAGCAACAAGGTTTTTCCGGTCATCCATCCGCAAGCCCGCCATGGCACCATGTCCCGCACAACGTGGGGAGTGATCATGGCGGTGATCGTCGGTGTGCACGGCATCGGCAAGTACAACTACTACCTCCAGGCCGGCCGGTCGGTGGAAGGCGCGGCCGAGGCGATGCGGGCGAAGTGGAACCGCTATCTCGGCGCCGGACCGGCCGGTTTCGCGGAGGTGGCCTACTACGCCCACCATCTCAACGACCAGGGCAAGGCCAAGCGGGTCGAGACGATGGGCGCCCGGGAGCAGCAGGTCTTCGTCGACTGGGCCAAGCAGTTGGGTGTGGGCGAGACCTTCACGGGCGCGCTGAAGGCGTTCACGGGATGGTTGCTGAACCGGCTGGACACCAGGGCCGCGGCCTTCGCCGCCCTGTTCTGCCCCGAGGTGGCCGCCTATCTCACCGATGAGATACGGCGCGAGCGATGCCAGGACGCGGTGGCCGAGGCACTCAGGCGGCACGCGCCCCGGGTCGTGGTCGCCCACTCGCTCGGCAGCGTCGTCGCCTACGAGACCCTGCACGCCCATCCGGACATCGAGGTGGACCTGCTGGTCACCCTGGGCAGCCCGCTCGGCATGCGCAACGTGGTGTTCGAGCGGCTGCTGCCGGCTCCGGTGGCCGGCCTGGGCGAGCGGCCGAAGGGGGTGCGGCGCTGGGTCAACATCGCCGACAAGGACGACATCGCGGCCATCCCGCCCGCCCTGCGTGACTGCTTCACCGGGGTGGACGTCGAGGCGCTGGTGAATCTGGACTGGCTGGACTTCCACACCGCGGAGAAATACCTCGGCTGTGCCGCGTTACATGAGCATCTGCGGCCATACCTGGCATAGTGTCGGGCGTGGAAAATGCCTTTCAGGTGGATTTGCGGGGTGTCGTCGACCTACTGAGCCGTCACCTGTACTCCAGTCCGCGGGTCTACGTGCGCGAACTGCTGCAGAACGCGGCCGACGCCATCACCGCCCGCGGGGAAGGCGGCGGCCGGGTCGCGATCGAGGTCGCCGAGGGACAGGTGCGCGTCCACGACGACGGCGTCGGCCTGACCGAGGACGAGGTGCACACCCTGCTGGCCACCATCGGCCGCTCGTCCAAGCGCGACGAGCTGGGGTTCGCCAGGCACGAGTTCCTCGGGCAGTTCGGCATCGGGCTGCTGTCGGGCTTCCTGGTGGCCGACGAGATCCACGTCGAGACCAGGTCGGTGACCGGGACGCCCACCGTGAGCTGGACCGGCAGGTCCGACGGCACCTATCGGGTGGCGCCGGCGACCGCCGAGCGGGCCGCGCCCGGCACCACGGTCACCCTGCGGGCCCGCAGGGACGCCGCCGAATGGGTCGACGCCCGCACCGTCACCGAGCTTGCCGCCCTGTACGGCTCGCTGCTGCCGATCACCGTCACGGTCGACGGCGTCGTGACGACCACCGACCCGCCGTGGCTGGCCCGGTACGACAGCCCTGACGCGCGCCGGGCCGCGCTGCTGGAGTACGGCAGGCAGCTGTTCGGTTTCACCCCCTTCGACGTCGTCGACCTGGACGTCCCCGAGGCGGCGCTGACCGGTGTCGCGTTCGTGCTGCCCAGCCCCGCCAACCCGACCGCCCGCGCCGGCCATCGGGTCTACCTCAAACGCATGCTGCTCACCGAGCGCGCCGAGGGTGTGCTGCCCGACTGGGCGTTCTTCGCCCGCTGCGTCGTGGACGCGGGAGAGCTGCGCCCCACCGCCAGCCGCGAGGCCCTCTACGAGGACGACCTCCTGGAGCACACCCGCGAGCAGCTCGGCCGCCAGCTGCGCGAATGGCTCGTCCGGCTGGCCGAGACCGACCCGGCCCGGCTGCGCGCCTTCCTGCGCCTGCACCACCTGGGCGTCAAGGCCCTGGCCCTGCACGACGACGACATGCTGCGCCTGGTCGACAGGTGGCTGGAGTTCGAGACCAGCGACGGCCCGATGACGCTCGCCCAGTTCAGGACCCGCCATCCGCAGGGCCGTTTCACCGCGAGCGTCGACGAGTTCCGCCAGCTGTCGGCCGTGTCGGGCGCCCAGGGCGTCGGCCTGATCAACGGCGGTTACGTCTACGACAGCGACATCCTGCGGCGCCTGCCGAGGATCGACCCGGACGCCCGTCTCGACCGCCTCGACCCGGGCGAGCTGGCCACCCACCTCGGCCCCGTCGACCCCAGCGCGGACCTGGCCGCCAGGCCGTTCGTCGCCGCGGCCGCCCGGGTCCTCGACCCTCTCGGCTGCGAGCTGGTGCTGCGCGACTTCGACCCGGCCTCGCTGCCCGCCCTCTACCTGACCAGCCGCGCCGCCGAGCACCAGGCCGAGCTGCGCGAGGCACGGCAGGCCGCCGACGACCTGTGGGCCGACGTGCTCGGCGCCATGGAGCGGACCGTCGCCGCCGACCGCCCCCGCCTGGTGCTCAACCACCGCAACCCGCTCGTGCGCCGCGTGGTGCTGCTCAAGGACCTGTCGCTGGCCGCCACCGCGGTGGAGGCGCTGTACGGCATGGCGCTGCTGCACGGACACCACCCGCTGCGCGCGGCCGACACCGCCGCGCTGAACCGCTCGTTCCTCGGCCTGCTCGACTGGGCCGTGCTGGGCAAGGAGTGAGGACCGATGGCCGACGTTGAGGAGATGCTGGACCAGGCCAGGCAGATGCCGTACGGCGAGGCCAGGTCCATGCTGCTCGAACAGGCGCTCAAGGCTTGCGCGCACGACCCGGAGCTGGCCTTCGAGGTGCGGCTGGAGCTGACCGAGGCCTACCAGTACGGCGCCGAGCCGGCCAAGTCGTTCGCCACCTTCTCCCGATCCGTCGCCGAGTACGACGCCGATCCCGGGCGCTGGTCGGCCTGGCACACCTACAGCCTGCTGTGGCAGTACAAGTGGATCGTCAGCGACATGCGCCGCTTCCCGGAGATCCCGCTGCAGCGCGCCTACGACGCGCTGGCGGAGATGGAGCGGCGCTACGCCGCGGCGGGCTACGGCCCGCACGCCGTCCACACCCAGCGCACCTATGTCGCCGAGCACATCGGCGACAGGGCCGCGGCCGAGGAGTGGTTCCACCGGTGGCAGACCACGCCGCGCGACGACATGTCCGACTGCGAGGGCTGCGACCCCAGCGGCAAGGTGTGGTACCTGGCCTGGATGGGACGCGACGAGGAGGCCATCGAGCTGGCCGCGCCCGTCGTCGCGGGGCACCTGACCTGCCACGTCCAGCCGCAGGGCATTCTCGGCAACCTGCTGCTTCCGTACGTGCGGACCGGGCGGCTGGAGCAGGCCGCCGCCGCGCACCTGCGCGCCTACCGGATCGTCCAGGGCGACGCCAACTACGTCGACGACTTCGGCGACCACCTGGAGTTCTGCGCCCTCACCGGCAACGAGACCCGCGGCCTGGAGATCCTGCAGCGCGAGCTGCCGCTGCTGGACCGCTCCCCCACGCCGAGCGACCACATGTACTTCGCCGGGTGCGCCGCGCTGCTGCTGCGCCGCCTGGAGGAGCTGGGCCACGGCGGGCTGACCGTACGCAGGAGCGGCGCGGACGTGCCCGTCGGCCGCCTGCGTGAGGAGCTGGAGACGACCGCCAGGGACCTGGCCGCCCGCTTCGACGCCCGCAACGGCACCGGCGAGCAGACCCGCAGGCTGGAGGCGAGACTGGCGGCCGAGCCGCTGGTCGAGCACCTGCCGCTGACGCCGCACGCGCGCAGGGTCACGATCCCGTCCGCCGCGCCCGCCCGGCCGCCCGCCGGCGCGGGTCCCGACGAGCTGCTCGACCTGGCCGAGGACGCGTGGCGGCGCAGCGACCACGACGCGGCCCTGGCCGCGTGGGAGCGTTACGACGAGGTCGGCGGCCCGGCCGGCGGGCGGCGCACCGACGGGCTCGGCTTGACCGCGCTCATGGCCGGCGACGTGGAGCGGGCGCGGGAGCTGTGGGTCCGCGCCGCCGAGCTCCATGCCCAGGCGGGCGACGAGGCGCGCAGGCAGGTCGCGTTCGGCAGGCTCGGGCTGCTCGCGCAGGACGGGCTGCCGCTGGTGGAGGAGTCGTACCGGTGGCTGTCGGCCCACGGCGACGAGCGGCAGCGGGTGGGCGCGCGGTCACGGCTGGCCCAGGCGTACGCGGGCGCCGGCCGGGCCGGCGAGGCGATCACGCTGCTGGAAGGGGCACGGGAGGGCGGGCTGCTGGCGCTGCTGGCCCACCTCCACGCCGACGACGGCGACCCCGGGCGTGCGGCCGAGGCGGCCCGAACGGCACGCCAGGCGCTGCGGGCCGAGGGCGACGTGCTCACCCTGGCCAGGACGGCGCTGTTCCACGGCCGGCTCATCCGGCGGCACGGCGGCGACCTGGAGGAGCTTCTCGGCGCCTTCGGCGAGGCGCTGGCCGTGGCGCCGCGCACGGAGGCGGGGCTGCGCGCGTTCGCGCACGCCTCCAGGGGCGAGGTGCTGGTCATGGTGGACCGCGCCGCGGAGGCGGTCGAGGACCTGATCGAGGCCGTGGCCCTGTTCACCGCGCTCGGCGACGCCCACGCCGCCGCCCTCGCCAGGGTCGACCTGGCCGCCGCCTACCTGGCGACCGACCGGCCCATGGAGGCGGCGATCGCGGCCGAGGAGGCCCTGGCCGTACTCGACGCCGGCGACCCGGCCCCCAGCCGCACGGACGGCAGCGGCACGGACGGCAGCGGCACGGACGACGGGGACGCTCACGATCTCGACAACATCACCGGTCTCAGGTGGACGCGGGCCAACGCCCTGCGCCTGATGGGCGAGCAGGAGGCGGCGCTGGCCGACTTCACCGCCCTCGTCGCGATGTACCCGCATCCGCTGCAGTCGGCCAGGGCGGCGGAGTCCGCGGCGGGCATCCTCGACGAGCTGGACCGCGACGAGGAGGCCGCCGAGAGCTTCGCCGTCGCGGCGGACCATTACCGGGCCGCGGGCGAGAGCGACGACCAGGCCAGGACGACCCGCCGCCACGCCATGTCGCTGCACTGGTCGGGCCGGAGCGCGGACGCCGCCGAGGCGCTGACCGAGGCGCGGTCCCTGACCGGGGACCCGTTCCAGCTGGCCGCCCTCGCCTACGACGAGGCCCGCGTCCTGAACGCCCTCGGCAGGCGGGAGGAGGCGCTGCGGCTCGCCCGCGAGGCGGTCGGCCGCTTCACCGAACTCGGCGACGAGCGCGCGACCGACATGGCGAACGAGCTGCTCACCTGGCTGGAGGAGTGATGTTCACCTCCGCTTGACTCGGCTGTCACGACCGGGTCAGCGGAGGAGGACATACCTGGGGCGTGGAACGCAGAACCTTCCTCGCCGCCACGGCCGCCTCCTTCCTCCTTCCGCCCTCCCAGCCTTTCCTGCCGCCCTCGCGGGCCCTCGCGGGTGACCCGTTCACGCTCGGCGTCGCCTCGGGAGACCCCACCACCGACGGTTTCGTGCTGTGGACCAGGCTCGCGCTCGACCCCCTGAGCGGGGACGGGCGCGGCGGCATGCCCTCGCGCTCCTTCGACGTCGACTGGCAGATCTCCGCCGACGAGCGCTTCTCCAGGATCGTCCGGTCCGGTACGGCGAGCGCCACGCCCGACACCGCGCACAGCGTCCACGTCGAGGCGCAGGGGCTGGAGCCGGGACGGGAGTACTTCTACCGGTTCAGGACCGAGGGCAGGCTGTCGCGGGCCGGCCGTACCAGGACGACGCCGCAGGGCGCCCAGCCGCTCGACTTCGTGGTGGCCGCCTGCGCCCACTACGAGCACGGCTACTACACCGCCTACCGCCGTCTGGCCGAGCAGGAGCCCGACCTGGTCGTGCACCTGGGCGACTACATGTACGAGTACGGCCCGAGCGGCTACACCGCGCTGGCCGGAAGGGTCCGCACCCACACCCCCGGCAAGTGTGAGACCCTGGCCGACTACCGGCTGCGCCACGCGCAGTACAAGAGCGACCGTGACCTGCAGAAGGCGCACGCCGTCGCGCCGTGGCTGGTGGCCTTCGACGACCACGAGGTGGAGAACAACTGGGCGGGGCCCGTCTCCAGCACCGGCGCCCCCGACTTCGCCCGGCGCAGGATGATGGCCTTCCGCGCCTACTACGAGAACATGCCGCTGCGCCGCGCCAGCGTCCAGGGCGCGGTCCTGCGGGTCAACCGGCGGGTCTCGTGGGGCACGCTGGCCCGCTTCCACCTGCTCGACACCCGCCAGTTCAGGGACGATCAGGCCTGCCTCGACGGGGTGCGCGCCTCCTGCGACGAGCGCCTGTCGGCGGGCCGTACCCTCCTGGGCGACGCGCAGCGGCGCTGGCTGGCGGAGGGCCTGCGCACGTCGCCCACCCGGTGGAACCTGCTCGGCCAGCAGATCATCATGGCGCAGCGCGACTACAAGGTCGGGCCGGGCCGCGAGGTCAACCTGGACTCCTGGGACGGCTACGCGCCCGAGCGCGACCGCCTGCTCGGGTGGATGCGGGAGAGCGCCAACCCGGTGGTGCTGACCGGCGACGCCCACATGCACCACGCGGCCGAGCTCAAGCTCGACTTCGACGACCCCTCCTCGCCCGTGGTCGCCCGCGAGCTGGTGACCTCCTCCATCGCCAGCGACGGCGACGGCTACCGCGACAAGGCGTGGATCGCCGAGGCGCTGGCAGAGAACCCGCACATCTCCTACATCGACCAGCGGCGCGGCTACATCGCCGCCAGGCTCACCGCGTCGGAGCTGTCGGTCGACTTCAGGACCCTCGACCACATCTCCCGCAAGGGCGCCCCCGCCAGGACCGCCAGGTCGCTCACCATCCCCGCCACCCCGCCCGGCCGCTGACCCGCCCCGGCGCCCGCCCACGCCTGATCGATCGGTGGGTTAGCGTCTTCGTCATGACCTGGGTGCTCTTCGACTACGGAAACGTCCTGTCCCTCCCCCAGCCGCAGGCGGACGTCGCCGCCATGGCGAGCGCCGCGGGCGCCGACCTGGAGTCCTTCGAGCGCGGCTACTGGGCGCACCGCCTGGACTTCGACCGGGGCACGCTGACCCCGCGCGCCTTCTGGTCCCTCGCGCTCGGCCGCGACGTCGGCGACGAGGAGCTGGCCACCCTCGTCGGGCTGGACGTCGCCAGCTGGTCGTACCCCAACCCCGGCACCGTGGCCGTCATGGAACGGCTGCCGCGCGTCGCGCTGCTGTCCAACGCCCCCGCATGCGTCGCCGAGGGGATCGACGGCCTGCCCTGGCTGGCCGGCATCGGGCCGCGCTTCTACAGCGCCAGGATGGGCCTGGTCAAGCCCGACCCGGAGATCTATCTCGCCGTGCTCGACGGGCTGGACGCCCGCCCGCACGAGGTGACGTTCGTCGACGACCGGCTGGAGAACGTCGAGGCCGCCGCGCGGCTCGGCATCACCGGCGTCCACTTCAGGGGGCCCGGCGACCTGGCGGCCCTGCCACGACAGGTGGGATGAGCCCCCGGTCAGCCGAAGGCGTAGCCGAACAGGCCGTCGCCGCTGGCCAGCGTGCGGGCCCGGCTCGGCCGCAGCCCGTGGTAGGGCCCGGGACGGCGGGAGCCCGGCACGTAGGTCACCACGCCCGTGCCGGGCGCCGCCACCACCAGCCCGTCGACGCCGCCGCTCTTGACGCCGCGTCCCTTGATGCTGCGTCCCTTGACGGTGCGCCCCTTGACGGTGCGTCCCTTCACGGTGCGCCCCTTCACAGTGAGACCCCTGACGCCGCCGGTGGCCGCCGACAGCGTGCGGTAGCGCCCGCCGACGGCGAGCGTGGACAGGGAGGCGCCGAAGTCGCGGCCCCTGCCCTTGATCAGCACGTCGCCGTGCCTGGCCAGGCCGCCCTTCCTGGCGCCGGCCAGGACCTGTACGGAGTTCTCCCCCGGCACGCCGACCGCCAGCTCGGCGTCGCCGTCGCCGTTGAAGTCGCCCGCCGCCAGCGCCGCGCCGAACCTGTCGTAGTACCGCGGCGTCCCCTTCAGCAGGCGCTGCGTCCACGCCTCCCAGCGGCCGGTGCCGTAGCGGACGTGGACCATGCCGTCGCCGTAGTCCATGGCCCGCTGGTTGGCGCTCAGGCCCTCGCCCGGCACGCCGATCGCCAGCTCGTCGCGACCGTCGGCGTCGAAGTCGGCGGCGGCCAGCGCGGCGCCGAAGGCGTCCCACTTCTCCGCGGCGCCCTTCACGCCGGGTGAGGACTGGGTGTACTGCACGGCACGGCGGGCGCGCGGATCGACGACCGTCACCGAGCCCTGGCCGTCCAGGCGGACCGTGTCGGCGGGGGCGCCGATCGCGATCTCGTCCTTGCCGTCGCCGTCGAAGTCGCCGGTGGTCAGCGCGGCGCCGAACTGGTCGGTGACCAGGCCCGTCTGGCGCAGGCCGCGCTGCGTGATCCGGTACCGCGCGCGGCCCTTGAAGCCGTGGACGACGACCGTGCCGCCGGCGCCCATCGCGGGCGCGCCGATGACCAGCTCGTCGGCCCGGTCGCCGTCGAGGTCGCCGGCCGCCAGCGCCGCGCCGTACCGGTCGGAGCCGGGCCGGGAGGACGACAGCTGCCTGCCCGGGACCAGCCCGCGCGGCGAGCCGTGGAAGAGCTGGACGGCGCCGTGGCCGTCGGAGCCGGGGACCGGCGTGCCGAAGAACTCCTCCGACACGCCGACCGCGAGATCGGCGCAGCCGTCGCCGTCGAAGTCGCCGACGGCGAGGGCCGATCCGAAGGAGTCGCCGTTCTCCGGGTCGCCCGGCACGCCGGGGGTGGCCTGGGAGAGCCTGGCCTGCTGCCCGGAGCCGTACATGATCGTGACCGAGCCCGCGCGGGCGTGGCCCGCCACACTCTCGTACGGCGCCGCGACGGCGAGGTCGGGCAGGCCGTCGCCGTCGAAGTCCGACGGGCGCCCGCCGCAGGAGCCCGTGGGGGCGGCGGCAGGCGCGGGGGCGGTCGCGGCGACAGCCGCGGGGATCACCGCGGAGGCGGTCGCGGGGGCGATCGTCGCGGTGGCGGTGCTCGCGGGAAGGAAGGGAGCGCTGAGGCAGGCGCCGACGAGCAGGGCGGTGCGCGAGACGTTCATGCCCGGATGGTCCCCAGGCCCGCCGAACCTGGCCTTAACACCTCGGGAACGTGCCAGGATAGACGGGTGGACATCGACCTCGCGGACCTGGATTTCTGGCGCAAGCCACTCAAGGAACGGCAGGAGGCGTTCACCAGGCTCCGGCAGCTGGAGCATCCGGTCTTCTTCCCGGAGAAGAAGGTCCCGCTGCTACGGTCGGGCACCGGGTTCTACGCCCTGGTCAGGCATGCCGACGTCGTCGAGGCCAGCCGTAACGCGAAGATCTTCTCCAGCGAGCCCGCGGTCACCAACCCCGAGCCGCCCGGCTGGGTCAAGCACGTGTTCGGCGAGTCGATGGTCAACATGGACGACCCCCGGCACGCCAGGCTCCGGCGCATCGTCTCGCGCGCCTTCAGTCCCAAGATGCTGCAGAACCTGCAGGCCGACATCGAGAAGGCGTGCCGGCGGATCGTCGACGACGTGATCGCCGCCGGGCCCCGCGACTTCGTCTCGCAGGTCGCCGCCCGCCTGCCCATCCACGTCATCTGCGACATGATGGGCATTCCCGAGGAGTACCGGGCGAAGGTCCACGAGCACGTCGACGCCTCGACCGCCTACAGCGGCGTGCGGCCGAGCGTGCTGCAGAGCGCCCGCCTGGCCGGCAAGAACGTGGTCGCGCTGCTGGCCCTGCAGCGCATGGTCATCCAGCTCGGCCACCAGCGCGTCGCCGACCCCGGCACCGACCTGGTCTCGGCCCTGGTCACGGCCAACCCCGACGGCGAGAAGCTCACCGACAAGGAGCTCGGCTCGTTCTTCGCGCTGCTGCTGGTGGCCGGCAACGAGACGGCGCGCAACACGATGGCCCACGGCATCAAGCTGCTGACCGACCACCCCGACCAGCGCGAGCTGCTGATGAGCGACTTCGACGGGCACATCAACGGGGCGATCGAGGAGATGGTCAGGCACGTCTCGCCGATCATCCAGTTCCGCAGGACCGTCACCGACGACTACTCCCTGCGCGGCCTGCGGCTCAGGAAGGGCGACCGGGTGGTCCTGTTCTACGGCTCGGCCAACCGCGACGAGGACGTCTTCCCCGACCCTGACGCCTTCGACATCACCCGCGACACCAAGCCGCACGTCGGCTTCGGCGGCCCGGGGCCGCACTTCTGCCTCGGGGCCAACCTGGCCAGGCAGGAGATGCGGACGATGTTCCGCGAGCTGCTGACCAGGTTGCCCGGCGTCAGGTCGGTGGGCGAGCCGGAGCTGCTGGTGTCCAACTTCGACAACAGCGTGCGCAGTCAGTCCTTCACGTTCTGAGAGCGCTGACGGCTGTCCGGCGCCAGCACGTTCGTCCTGATCGTGACGAAGGTGATCAGCGCGGCGACGGCCATCATGCCGGCGCTGATCAGCATCGCCCTGGTGAATCCCGCGGCATACATCCGGGGATCGCTGACCGCGTCGCCCGTCAGGCCGACGAGCGGCGGGATCGCCGCCACCGCCAGCAGGCTGCCGGTCCTGGCGACGGCGTTGTTGATGCCGCTCGCCGTACCGGCGTAGCGGTCGTCGGCCGTGGCGAGCACGGTCGCGGTCAGCGGCGCCACCGCCGCCGACAGGCCGAGGCCGAAGACCGAGACGGCCGGCAGGACGTGCAGCCAGTAGCTGGAGCCCTTGTCGATCGTGCTCATCAGCAGGAACCCGGCACCCGCCACGAGGATGCCCACCGTCATCGGCAGCCGCGGGCCGTACCTCTTGGCCGTCTCGCCGGCCCGCGCCGACAGCAGCAGCATGAGGATCGTCACCGGCAGCAGCGCCGAACCGGCGGCGACGGCGTCGAAGCCCGCGACCGTCATCAGCTGCAGGGTCAGCAGGAAGAAGACCACGCCCATCGCGGCGTACATGATCAGCGTGACCACGTTCACCGCGCTGAAGACGGCGTTCCTGAACAGGCCCACCGGCACCAGCGCGTCGGGCGAGCGGCGGATCTCCAGCACCACGAAGGCGATCCCGGCCACCAGGCCGCCGATCAGCGGCAGCACCTGGCCCTCCTCGGTCAGCCCGTAGGTGATGCCGGCCAGGGCCAGCGCGGCCAGGACCGAGCCGAGGACGTCGAATCTGCCGGCGGCCTGCTCGTCCTTCGTCTCCGGCACGTGCTTGATCGTCATGACGACCACCAGCACGGCGAACGGCAGGTTGACCAGGAACGCCCAGCGCCAGCCCGCGTGCTCCACCAGCCAGCCGCCCACCAGCGGGCCGATCGCGGCCGCCACGCCGGTCATGCCCGACCACGCGCCCACCGCCCGCGGCCGGTCGCCCGGGGCGAAGTTCGACTGGATGATGGCCAGCGAGCCCGGTGTGAGCAGCGCGCCGCCGATGCCTTGCAGGGCGCGGGCCAGGACCAGCAGTTCGATGTTGGGCGCGAGCCCGCACAGCGCGGAGGCCAGCGCGAACCAGACGGTGCCGATGAGGAAGATCTTGCGGCGGCCGTAGCGGTCACCGAGCGAGCCGCCGAGCAGGATCAGGGCCGCCAAGGTGAGGGTGTAGGCGTTGACCGTCCACTGGAGGCCGGCCATGTCGGCGTTCAGCTCGGCGCGCAGCGCCGGTAGGGCGACGTTGACGATCGTGCTGTCGAGGAGGGCCAGGCCGGAACCGAGCACGGTCGCCGCCAGGATCCACCTCCCCCGTGCGGATTTGAGCTGGACGTCCATGACTGCAATCTTGTCGTAGGGCTCTGGTAGGACTGGACTCCCCCCTTCAAGGAGACCCGTTGAACATCTACCAGCACCTGGAGTCCTTCCACGGGCTCGCCGTCCGCGAGCTGGGCGACGATCCTCGGGACGTCGCCGAGGACGCCCCCGGGGACGCGGCCTGGCGCGGCGCCGTGCTGTCCGGCGAGGACCCGGGGAACGTGGCCTGGCGGGTGGCCGCCGCGCCGTTCGACGAGGAGAAGCCCACCTTCGCCGACAGCTTCGAGCGGCTGCTGGCCACCGTCGACCCGGGCTCGATCAGGGCGCTCGTCGTGGGCTGGTGGGGCGCGGGGTGGGAGGGGCAGCGCTCTGACATCCCCATCGCGTCGATCACCGCCGCCGCCGACCGCCTGACCGCGCTCGAGGCCGTCTTCGTCGGCGACATCGTGTCCGAGGAGTGCGAGATCTCCTGGATCGAGCACGGCGACGTCACCCCGCTGCTGACCGCCTTCCCCCGGCTGCGGCGGCTCGACGTGCGCGGCGGCACCGGGCTGAAGCTCGCCCCCGTGGTCCACGAGTCGCTGGAGACGCTCCGCTTCGAGTCGGGCGGGCTGCCCGCCGGCGTGGTGCGCGCGGTCGGCGACAGCTCGCTACCCGCGCTGCGCCATCTGGAGCTGTGGCTGGGCGAGGAGAACTATTCCGGCGACTCGCGCCCCGCCGACTGGGCGCGGATCCTGCGCGGCGAGCGGCTGCCCGCGCTGCGCCACCTCGGGTTGCAGGACAGCGAGCTGCAGGACGAGGTCGCCGCCGCGGTGGCGGCGGCGCCGATCGTGGCCAGGCTGGAGTCGCTCGACCTGTCGATGGGCACGCTGAGCGACACCGGCGCGGAGGCGCTGCTGTCCGGCCAGCCGCTGACCCACCTGCGCTCGCTCGACCTGAGCCACCACTATCTGAGCGACGCCATGCAGCAGCGGGTACGCGCCGCGCTGGCCGGAGTCGAGGTGGACCTGTCCGACCGGCAGGACGAGGACGACGAGTGGCGCTACGTGGCGGTGTCCGAATGACGGTCTTCGCGCACGTCGCGCGGCTGCGGGCCGCGCTGCCCGGCGTCGAGCCGGTGGCCGGCACCACCGGCCGCAGCTACGACTGGTCACCCGGCACCCGCCACGTCGCGGTGCCGGAATGACCTACGTCGTCGTCGGCACCCCCGGGGACCGGCGGGTGACGATGTTCGCCGCCGCCCTCACCCGGTACGGCCTGCGCCCGCCCCAGGTGGTCGCCTGGCCTGACGTGCTGGCGGGTCAGATCGCCATCCCGCCGGGTGCCCGGGTGCGGATCGACTCGCCGGGCGAGGACACCGCCACCGACGCGCTGCTGCGCGGCCCCGGCGCGCCGACCCGGGTGGGCGGCGGCGCGCTGTGGCACTCCCGCCTCGTCGCCGGGCTCGCCAGGATGGCGGACGCGGCGTCGGCCGCGGGGGCGCGGGTGCTGGGCGACGTGGGCGAGATCGCGGAGATGTTCGACAAACGGCGCACGCACGCGCGGCTCGCCGCCGCGGGGGTGCCGGTCCCGGCGGCGCTCGGCCCCGCGCCCGTCGGCGGCTACGCCGACCTGCGGCGGCTCATGGCCGACCGCGGGATGGCCAGGGTGTTCGTCAAACCCGCGCACGGCTCGTCGGCCTCGGGCGTCGTCGCCTTCCAGACGAACGGCTCGCTGGTGAAGGCGACGACGTCGGTCGAGCCGGCCGGGAGAGAGCTACACAACTCGCTGCGGGTGCGCGACTACCACGACGAGACCACCGTCGCCGCGATCGTCGACGCGCTGGCGCCCGACGGGCTGCACGTCGAGGAGTGGTTCCCCAAGGCAGCCGTCGGCGGCCGGGTGTTCGACCTGCGGGTGGTCGTGGTGGCCGGACGGCCCACGCACGCGGTCGTCCGCACCAGCCGGGCGCCGATGACGAACCTGCACCTGGGCGGCGCGCGCGGCTCGCTGGAGACGGTCATGGCGGCGCTCGGCCCCGCAGGGTGGGCCAGGGCGCTGGAGATCTGCGCGCGGGCGGCGGCCTGCTTCCCGCGCAGCCCGGCGGTCGGCGTCGACCTGATGGTGGGCGCGAGCCTGCGGCGCTTCGCGGTGGCGGAGGTCAACGCGTTCGGCGACCTGCTGCCCGGCCTGACCGGGCTGCCGGGCAGCGGCGCCGAGGGGCTCGACACCTACGAGACGCAGGTGCGCGCCTACGAGACGCAGGTGCTTTCCTGCGAGACGCAGGTGCTCCCCTGCGAGGCGCGGACCCTCTCCGGCGAGACTCGGACGCTCCCCAACGAGGCGCGGACGCTCCCCTACGAGGCGCGGACGCTCCCCTGCGAGACTCGGGCGCTCCCCTACGTGGCCGCCGGGCGTGACGACGAGGGCGAGACACACGTGCGCGCCCGCGCGGGTGCCGGGCGTGACGACGAGGTCGAGGCGGGCGCGCGTGCGTGACATGAACGCCGTCATCGGCAGCCATGACCTGCTGCTGGTGACGCTCGACACGCTGCGTTACGACGTGGCGGCCGACCTGCTGGCCGCGGGACGGCTGCCGACGCTCGCCGCCGTCCTGCCCGGCGGGGTGTGGGAGGAGCGCCACACGCCGGGCAGCTTCACCTACGCCGCGCACGCCGCGATCCTGGCCGGGTTCCTGCCGACCCCCGTCGCGCCGGGCCCGCACCCACGGCTGTTCGCCGCCGCCTTCCCCGGCAGCGAGACGACCGCGCCGGGCACGTGGCGGTTCGAGGCGGCCGACCTGCCGACCGGGCTGGCCGCGGCCGGCTATCACACGGTGTGCGTCGGTGGCGTCGGGTTCTTCAACAAGCTCACGCCACTGGGTTCGGCGCTGCCGTCCCTGTTCGCCGAGTCGCACTGGGACCCCTCCTTCGGGGTGACGTCGCCCTCGTCCTTCGAGGCGCAGATCGCGTGCGCGGCGGCGGCGGTCGAGCGGGTGGAGCGGCCCGTCTTCCTGTTCGTCAACGTGTCGGCGCTGCACCAGCCGAACTGGTTCTACTCCGGCGGGCCAGGCGACTCGATCGACAGCCACGCGGCGGCGCTGGAGTACGTCGACCGGCAGCTGGCCAGGCTGTTCGCGGTGATGACGGCGCGGCGGCCGTGCCTGGCGATCGTGTGCTCCGACCACGGCACCGCCTACGGCGAAGACGGACATGTCGGGCACCGCATCGGCCATCCGGTGGTGTGGACCGTCCCCTACGGGGAGTTCGTGCTGGAGAAAGGGGCGTGGGCGTGAGCGCGCCGCACCAGGGTTCGCCATACCAGGGATATGTCTACGCATACCCACACAAGACCGCCTACCGGCCGCTCGATCCGCGGCCGTCGCTGGCGTCGGTGTGGGAGCGGGAGCGCACCGACGCGCTCTTCCTCTACCTGCACATCCCGTTCTGCGAGATGCGCTGCGGCTTCTGCAACCTGTTCACCAGGACCGGCGCGCCCGAGGAGCTCGTCGCCGCCTACCTGTCCGCGCTCGAACGGCAGGCCCACGCCGTACGGCGGGCCGTACCGGACGCGCGATTCGCGACCGCCGCCATCGGCGGCGGCACCCCCACCTACCTGTCGGCCGCCGAGCTCACCAGGCTGTTCGACCTGGCGACTCGGGCCATGGGGGCCGACTTCACCGCCATCCCGCTCGGTGTCGAAACGTCGCCCGCCACCGCCACCCCTGACCGGCTGGCCGTCCTCGCCGAACGCGGCACCACGCGGGTGTCGATCGGCGTGCAGAGCTTCATCGACGCCGAGGCGCGCGCGGCGGTCCGGCCGCAGCGCCGTACCGAGGTCGAGCGGGCGCTGGCGACCATCCGCGCGGCCGGGATCCCAACGCTGAACATCGACCTGATCTACGGCATCGACGGGCAGACCCCGCGGTCGTGGCTCTACTCGCTGAACGCCGCGCTCGACTGGAAACCGGAAGAGATCTACCTGTATCCGCTGTACGTCCGGCCGCTGACCGGCCTCGGGCTGCTCGGCAAGGAATGGGACGACCAGCGGCTCACGCTGTACCGGATCGGACGCGACCACCTGCTGGCCAACGGGTACGAACAGGTGTCGATGCGCATGTTCCGCCTGGCGGGGAGCACGGCGGCGGAGGCTCTCGGATCGGCCCCGGCGGGTCCTCCGGTGCCGGCCGCGCCGACCCCGGTGGGGGCTGCGACCGAGTACTGCTGCCAGACCGACGGGATGATCGGCCTCGGCTGCGGCGCGCGCTCCTACACCTCGCACCTGCACTACTCCTTCGAGTACGCCGTCGGCGTCCGACACGTCCGCGCGATCATCGACGAGTACGTCCGAGCCGGAAGCTTCGACCACGCCAACGTCGGCTTCGTCCTCGACGCCGCCGAGCGCCGCCGCCGCCACCTCATCCAGTCGTTGCTCCAGGTCCCCGGGCTGTCCCTGGCCGGATACCGGGAGGAGTTCGGCACCGAGGTGCTCGACGACTTCGACCTCACGCCGTTCGTCACCCGCGGCTGGATCGAGACCGACACGGCACGCGCCTGGCTGACCGCCGACGGGCTGGCCCACTCCGACACCATCGGGCCGTCGCTGTTCTCCACCGAGGTCCAGGCGCTGATGGAGAGCTATGACCAGCGTTGAGCACCTGACGATCCTCTACCGCGGGCCCCTGGCCAGCTGCGACTACGACTGCCCCTACTGCCCGTTCGCCAAGCGCCGCGACACGCCCGAGCAACTGCGTGCCGACCGGGCCGCCCTCGAACGTTTCACCGCATGGGTCGCCGAGCAGCCCTTCCAGGTGTCGGTGCTGTTCACGCCGTGGGGCGAGGGCGCCGTCCGATCCTGGTACCGTCGCGCGCTCGTCGAGCTCAGCCATCTCCCGCACGTGCCACGCGTCGCCATCCAGACCAACCTCAGCTTCCGGACGTCCTGGCTGCCCACCGCCGACCTCACGGCGCTCGCCCTCTGGACCACCTACCACCCGGGGCAGGTCACCAGGCAGCGGTTCCTGGCCAGATGCGCGGAACTGACCGCACTCGGCGTGCGCTTCAGCGTCGGCGTCGTCGGCCTGCCCGAACACCTCGCCGAGGCGCGTGCCCTGCGGGAGGCACTGCCGCCCTCCGTCTACGTGTGGATCAACGCGGCCGAGGGACACACCTACACCGACGACGAGGCGGCCGCGTGGACCGGCGTCGACCCGCTGTTCCGCCACAGCAGGTTCCCGCACCGGAGCCTGGGGCTTGCCTGCCGTACCGGGGAGAGCGTGGTGTCGGTGGACGGGGAGGGCACCGTGCGCCGCTGCCACTTCGTGCCGGCCGTGCTCGGCAACCTGTACGACGGGACCGCCCTGCGGGCGCTCGCTCCTCGCGGATGCCCGCTGGAGGTGTGCGACTGCCACATCGGCTACGTGCACCTGGAGCCGCTGGGGCTGTACGACACGTTCAGCGGCGGCGTCCTGGAACGCATCCCGGCCATGTGGCCCCCCACTGATCCGGTCACCACCGGACGCGCTTCGGGATCGACGGGTCCGCCCCGCTGAACCGGAAACCGCCGCTCATGAGGCCGGCCCACCCCCAGCTCTTCCCGGGCACGGATGGACTTCCCCCCGATGAGACAGCCGCCAGTCCCTCGGCGAGAAGGCCGCCTGCGTTCCTGGACCGCAGACCACCGGCCCACGTTCCTGTCTCCGCGCCATCTGGCCATCACTTCGGGCCCCGCACTTCTGGAACCCGGCCCGAGCACCCCTCAGGCCGAGAGGGCAGTCGCGGTTGCGATCGGAACAGTTCGTAGCGCGCTCCGGCGGTGAGCTACGTGCGACCGCGCGCCCCGTACCCGGGCAGGTCTTGGGGCGCGAGGCCCGGATGGCTCGCGTCAGGCCTGGTCAGGTCTGCTTCTCGGGCTGATATTCCTGCTCGGACACCCCGAACGTCCACGCCACGCCCTCACGCGCCCGAGTCACCCACGGCGGCACGCGCAGGAAGTACGTGCGGCTGGTGCCGTCCGGTTCGGGAGTGGAGTTGACCACCTCCACCATCACCACCGGCTCGTCGTCCGCCAGGTCGATACGCCACAGCACACCGGTCTCGTCCTCGTGTGTGGGTTTGGCGCCTGACTCCGCCAGATACCGTTCGTAGCCGTAGTGTTCGAGCATCACCCGGCGCAGCTCGGCGTTCTCCTGGGCCTGGATCCGCTTGGCGTCGAGCCCGGCCATGGCCACGCCGAACGAGGCGGGCACCGGCATGCCGTGCCACGCGTGCAGCGCGAACCCGTCAGGGAACCCCATCGCGGGGCCGTCGGCGCGGTGCAACCGTCCCAGGTCGTCAAGGTGCAGGTCGGCCGGACGCTCGCAGACGATCGCCAGCCGCTCGAACGGCCACCACCACCCGGCCGCCTTGGCCACCTGCGCCAGGCCGTCGAGCGCCCCCATCGAGCTGTCCGGCGCCCCTGTCCCGCCGTCCGGCCTGGCCGTCGCGTGGGCAGTGAGACCATCGAACAGGGCGAGCCACGGCGCCTCGTGCTGTCCGAGGACCGCGTCGAGCGTGGCCTGGCGGAGGAGCGACCCGGCCTGCTCACGGAGGAGCGCGGCGGCGTCGTCATCCGTGTCGCGGCCGTCGACCCGAGGGGCGCTGTAGGTGTCGCCGGTGGTGGCGGACTGGGGCAGGTTGCCGATCGCGCGGCGCAGATCGGCGGCGAGAGTGTTCACCTCCGGCCACAGCAGGTCGCCGGTGAGCGCCCAGGCGCGCGGCCACGCCACCGTGCCCAGGGAGGTGGCGGCCGCGGCGCGGGCCCGCTCCCATGGCAGGTTCCGTACGGCGTGGCGCACGGAGGCACCAGCGATGGCGCGGAGATCGTTCAGCTGCGCGACCAGGATGTCCGGGTCGGCAGTGGCTTCCGGAGCGTCAGTGGCTTCGGGAGCCGCAGTGGTTGCAGGAGCGACAGTGCCCGGGGCCGCAGTGGTGTTCGGGGCAGCGACGGCGCCCGGAGCGGCAACAGTGCCCGGAGCGGCAACGGTCTCCAGACCGGCAATGACGCCCGGGGCCGCAATGGGGTCCAGGGCTGCAACAGTGCCCGGAGCGGCAACGGTCTCCAGACCGGCAACGGTGCCTGGGGCCGCAATGGGGTCCAGGGCTGCAACAGCGCCCGGAGCGGCAACGCTCTCCAGACCGGCGATGATGCCTGGGGCGGCAACGGTGTCTGGGGCCGCGATGGGGTCCGGGGCGTTTCCTGGGGACGCCGATGACGAGTGTGGCGGCGTGAGGGTGGAGGGCGGCTCGGATGTGGGATCGCCGGGCGTCCGGGGTGTGAGGGCGGTGAGAACCGGTCCGATGTGGGCGGTGAGGCCGGCCTCGTGGAACGTGCGGACCGTGTTCGCGTCGCCGACGAGGAGTGCAGCGGCGAGCGCGCCCTGCGCGGGGGAGGCGAGCCAGACGATCCGCTCGGGCTCAGGGAGACCGGCATTGCGGTAGGCGCGCCGTACCCCGAGCTCGGCGGCGGTGCGATCAGCGGGGCCTGCGGTGCGGGCGGTGTCGCGCCAGCGGCGGGCGGCTGCGGTCAGGTGGTCGGCCAGCTCAGCCGGCAGGGGCGCGGGTGCTGCGGGGGTCGTCATCAGGGTCGGAGGCTTCCTGGGAGAGGGGGATGTCTCGGGCGTCGGCCGGCCGGTCGGTCAGTCGGCGACCGTGCGGTAGGAGCCGGGGACGTACTCGCGCTGCCGCACCACCCGGAACCAGCCCTTCGGCAGCATGATCGCGTCGTGTTCCTCGTGGACGAGGCGGGTGCCGGCGGGAAGGTGGAGGTAGTCGGCACCGGTGTAGGCGTCGTCGAGCAGGAGGGTGCCAGGGCCGGGGATGGCGTGGGCGTGGCCGGTCGCCTCACCCAGCGCGAGGACCAGGCGGCCACGGGAGTCGCGCGGGGCCGGGGGAGGGTTTTGACCCGTGCGGGCACGGACTCCTCCGCCACCGGCACGATCAGGATGTCTCCCTGACGGAACAACGTGGACCTCCTCGTCGGATCGGTGATCGGAAGCTATCCGACGGGACCGACAGATTCGGAGATGCGGGAGTCCGGCCTTCGACGGGCGCCTATCGGACGGCCGAAGCCACGGACGAGCCGGTACCGGGCGGACGGCCAGAGCCCAGGACCCCAGTACGGAGCGGGTGACCGAAGCCACGGACCAGCCGGTACCTGCCGAACGCGGCCGGAGCCCCGGACAAGCCAGAACTGGGCGGACGGCCGGAGACACGGACCAGCCGGTGCTGGGCGGGTCGGGGCCAGGTCAACGGCTGCTACCTGCTCACCGCGGGCAGCACACCGGCCCTGGGCGCGAAGGCGGAGGACGAGACATAGCCCCGCTGGGCGCGACGGCGGAGGGTGGGGCGGTGCCGCCCGGCGCGCCGCAGGAGCCCGACGCGGCCCACAACGCCGCGTGCAGAGAAGGGCCTGGGGACAGGTGGTCAGAGGGTGCTGTTCAGGGCGCGTAGCACGAACCCGGAGACGATCTCCTCGGCCGCCTCCACGCTCACCCGACCGCTGATCAACGACTCCCGCTCGGCGCCGATCACCGCGAGGATCATGCGGGCCGTCGCCGCCACGTCCTGCATCTGGAAGTCGCCGGAGCTCGCCCCGGAGTCGAGGATCTCGACCAGGATCCGCTGCATCGGCGCCACGTGCTCGGCCAGCCGCTGGTAGGCGTCGGGCCCGAGGGCGGCGCTGAGCCCCGCCGCTCCCGGGTGGGGGTGTGCGAGGAGCCCGGCCAGCTGGAGCCGGATGAAGGCGCGCAGCCGCTCGGCGGGCGTGGCGGAGGCGGGCAGTTCCCTGGTGTAGGACTCGATGAAGTAGTGGGTCACCCGCTCGGTGAACGCCAGCAGCAGCGCCGCCTTGTCGGGGTAGTAGTTGTAGAGCACGGTGCGGGTGATGCCCGCCTCCTGCGCCACGTCCGTCATCGAGATCTCCTGGATGCCCTGGACGCGCGACAGCCGGGAGACCGCCTGCAGGATCCGGTCCTGCGTCTGGGCGCGGTGCTCGCCGATCGTCGCGGCGGAGATCCTGGGCATGAGCCCATGTTAGGCCGCGGGCCTGATGGCGCGCAGCAGCTCGGTCAGGACCTCGGTGTTGAGCTGGTAGGCCAGGCGCACCTCGCGGATGATGCGCTGCTGTTCGGCCTCGTCGGCGGTCAGGGCGTCGAGCCTGGCCCGGTACTCGTTCTTGAACCGGGGCAGCGAACCGACCTCGTCGAAGATGTAGAAGTCGACGCCGCCGCCCTTGCCGTACCCGTAGATCTTCTGCAGTTCCATCCTGATGAACTGGCCGCCGGACAGGTCGCCCATGTAGCGCGTGTAGTGGTGGGCGATGTAGCCGCCCGGCCAGTCGGCGATCTGCTCGATGCGGGCCACCAGTGTCCTGGTCGCCTTGGAGGGGGCGATGCGCTCGCGCCAGGAGGGGCCGTAGATGGCGGCCAGGTCGCGTTCGAGTGCGGCCTGCCGGTACAGGGAAGGAAAGACGAAGGCTCCCGCCACGGGGTGGTCGGCCAGGCGCTCGGCGACGCCGTCGAGGGCGAGATAGGCGAAGTAGTGCTGGGCGACCATCTCGCCGTACTCCTCGGCGCTGAGCCGCCCGGCCATGAGTTCCTTGAGGTAGCTCTCGTCCTCGGCGGACTCGTGGTCGCCCCAGGTGGCGTTGCGCAGCGTCTCGGAGAAGGTCATGACATAGTGTCACCAAAATCGGCGCCTCACGTCAAGCCGTTGGTGACACCATGTCATGAAAAGCAGGACCGCCGCGACGACGGGCAGCCAGGCCAGCCGTTCGAGCAGCCAGGCGGGCGTGTCGGGCCTGCCGTACAGGCCGCCGGCGAGCACGGTCACCACCAGCGCCGTCTGGTGCCACAGGAAGATCGGCATGGCCCCCAGGTTGGCCAGCGCCACCGGCGCCCACAGCCGCGGCCGGCGCATCAGCGCGCCCAGCGGCCCGTGCAGCAGCAGCGCGAGGCCCACCTGGGCGAGGCCGAAGCAGACCGCGGCCAGCGTGGGCGGGCTGAGGTTGGAGAACTGCCGCCCGGTGATCCCGATCATGGCCGCCGGATAGCCGCCCCTGGCCACCAGCGCGAACGCCGCCGCGCCGCCGCCCGCCAGCAGCCAGGCTCCGTCCCTGCGCGGGCGCAGCTCGCCGCGGGCCCACAGGATGCCCAGCAGGTACGGCACCAGCCACGCCGCCCCGAGGTTCACCCACCCGACCGCGGTGGGGGCGCCCAGCCCGAACCGCAGCAGATCCACCAGCGCCACGACCGCGACCGCCACGCCGACCACCACCGCCCGCGTCCTGACCAGCCACGGCGTGAGCGCGCTCAGCCCGGCGAACACGGCGAGGAACCACAGCGGGCCGAGGGCGGACTTGGCCAGCGCGCGGACCGACGTGATCGGCTGGCCGTTCAGCACCGTCACCATGACCGCCAGGGCGGCCCACCCCAGCAGCAGCGGCAGCACGGGCCTGGCCAGGCGGCCCAGCCGCGTCACGATCCACGAACGGTGGGGCGCGCGCAGTCCCCGGGCAGCCGCGTAGCCCCCGACGAAGAAGAACAGGGCGAGCGTCTGGAGCACCCAGGAGACGGGCGCGAGCTCCGGCATGTACGCCAGCGGCGAGGAGATGACCAGGTGCGGGTTGCGCTCCCACGCGCTGACCAGCCAGTGGCCCAGCACGACGCCCACGATGGCCGCCGCCCGCAGGGCGTCGACGCCCCTGTCGCGGCCGACCGGCGTGGCGGCCTCGATCCCGCGGACGTCAAGCACCGCCGACCTCCGCGCCGCGGCCGAGCGCGATGAGGGCGAGGTTGCGCAGGGAGGCGGTGCCGGGGTCGAAGTAGTCGCTGTGCCCGCCGGGGCCCGTGGCGAAGATCCGGGCGCCGAACGCCGGGTCCATCGGGTCGGCGCCGAACCCGAACGGGCCCACCGTGAGATGGGGCACGTCGGCCACCCAGTCGCGAGCACCCCGCCCGGCCCAGACGCGCGGCCCGACGGCGGCCGCCGTACGCGCGCCGCCCATGCCGGGGCTGCCCACGACGACGAGGTCGGCGAGGTCGGCGGCCTGTGGTCCGGGCTGTGGTCGGGCCGCGGCGCGGGAGCAGACGACCGAGCCGTAGCTGTGGCACAGCAGCGACGCGGGCACCTTCGGCAGGCCGCGCATCCACGCGCGCAGTTCCTCCGCGCCGCTCTCGGCCGCCACGCGCGTGATCGCGCCCAGGCTCCACAGGCGCGGGCTGTCGTAGCCGAGCCACGCGACGACCGCCAGCCTCGTGCCGGGGTCGATCGCGCGCGCCTCGGCCAGCAGCGCCCTGGCCGCTCCTCCCGGGCGGTGAGTGCCGTTCTCGAAGGTGGCGGCGGTCGTGTCGGTGCCCGGCACGATGACCGCCACGCGGTCGGCGGTGGCGAGGTCGCCGTAGACCCTGACCAGCCGTTCGCCGGGCGAGGACGGGACGGCGAACGCGGCGGCGCCGAGCAGCAGCGCACCGGCTGCGAGGGATTTCCTGATCATGCGGCGAACGCTAGGAATCGCGGCCGTCGCCGGGCGTCGCCCCTCGGCGTGATCTTCGCGGGTCCCTCTCAGGCGCTACCCGGCCGACCCGCGCACCCCCGCCTCCCCGAACCCCAGGCCCCCGAACTCCCGGGCCCTCGACCCCTTGCCCCCCGAGCCCCGCGCCCCCGAACCCCGCGGACCCGCCCGACTCGACGACCCACGGACCCGCGGAACCCCCGAGCCCCGCGCCCCCGAACGCCGCCCGACTCGACGATCCACGGACCCGCGGAACCCCCGGGACCCGCGCGGGCCGGCGCCGCGGCCGCGCGCGAACCGGTGCCGCGGCGCTACGCGGGTGGTCTGCGGCGGAAGATGAGGATGAGCACCCGCAGCACGAGCACCGAGCTGACCACCAGCAGGTTGTAGCCGATCAGCTGGAACAGCGACATCTGCCCGGCGATCACCACCGGCCCGCCCTCGGTGCCGAGAAGCAGCACCGCCATCAGCCCGGCCGTCGCCCCGAGCACCGTCAGCAGGATCTGGTGCAGCAGGTGCGTGACGAACGCGCGGTCGCGCTCGTCGCCCAGCGGCCGTACGTTCATCGTGAACCTGCCGTGCTCGGCCGCGCTGGCGATCCGCTCGATCCGCCGGGGCAGCCGCCGCAGCATCGGCAGCAGCGCGGTGACCTCCTGCGTCACCGCCTCCTTCACGGTGGCGGGGTTGACCTGCTCGGCCAGGTAGCGCCCGGCGAACGCCCTGGCCTCGCCGATGAGGTTGAAGCCCGGCGAGAGCCGGACGAGGGTGCCCTCCAGCGTGGCCAGCGCGCGGAAGACGGCCGCGACCTCCGGCGGGATCGACAGGCCGTACGCGGAGACGATCTTGAACAGGTCGGTGAACATGGCGACGCTGTCCATGCCGGGGCCCAGGTGCCGGGCCATGAACTGGCCGAGGGCGCGCTCGAGCGCCGCCTCGTCGATGTCCTCCGGCCTGGGCACGACCTCGAGGAGCGCGTCGGTGACCCCGAGGGGGTCCTGCCGGTCCATCGCCAGCAGGAAGCGCTGCAGCGAGGCGCGCAGCGAGGCGTCCAGGCGCCCGACCGAGCCGAAGTCGAGCAGGCCGACCTCGCCGTCGGACAGCAGCATGATGTTGCCGGGGTGCGGGTCGGCGTGGAAGACGCCGTCGAGCAGGATCTGGCGCAGCAGGCACTCGAGCAGCGTGCGGGCCAGCGCCGGGCCTTCGGCCGGGGAGGCGGTCGCCAGCGGCTTGCCCGACAGGCGCTGCATCACCAGCACCCGGTCGGTGCACAGCGGCTCGTAGGGGGTCGGATAGGTGACCGCACCGGTGGCCGTGGCCGCGACGGCGGCCATGTTGCCCGCCTCGATGCGGAAGTCGAGCTCCTCGCGCAGCGCCACGGCGAAGCCCGCGGCCAGCTCCTTGAGGCCGAGCGAGCGGCCCCACCTCGTCCTCGCCTCGAGCGTGGCGGCCAGCCGCGCGACGATGTCGAGGTCCCGGGCGACGAGCGGCGCGATGCCGGGCCGCTGGACCTTGACGACGACCTCCTCGCCGCCGTGCAGCCGGGCCGCGTGGACCTGGGCGATCGAGGCGGCGGCCAGCGGCGTGCGGTCGAAGGAGGCGAAGGCGGCGAGGTCGACGACCTCGGCGATCTCCTCCCACGGGGCTGGTTTGACGTGGTCCTGCAGCTTGCCGAGCTCATCGACGAACTCGGGCGGCAGCAGGTCGCGCCGGGTGGACAGCACCTGCCCGAGCTTGACGAACGTCACGCCGCCCTCGTCGAGGGCCTCGCGCAGCGAGGCGGCCAGCCGTACCCTGCCGCTCCGGTCGCCGGGGTCGTCGCCCCTCCCTCTCAGGTAGGGGCCCAGGCCGTGGCGGAAGGCGATCCTGGTGATCTGAGAGTAGCGGCGGGCGCGGGCCAGGCGCCCGCGCAGCGACCTGATCAGCTCGATCGGCCCCGGTATGGAGCCTGGCGGCACGAGCGCCTCGCCGAGCACCAGGATGACCATGGGGATGAGCACGACGCACATCGACACCAGGATCACGATCCACAGCGGACCGAGGCTGGGGTCGCGGTTGGGGTCGAACTTCTCGAACGACTGGAAGACCGGCGCCAGGAACACCGGGGCGAGCGTCATCCCCAGCAGGACGGCCAGCACCATGCGGACCGGGCCGAACCTGACGTCGAGCAGGCGCTGCGTAGCCGTCGCCAGCAGCAGGACGACGACGGCTAGCGAGGGGGTGATGAGCAGGTGCACCCGCAGATCATCGCATGGCCGCGGCGCGTGCCCTGCGCTCCTCCCTGCGCTCGACGAACCTGGTGGCAGTCGTCTCGGTCCTGTCCAGGAAGGCGGCCAGCTCGTCGCGGGCCTTGGCGCCGTCGCCGTCCAGGTCGGTCTTCTCGAAGACGCCCCACTGGCGCAGCACGGGCATGAGCACGTCGTCGAGGTGGAGGCGCAGGTCGTAGATCCCCTCGTTGGCGATGATCATCGCCTTGCGGGTGAAGCCCTCGATGGTGGTGCCCGGCATCTGGAAGGTCGTCACGACGTCGGTGATGGCGCGCATCGTCTGGTTGGGGTCGAGCTCGAAGGCCGCCTTGAGCAGGTTGCGGTAGAAGAGCATGTGGAGGTTCTCGTCAGCGGCGATCTTGGCGAGCAGGCGGTCGCAGTCGGGGTCGCCCGCGGCCTTGCCGGTGTTGCGGTGCGAGATGCGGGTGGCCAGTTCCTGGAAGGAGACGTAGGCCAGTTGCTCCAGCATGCTGGAGTACTCGGTCTGGAACCCGCCCTCCATGTGGACCATGCGGGCGCGCTCGAGGGCGACGGGGTCGACGGCACGCGTGACGGTCAGGTAGTCGCGGATGGCGACGGCGTGCCTGCCCTCCTCGGCGGTCCACCGGCCCACCCAGGTGCCCCACGCGCCGTCGCGGCCGAAGGTGGTGGCGATCTCGTGGTGGTAGCTGGGGAGGTTGTCCTCGGTGAGGAGGTTGACGATCAGCGAGATGCGGGCCGCCTCCGGGATGGTCGAGTCGCTGGGCTGCCAGGCCTCGCCGCCGAGGACGCCGTCGAAGTCGCGGCCCTGGCTCCACGGCACGTACTCGTGCGGGAACCACTCCTTGGCCACCTTGAGATGGCGGTCCAGCTCGTTCGCCACCACCGGCTCGAGCTCGTGCAGCAGCTCCGTCTGACTCATCACCATAAAGTTCATCTCCTTCAAGCTACGCAACCGTAAGTTAGGCTACCCCAAGAAATTGGAGGGTCTTTATGCGACCTAGTGTCCGAGGTGTCCTGCTCGATGACGACGAACGGCTGATCGTCTTCCGGCGCACGGTCCCCGGGAAGGCGTTGTACTGGTCGGTCCCCGGCGGCCATGTCGAGCCGGAGGATCAGACCCTGGAGCACACGCTCCGCAGGGAGCTGCTGGAGGAGCTGGGCGCGGTCGTCTCCGCGGTCACCCCGCTGACCACGCTCACCTACCCCCACCAGGGCGGGGTCAAGACCCAGCACGTGTACGGCTGCCGCCTGGTCAGCATGGATCCCGCGCTGCGGCACGGCCCCGAGTGCGAGGACCCCTCGAGCGGCGCCTACGACGTCGAGCGGCTGCCCCTCGACCCGGCCGAGATCACCTCGCGGCACCTGGTTCCCGAGGCCCTGGGCGACTACCTGGCCGCGCACATCACCTCGCTGCCCCGCCTCATACATCGATCGAAGTAGCCGGGTGACTCACGACGGAGGACGACCGCCGGACGCCGCCCTCGCTACCGTTCGGGGCATGTCCCGGTCCTTCCTGCGGCTCGACGCCGCGCTCGCCGTCCTGACGGTGGTCTGCGCCCTCACCTCGCTGGCCTCCGTGGGCGCCCCGCTGACCTGGAACGGCACCGTCCCCGTCGCGATCACGCTCGGGCTGCTGCTGCCGGCCAGGCGGTACGCGCCGGTCACCGTGCTGGCGCTGTCGGCCGCGGTGCTGGTCGGCGCCCAGTACGGCGGGCTGTTCGAGGGCGGCGTCATCTGGCCGATGTCGGTCGCGGTCTTCTCCGCGGGGCTGGCGAACCTGACGTGGGCGAGCGTGATCTGCACGCTCACCCTCGCGGCGGGCGTCGCCCCCACGATGGACCTGGCCAGGGGCGGGGCTGAGCTGCTGTGGCTCGCTCTCGTGCTGGCCCTGGCCCACGGCTACCGCCAGCACCTGCGCTGGCGCGCCGAGCACGAGGCCAGGCTGCGCGAGGCCGCCACGACCAGGTTGGCCGAGCAGCGGCTGCAGATCGCCCGCGAGCTGCACGACGTCGTCGCGCACACCCTCACGGTCGTCGGCCTCCACCTGAACGTCGCCGCCGAGGCCGACACGCTGCCGGAGGCGCGGGCGGCCATCGAGGTCGCCGCCGATGTCCGCAAGAAGGCGATGGCCGACCTCAGGTCGCTGATCGGCGTGCTGCGCGACGTGTCGGGCGAGCCGCAGCCCGAGCTCTCCTCGATCGCCGACCTGGTCGCCAGGGCCAGGGAGGCGGGGCTCGACGTCACCCTCGACGAGCGCGGCGACCCCACCGAGGTGCCCGCCGCGCAGGCCATGGCCGCCTTCCGCATCGTGCAGGAGGCGATGACCAACGCGCTGAAGCACTCCGACGCCCGCCGTCTGCTCGTCCACCTGGACTACTCCTCCCGCCAGGTGCGGCTCGAGGTGGTCGACGACGGCACGGGCCCCGTCCCCTACACCGAGGGCCACGGCCTGACCGGCATGCGCGAGCGGGTCGACGCCCTCGGCGGCTGGCTGGAGATCGAGGCCGACGACGGCTTCGCGGTCAGGGCAGGATTGCCGGTATGACGATCAACGTGCTGCTCGCCGACGACCAGGCGCTGGTGCGCGCCGGCTTCCGCGCCCTGCTGGCCAAGGACGAGGAGATCGCCGTGGTCGGCGAGGCCGCCACCGGCGAGGAGGCGGTACGGCAGGCGCGCCACCTCAGACCCGACGTGGTGCTGATGGACATCCGCATGCCCGGCTCGGACGGCATCGCCGCCACCAGGCGCATCCTCGCCGAGCTGCCCGAGTGCCGGATCATCATCCTGACCACCTTCGACACCGACGAGAACGTCTTCGCCGCGCTGCGCGCGGGCGCCAGCGGCTTCCTGACCAAGGAGGTGGAGCCCGCCGAGCTGCGCCGCGCGGTCGCGGTGGTCCACGCCGGCGACTCGCTGCTGTCGCCCGGCGTCACCCGCAAGGTCGTCGAGCGCTTCGCCGGCCGTCCGGGGCCCTCCGGCACGCTGGAGGCGCTGACGGCGCGCGAGCTGGAGGTCGTGGGCCTGATCGCCGCCGGGCTGTCGAACGAGGAGATCGCCCACCACCTGGTGATCAGCCCGCTCACCGTCAAGACGCACATCTCGCGCGCGATCACCAAGCTGGGCGTCAGGGACAGGGTCCAGCTGGTCATCCTCGCCTACGAGAACGATCTGCGGTCCTCCATCTCCCACAGGTGATCGATGACGTGCCAGGCGACGCGGCGGCAGGCGTAGCGGGTGGACCAGGTGCCCGAACCGCCCTCCAGCAGGAGCGCCGCCAGCTCCTCCCGCATGGCGTCGCGGTCGGCGACCGACCTGTACGGCGGGTACCTGACGCCGAGCCGGCGGGCGTAGGCGCGTTCGGCCTCGGTGACGTGCTCGACCATCCTGGTGCGGTCGCGCCCGCCGCCGCGCGGCCCCTTGCGCAGTTCCTCGGGCGTGGCGGCGGCGGTCTGGTCGAACAGCGCCCAGGCCGCGCGCAGCAGCGCGACGTCACGGGCGAGCGTCGCCGGGCCGGCGGGCTCGGCGTCGGCGGACGGCTCGGCGTCGGGCGCGCCGAAGTCGGTGGTGCTGGAGCCCTTGACCCGCTCGACCACGACGGGCTCGCCGGGCGCGAAGTCGAGGCCCGCCCGCTCGGCGATCACGCGGTAGCGCGGGGCGTAGTCGGTCAGCCGGTCGATGGCCGGTTCCTCGCTTCTGTCGACGCGGCACCAGCCGGGCCAGTCGAGCGAGCAGGCGAACACCTTCTTGGGGCCGAGCTCCAGGTAGATGCGGTGCATGAGAGCCAGCCTGCCGGCCATACCTGACAGGGTGCGTCAGGAATCAGATCCGGTCGACGAGATCGGCCACCGAGTCCACGATCAGCGACGGCCGGAAGGGGAAGCGGTCGACCTGCTCGCGCTGCGTCACGCCGCTCAGCACCAGGATCGTGTAGAGACCCGCCTCCATGCCGCAGACGATGTCGGTGTCCATCCGGTCGCCGATCATCGCGGTGGTCTCGCTGTGGCCGTCGATGGCGTTCAGCGCGTGGCGCATCATCATGGGGTTGGGCTTGCCGACGAAGTACGGCTCGACCCCCGTGGCCTTGGTGATCATCGCGGCCACGGCGCCGCAGGCCGGGAGCGAGCCCTCGTTCGACGGACCCACCGGGTCCGGGTTCGTCGCGATGAACCTGGCGCCGGCCTCGACCAGCCTGATGGCCTTGGTGATCTGGGTGAAGCTGTAGGTGCGCGTCTCGCCCAGCACCACGTAGTCCGGGTCGATGTCGGTCAACACGTAGCCGATCTCGTGCAGCTCCGTCGTCAGCCCCGCCTCGCCTATCACGTAGGCGGAGCCGCGGGGACGCTGGTCGTCCAGGAAGCGCGCGGTCGCCATCGCCGAGGTGAAGATGGCCTCCTCCGGCACGTCCAGGCCGCCCGCGCGCAGCCGTACGGCGAGGTCGCGCGGGGTGTAGATGGAGTTGTTCGTGAGCAGCTTGAAGCTCTTGGCCGACTCGCGCAAGCGCTTGACGAACACGTCGGCGCCGGGGACGGGATGCCCCTCGTGCACCAGGACGCCGTCCATGTCGGACAACCAGGTCTGGATGGGCTTACGCTCAGTCACGCGGCCATCCTACAAATGACCACTTGTCCGGCCAGTGGCGGGCGTGTGAAGAATGTGCTCCATGTCGCTTCTTGAATCAGCACAGGACATGCGGGACGAGCTCGTCCGGCTCCGCCACTCGCTGCACACCACGCCCGAGGTCGGGCTCCACCTGCCCGTCACGCAGGAGAAGGTGCTGGCCGCGCTCGACGGCCTGCCGCTGGAGATCAGCACGGGCGAGTCGCTCAGCTCGGTCACCGCAGTGCTGCGCGGCGGCAGGCCGGGCCCCGCCGTCCTGCTCAGAGGCGACATGGACGCGCTGCCCGTCGCCGAGCGCAACGACCTGCCGTACATCTCCACCCACGAGGGCCGGATGCACGCCTGCGGCCACGACCTGCACACCACCATGCTCACCGGGGCCGCCCACCTGCTGGCCGCCCGGCGGGAGCAGCTCGCGGGCGACGTGGTGTTCATGTTCCAGCCGGGCGAGGAAGGCTACGAGGGCGCCAAAGTCATGATCGACGAGGGCGTGCTCGACGCGGCCGGCTCGCGGGCCGTGGCCGCCTACGGCATGCACGTGGTCTCGGCGATGCTGCCGCCCGCGACGTTCTCCTCGCGCGGCGGGCCCATCATGGCCGCGGCCGACACCTTCGACGTGCACGTGATCGGCAGGGGCGGCCACGGGTCCACCCCGCAGCGCGCGCTGGACCCCATCCCGGCCGCCTGCGAGATGGTCACCGCCCTGCAGACTCTGGTGACCAGGGCCTTCGACGTGTTCGACCCGGTCGTGGTGACCGTCGGCAGCTTCCACGCGGGCACCGTCGACAACGTCATCCCCGACGACGCCCGCTTCTCGGCCACGATCAGGACCTTCAACAAGGACACCAGGGCCCGCGTCAAGCAGCGTGCCGTGCAGCTGGTCGAGGGCATCGGCGCGGCGCACGGCCTGCGGGTCGAGGCGTCCTTCGGCATGGGCTATCCGGTCACGGTCAACACCCCGGACGAGGCGTCCTTCGCGGGCGAGACCATCGACGGGCTCTTCGGTCCCGGCCGCTTCTTCGTGGCCCCGCAGCCGGTCATGGGCTCGGAGGACTTCTCCTACGTGCTCGAGGACGTGCCCGGGGCCTTCGTCTTCCTCGGCGCGTGCCCGCCCGACCGGGACCCGGCGAGCGCGCCGTACAACCACTCCCCCGAGGCGCGGTTCGACGACGCCGTCCTGCCGGACGGCGCGGCGCTCTACGCCTCGCTCGCGCTGTCGCGCCTGTCACCCGCGACGTCCTGACCCGTCGGCTCGCTCCCCGGCCCGTCCGGCGAGGAGTCCCGCGTCCGGCAGCCCCCCTCGTACGGCAAGCCCCCGAGAGGCCACCGCGGTCACGGGGCGGGGCCCGTCCATCACGCCGCTCCGGCGTGCGGGGCGGGCCGCCGCGACGGGGTCAGCTGGACGGGGTCAGCTGATCGTGCGCCAGGTCTGCTCCTCCACCAGTTCCCTGCTGCGCCATCCGGCGGCGGTGCGGACCATGCGGTGGTGATACCAGCCGCCGCCCTGACACACCCCCTTGGCCCCGGCGGCCAGCATCGTCCTCGAGGGCGCCAGCGTGTCGGTGAACGGCGCCAGCACCACGGCCTCGGTGCCCGCCGCCGTACCAGCCGCGGCATCGGCGTCCCCGTCCGCGGCGGTGAAGTCGATGACCGGCGCCCCGACCAGGTGCAGCCGTCCGGGCCACGGCGCCAGCGCCGCGGCCAGCCAGGCGCTGACCTCCTCCAACCCGCCCGCGATCCCGCCCGCCGACCGGTAGTCGATCACGGCGTCGGCGGTGAACACCTCCACGAGCCGGTCCCACTCCCCGGCGTCGACGGCCCTGGCGTAGCGGGCGAGCAGCCCGGCGATCTCCAGCCGGTCGGCGACCTCACGTTCGTCCATGCCCGGATCTAACCAAACGCTTGCTACACACGACAGTCCCGGCCGCCCGTAAGCTGGTCGGGTGATCACCGTCATCGACGGCCGGGTCGCCGGGCCCGAGTCCGCCCTGCCGCTCCTGGCCCGCTACGGCCACTTCACCGCCATGCAGGTGCGCGACCGGCGCACCCGCGGCCTCGACCTGCACCTGGCCCGCCTGACGGCGGCCAACCGCGAGCTGTTCGGCCTCGACCTCGACACCGCGCTCGTCATCGACTCGATCAGGACCGCGCTCGGCGACGACCTCACCGACGCCAGCGTCCGCGTCTACGTCCAGGCGGCCGACGCCGACGACCGCCCGCACGTGTTCGTCACCGCCCGCCCGCCCATCGCGGTCGCCACCACGCCGCGCAGCGTCCGACCCGTCGGCTACCAGCGTTTCCTTCCGCACATCAAGCACCTGGGCGGCTTCCCCCAGGCGTACTACGGAAGCCTGCTCCACGCCGAGGGCTACGACGAGGGCCTGCTCACCGGTCCCGGCGGCCTGATCTCCGAAGGCCTGATCACCAACCTCGGCTGCTTCGACGGGACCGCGGTCATCTGGCCCGACGCGCCGATGCTGCACGGCATCACCATGCAGCTGATGGAGCGCGCGCTGGAGCCGGCCGGCATCCCGCAGGAGCGCCGCCCCGTCAGGGTCGCCGACCTGCCCGCCTACGAGGCGGTCTTCCTCACCAACTCCCACGGCGTGGTCATGGTCGGCCGGCTCGAGGAGGCCGCCCTCAAGCTCGACGAGGCGTTCGCCGCCCGGCTGCTCGCCCTGTACGAGGACGTCGCCTGGGACGCGATCTGACCATGACCCGCCGGGGCAGGGCTCAGTAGGAGCGGCCGAAGACGACCCGCTTGCCGTAGGCGGAGGGTTCCCCGCAGCGCACGCAGGTCCCGGTCTCGGCCGCGCCGTCGAGCGGAACGCAGCGCGGGGTGGCGGCGGCGCGCGCCTTGATGTCGTCCTCGCACGAGGGTTTGCCACAGTGCAGCGCCAGCGCCCACCCCGAGCCGACGGCGGCGGTGAAGGACTCCCACGTGCCGACCGGCGTGGTGCGCTCGTCGCGGAACGCGGTGGCCCGGCGCAGCAGGAACTCCTGGAACTCCGCGAGGATCCCCGGCATGCTCGCGGGCACGGCGGCCAGCGGGAGCGACTGCTTGCCCTCCTCGCCCAGCCTCCTGGCCATGACCACGGTGTCCGACTCCAGGTCGCGGGGGCCCAGTTCGAGGCGGATCGGCACCCCGCGCAGCTCCCAGTCGTTGAACCGGAAGCCCGGCGAGAGCTGGGCGCGGTCGTCGACGTGGGCGCGCACACCGGCCGCCGTCAGCCGCGCCGCGAGGTCACGGGCGGCCGCCAGCGTCCGCTCCCCCTGCTCCCCGCGGCCGATCGGGACGATGACGACCTGGTACGGCGCGAGCCTGGGCGGCAGCACCAGCCCCTTGTCGTCGCCGTGCGTCATGATGACGCCGCCGATCATCCGGGTGGACATGCCCCACGACGTCGTGTGGCACAGTTCGAGGCGGCCGGCCGCGGAGGTGTAGTGGATGTCGAAGGCCGCGGCGAAGTTGGTGCCCATGTAGTGGGAGGTGCCGGCCTGCAGCGCCTTGCCGTCGCGCATCATGCCCTCGATGGTGAAGGTGCGCACCGCTCCGGCGAACCTTTCGCCCGCGGTCTTCTCGCCCGCCACCACGGGAATGGCGGCGATGTCCCGCGCCACCTCGGTGTAGAGGTCGAGGGCGAGCATCGTCTCCCGCATCGCGTCGGCCGCGTCGGCGTGCGCGGTGTGGCCCTCCTGCCACAGGAACTCGGTGGTGCGCAGGAACATGCGGGGCCGCAGCTCCCAGCGCACGACGTTCGCCCACTGGTTCAGCAGCAGCGGAAGGTCACGGTGTGAGGAGATCCACCTGGCCATCATCTCGCCGATGACGGTCTCCGAGGTGGGGCGCACGACCAGCGGCTCCTCGAGCTCCTTGCCACCGGCGTGGGTGACGACGGCGAGCTCCGGCGAGAAGCCCTCGACGTGCTGGGCCTCGCGCCGCAGGTAGCTCTCGGGGATCAGCAGCGGGAAGTAGGCGTTCTCGTGGCCGGTGTCCTTGATCCGCCGGTCGAGCTCGCCCTGGAGCAGCTCCCACAGGCGGTAGCCGTACGGTCGGATGACCATGGTGCCCTTCGCCGGGCCCCGGTCGACGAGCTGCGCCTTGGCGACCAGCTCGTTGTACCAGGCCGAGAAGTCCTCACTCTGCGGGGTCACCCCATGGTCGTCTGCCATGCCGGAAGGATAGCGACGCGTGTCGGTCCGCTCACCCGGTTTCTCGGCCGAGGGGCGGCCCTCGATCGCCCCCGGCCAGTGCGCGCCTCAGCGGCAGGCCACCCGGTACGCGTCCAGCTCGTCCTTCTTGCGCAGGGAGTTGAAGTTCCGCGCGTTCGACCTGGCGCAGGGCCGTCCACGGCTACGTCCCGGAGCTGCGCGACGGCGCGCTCGGCCAGAACGGCTGGGGCGACCTGGCCGTCTCCAACGGCTTCGGCTTCATCGACAAGAACCCGTTCGGCACCAGGTACTTCTACGACGACCCGAAGCTCGCCGAGACCGTCGAGTGGTTCAAGCGCCTGGCCGACAAGGGCTACACCGCCTCCTACGACAAGACCGGCTCGCTGGGCCCGGACGCCGTTCTCGCTTCGGGCAAGGCCGCGCTGGGCATCACCGGCTCCTAGATGATCAACACCTATCTGGCGGACGGGAAGTTCGCCTTCGCCCCGCTGCCAAAGGGCCCCCAGGGTCGGAAGTCGTCCTTCAACGGCCTGGCCGACGTCATCTACGCCGGCACCCGGCACCAGGAGGCGGCCTGGAAGTGGGTGAAGTTCCTGGGCTCGACCGGCTGCCAGGACCTGGTGGGCGACAGCGCCGTGGTCTTCCCCGCCATCTCGTCCTCGGCCGAGCGGGCGATGAAGGCGCACGAGAAGGCGGGGCGTGACGTGTCGGCCTTCACCTCCGTCGCCGACGCCGAGGACGGCACCTTCCTGCTGCCGGTCAGCGACCACGGCGACGAGATCGGGCAGATCGTGCAGACGGCGCTGGAGGAGGTCTGGCTGGGGCAGAAGGATGCCGCCACCGCGCTGACCGCCGCCAACGCGCGCGTCAACGAACTCTTTGGAAGCCGCTGACCAGCGGATACACTACGGGGGTCCCGGCGCGTGCCCTGCGCGTCGCGCGGCCCCCACCCCCCCTTGTGACGCCCTTTTTCCAGCATGGCGGGTGATGAAGGAAAGTTACATTCACCTCACAACTGCTGGAGATTATTGACGCATCCGCGGGCTGACCATAGGGTCCGGACAATCCCCGATCTATACCGGACCCATCGATAAGCCCCCCACGGAGCGGTACATGAAGCGACTAGCAGCCGTAGTGGCGCTGCTCGGTCTCGCCACGACGACGGCGTGCAGCAGCACCGACAACAAGTCCGCGGGCGGTGGTGGGAGCGCCGGCGGCGGCCTCTTCACCACGATCGACGTGAACAGGCCTGGCATCGACGCGAGCGCCCCTGCCAACCCTTACAACCCCAAGGGCAACGCCTTCCCGGGCTACACCACGATGAAGATCGGGTGGGTCGTCAACCACCTGACCGACCCCAACAAGGCGCTGCCCGGCATGGCGGCCAGTTGGGAGATCGCCCCGGACAACTCCTCCATCACGCTCAAGCTGCAGCCGAACGCCAAGTGGTCCGACGGCAAGCCGGTCACCGCCGAAGACGTGAAACTCTCCATCGCCCTCGCCTACACCCAGGGCAGCACGGCCTTCGCCGTCACCCCCGGCGCGGCCGGCGCGGCGGCCGAGGTCACGGTCGTCGACGAGAAGACCATCAAGATCACGCAGGACCCCGAGAACCCCAGCCCCAAGTTCGCGCGCGGCGTGCTCGACACCACGGTGCTGCCCGCCCACGTGTGGAGCAGCGCGGTGCCCGCCACCATCTGGGACACGATCAAGACCGCCCGCGGTGACGGCCCCGAGGCGGAGAAGGCCCGCGAGGAGATCACCGCGCTGGGCGAGAAGGTGATCGCCTTCGCCCCGCCGACCGACGTCGCGGGCGGGCCGTTCGTGCTGTCGCGGGTCAACCCCGGCGAGGCGCTCCTGGTCAAGAACAAGCACTTCTTCAACGCCGCCAACGTGGCGCCCGACCAGGTGAAGTTCCTCAACTACACCGGCAACGAGCAGATCTGGAACTACCTCACCCAGGGCAAGCTCGACCACTCCGGCTTCGTCGCCGCTCCGACCGACGTGATGAACCGGATCAAGGCCGCGCCGGGCAGCGAGGTCATCAAGGGCTACTCCCCCGTGGCCGTCGGCATGGCCTTCAACCAGGCCAAGAAGCCCTACGACAACGTGCACGTCCGCAAGGGCCTGGCCTACCTGATCGACCGCGAGCAGGTCACCAAGGTCGCCTCGCCCGAGGGCGGCACCGCGGCGACCACCATCACCGGCATCCACCAGAAGGCCGCCAACGCCTGGATCCCCGAGACGCTGCCCAAGCTGGAGCCGTACAAGGTCGACCCGGCCAAGGCCGAGGAGGAGTTCAAGGCCGCCGGCCTGACCAAGAAGGACGGCAAGTGGACGCTGGCCGACGGCACGCCGTGGAAGGTCTCCATGCACGCGCCGGCCGGCTTCTCCGACTGGCTGTCGGCCCAGGAGAACATCAAGAGCCAGCTCATCAAGGCCGGGATCGACGCCGAGGTGGTCACCACCGCCGACTACCCGGTCTACCTGGAGGAGCTGGCGGCAGGTAAGTACGACGTCGGCTTCTGGCTGATGGCGCTCGGCCCCGCGCCGTACGACATCTTCCAGCGCCTCTACGGCGCCTCCAACGGCTGGGCCAACGTCGGCGGCAAGGTCAAGCACTCCGCCCCCGGCGAGGCCGGCAACTGGATGGGCAGCCCCGAGGAGACCGAGGTCGACGGCACCAAGGTCAACCCCGGCGAGCTCACCGGCAAGCTGAACTCGGTGGGCCCCGAGGAGGCCAAGCCGATCATGGCGCAGCTGGCCACGGCCGCCAACCAGGACCTCCCGGTCATCCAGCTGTGGGACTACATCAACAACCAGTTCGTCAACAACAGCCGCTTCACCGGCTGGCCGCACGACGACGAGGTCCTGCGTCTCGGACAGGGCGTCCTTCCCTCTGGTGTCTGGATCCAGCAGGGTCTGGTCAAGAAGAAGCAGTAGCACATGACGGTTATCGCTCGGCGACTCGCGGGTCACCTGGCCCGCGGGATCGTCATGATCCTCGTGGTCGCCTCGATCAGCTTCTTCATCGTCAACAACATTCCCGGCGACCCCGTCGCCGCCCGTTACGAGAAGCTCGTCGAGGGGGGCATGTCGCCGGAGGCGGCCATGCAGGCCACCAAGGTGATGTACGGCTTCCTGCCCTCGGGCACGATGTGGGAGCAGTACGTCGACTACATGGGCGGCCTGCTCCGCTTCGACCTCGGCGTCTCGGTCACCAGGCCGGGGACGCCCGTCCTCGACGTCCTGACGGACGCGGCCAAGTGGACCGTTCTACCCGTGCTGCTCGGCACCCTGCTCAGCTTCCTGGTCGGGGTGATCCTGGGCGTGTACGCGGCCATCAAGCGCACCGGCAAGCTGGGTGACGCGCTGGCCATCTCCGGCTCGCTGCTGCACGGCATCCCGCAGTACGTGCTGGCGATGCTGCTGGTGGTCATCTTCGCGACGCTGATCCCGATCCTGCCGGCGGACGGCCCGGTGGACATCCTGTTCGAGCCCGGCTTCAACGCCGGCTACCTCGGCTCCCTGGCCGAACACGCCGTCCTGCCGGTCGCGACCTACGCGCTGTCGGCCTACGGCGGCTGGATCCTGGCCATGAAGTCGAGCGTCGTCACGGTGCTCGGCGACGACTTCATCCTGGCCGCCGAACTACGCGGGATGAAGCGGTCGATCATCTTCAGGTACGTCGCGCGCAACGCGATCCTGCCGCTGTTCACGATCCTGGCGCTCTCGCTCGGTCTGCTGCTCGGCGGCGCGGTCTTCATCGAGAAGATCTTCAACTATCCGGGCCTCGGGTGGCTGCTCATCGACAGCATCACCCTGCGCGACTACGCCCTGATGGGCGGCGCGTTCCTGCTGATCACCGTGTCGGTCGTCGTGGCCAACATCGTGGCCGACCTGTTCTACACCGTGATCGACCCGCGGGTGCGCAGCGGGGAGGGGGGACGATGAGCGCCATCGTGCTGGAGAGCAGCACGGCGACCATCCGCCGCAACTTCTGGTACGGCGTCTGGCGCGTGATGAAGCGCAAGCCCAGCCGCATGGCCGGGGTGATCATCATCCTGGGCTTCGCGTTCATGGGCGTCTTCGGGCCGATGTTCTTCCCGAGCCCGCTGCCGGACAACCCCGACGCCATCACCCAGCCGCCGAGCTGGCAGCACTGGTTCGGCACCGACCCGCAGGGCAGGGACGTGCTCGCGCTGGTCATCACCGGCTCGCGCTACGTGCTGCTCAGCGCCGCGGTGACCGCCCTCATCACGGTGGTCTTCGGCACCGCGCTCGGCCTCTACTCCGGCTTCAGGCGGGGCCGCTGGGACACGGTGCTCATGCGGATCACCGACATGAAGCTCACCATCCCCGGCCTGCCGCTGCTGCTGGTGCTGGCGACGGTGTGGAAGTTCGGCAACCCGATCCAGATGGGGCTGGTGCTCGGCCTGCTCGGCTGGGGCGGTGTGGCGCGTGCCGTACGCGCGCAGACCCTCTCTCTGCGGGAGCGCGGCTTCATCGAGGCGGCGCGCGGCCTCGGCCTGTCCACCACGCACATCGTCAGCAAGGAGCTGCTGCCGAGCATGGCTCCCTACATCGCGATGAACATGCTCATCGCGGTGACCGGCGCCGTCTACGCGCAGGTCGGCCTGTTCTTCCTGGGCGTGCTCCCGTACGAGTCCGACAACTGGGGCGTCATGCTCAACCTCGCCGTCTTCCAGGCCGGCGCCATGATCACGCCGACCGCGCTCGGCTACCTGCTGGCGCCGCTGCTGGCGATCCTGCTGCTGACGCTCGGGATCGTGCTCGTGGTCGACGCCATGGACGAGATCTTCAACCCCCGGCTGCGCGAGGAGTAGTAGGAAGTGGCAAAGCAGGCGCCGGGCGTGCGCATCGACGGCCTCACGGTCGTCTACAAGACCTCGGCGGGCGAGCTGCCCGCCGTCAGGAACGTCAGCATGGAACTGCCCGCCGGCACGATCACCGGCATCGTCGGCGAGTCCGGCTCCGGCAAGTCCACGCTGGCGTTCTCCCTGCTCAACGCGGTGCAGCCGCCCGGGCGGATCAGCGCGGGCAGCGTCGAGATCGACGACCTGGGCGACGTGGTCACCTTCGACGGCGAGCGGCTGCGCAAGGCGCGCGGCGCCCACATCGGCTACGTCTTCCAGGCCGCGCAGAACTCGCTCAACCCGCTCAAGACCGTCGGCAAGCAGCTGCTCGACCTCGGCCGCTCCCACGGCGTCGAGGACCTGCGGGGCCTGGTGAAGGACGCCAAGGACCTGCTGGCCCGCATGGGCCTGGACGGCGCGCGGGTGCTCGACTCCCACCAGCACGAGCTGTCGGGCGGCATGCGCCAGCGCGTCGGCATCATGCTGGCGCTGGTGCTCAACGCCCACGTGGTCGTGCTCGACGAGCCCACCACCGCGCTCGACATGATCACCCAGGCGACGATCCTGCGGATCATCCGCGAGGTCCACGCCGAGCGCGGGCTGACCACCATGGTCATCACCCACGACATCGGCGTGGTGGCTGAGGTCGCCGACCGGCTGGCGGTCATGTACGGCGGGCGGCTGGTCGAGCAGGGCCCCACCCGCCAGGTGCTCGCCGACCCCCAGCACCCCTACACGCGCGGCCTGATCAAGGCCATCCCCCGCCTGACCGGCGACATCAACGAGGCGCAGGCCCTGCCAGGCCGGCCGCCCACGCTGGCCACCGTGCCGAAGGAGGGATGCGTGTTCAGGGAGCGCTGCGCCCTGCGCATGGACGTCTGCGAGACCGCCGACCCCGAGGCGCTGCCGCACGGGGACCGGATCGTCGCCTGCCACGCGGTCAAGGTGAAGGAAAACGCATGATCAGCGGCAAGGGCATCACCAAGACCTTCAAGCAGCGGGGAAGCGTCCTGTCGGGACGGACCGTGCAGGCCCTGCGCGGGGTCGACTTCGAGATCCCCAAGGGCGGCGCGGCCTCCTTCATCGGCGAGTCCGGCTGCGGCAAGACGACGCTCGGCAGGATCATCGCGGGCCTGGAGAGCTACGACGACGGCCAGATCAGCATCGACGGCGTGGAGATGTCGTCGCTGAAGCCGAAGGCCAGGCAGCCGCACTTCCGCAAGATCCAGATGATCCACCAGGACCCCTACTCGGCGCTGAACCCGACCAGGACCATCCACCAGACGCTCCAGGCCCCGCTCGAGCTGCGCGCCAGGCAGACCGGCAGGCCGAAGTCGTGGATCGAGGCGCGCGCCGCCGAGGTGCTGTCCCTGGTCGGCCTGGACCCGGCCTCCGTGCTCGGCCGCTACCCGCACCAGCTGTCGGGCGGCATGCGCCAGCGCGTGGTCATCGCCCGCGCGCTGACCGTCGACCCCGAGATGCTCGTCGCCGACGAGGCCACCTCCATGATCGACGTGTCGCTCCGCCTCGGCATCCTGGCGCTGCTGAAGGACCTGCGGGAGAGCCTCGGGGTGAGCGTGCTGTTCATCACCCACGACGTGGCCACCGCCCGCTACATCGGCGACGACGGCGAGCTGTACGTCATCTACCGCGGCCAGGTCATCGAGCGCGGCCCGGTCGACACGATCATCGCCGACCCCGTCCACCCCTACACCCAGTCGCTGCTGTCGGCCATCCCCGTGCTGCACGGCCTGGAGGTGCCGGGCGCCGAGCCGGTGGTGCCGACCGAGTCGCTGGACGAGAGCCACCAGGACGCCGGCTGCCTGTTCGCCAGGCGCTGCCCGTTCAGGACGGCCGAGTGCGAGGCGAGCCGTCCCGTGCTCGGCATCACCGGCGACATCCCGCAGCGGCACGCCTGCTTCCACCCCCAGCGGCGCAGCGTCGTGGCCACCCATGTGGAGCGCGGATGACAGGGCCGCGCGAGATCGCGCGCGCGGCGCTCACCTTCGACGCCGCCGAGGCTCCCGCCCTGGTCGACCGGCTCATGTCGCCGCCTGCCACCCGCAGGTGGAAGGCGCTGACCACCGACGGCGGCCTCGTCATGGTCTCGCTGTCGGAGCGCGACCCGACGATCGGGCACATCGACCTGCTGGCCGTCCACCCGGACGCCCAGGGCAAGGGACGCGGGCGCGAGCTGGTCGCCGCCGCCGAGACGTGGCTGCGTGCCGAGGGGGCGACGCAGGCGCGCTTCGCCGGCAACCCGCCGGCCTACGCCTGGCCCGGCATCGACGTGCGCTACACCGCCGCCGCGTGCCTGGCCGAGAGCGCCGGCTACGAGCGCTATCACGTCGCCTGGAACATGACCGCCCGGCTGCCCGTCGCCGCCGAGGCGGAGCCGCCGCTGCGGCCCGGCGTCGAACTGCACACCGCCGCCTCCGGCGAGGACCGCGCGCGCGTGGCCGCCTTCGCCGAGCGGGAGTGGAACGCGAACTGGGCCTGGGAGGCGGCCAACGCCACCGGCCTGCACTACGCCACGCTCGACGGCGAGATCGTCGCCTTCGCCGCCTGGGGCGCCAGGCCGCTGTGGTTCGGCCCGATGGGCACCGCCCCCGCGGCGCGCGGTCTCGGCGTGGGCGGCAGGCTGCTGCGCCGCTGCCTGGCCGACCAGCACGCCGCGGGCCTGACCGAGACGCAGATCGGCTGGGTGGGCCCGCTCCGCTTCTACTCGCGCGCCGTGGGCGCGCGAGCAGAGCGGGTCTTCTGGCTCTACCGGCGCGATCTGCGTTGAGATCACCGGTAGAGCAGCTCACCCCGGGGGAGGGTGGGCTCCGGGCACAGCCCGCGCGGGTCCTGTCCTGCCTCCAGGCAGCGCCGCAGCGTGTCGGACCCCCACAGGTGGTCGAGGAAGTCGTTGGTCGCGAACTCCTCGGGATGCTGCGAGCGCGCCACGTGGATCAGCGACACCGCAGTGAACACCGGCCGGAACGCCCGCGGGTCGGTGACGTGCAGCTGGACCCCCCGGACGGCGGCACCGGCGTGCTTGCTGAAGGTCGGGGTGAACCACAGGTCGCGAAAGCGCACGCCCGGCAGTCCGAGCTCGTTGAGCGCCGGCGCGAACCTGTCGTCCAGGTACGGTGCGCCGACCAGCTCGAAGGGCCGGGTCGTGCCGCGCCCCTCCGACAGGTTCGTGCCCTCGACGAGCCCGGTGCCCGGATAGACGAGCGCGGTGTCGAGCGTGGGCATGTTGACCGATGGCATCACCCACGGCAGTCCCGTCTCGGCGAACGGCAGGTCCCTGTGCCAGCCCTCCATCGTGATCACCCGCACCTCGGGGTCGAGCAGCCGCGCCAGCTCTCCCACCGTCAGCCCGTGCCTGGCGGGAACGGCCGCGCCGCCCACGGGGCTGGCGAACGCCATGTCCAGCGGCGGGCCCTCCGCCACGGTCCCGCCGATCGGGTTGGGCCGGTCCAGCACGACGAAGCCGACACCGAGCCGCCTGGCCGACTCCATCAGATCCTTCATCGTCCAGACGTAGGTGTAGAAGCGCGCACCCACGTCGAACAGGTCGAACACCAGGGTGTCGACACCCGAGGCGGCCACCAGGCCGTCCAGCTCCGCCCCCGTCTTCTGGTAGGTGTCGTGGACGGGCAGGCCGTAACACTCTCCCCCGCCTTCGCTGAACCCGGCCTGCGCCGTGCCTCTGATGCCGTGTTCAGGGCTGAACAGGGCGGTCAGGCCGCGCAGCACTGTGGGCGTGGGAGTCAGATCGCTCAGCACTCCGGTCTGGTTGGTGATCAGGCCAAGCCGGTCGCCGGTCACGAGGCCTGGATCCATGGCCAGCCGTTCGGCTCCGGTACGTACGTAAGACATACCTGAAGCTTATTTGCATACGAGATGCCAAAGGTGGAAATTAGCGTCATGATTGATCGACTCCCCGAGCTGTCCACGGAGCAGAGCGATCCGCGCTACAGCCAGATCGACCGGCTGCCGACCTCGGAGATCGCCCAGTTGATGAACCAGGCGGACGCCACCGTGCCCGCCGCGGTCGGCGCGGCCCTGCCCGCCATCACCACCGCCATCGACGCGATCGCCACGCGCATGCAGGCCGGAGGCAGGCTGCTGTACGTCGGCGCGGGCACCTCCGGCCGCCTGGCCGTCCTCGACGCCTCGGAGTGCCCACCCACCTTCGGCACCGACCCCTCGCTCGTCCAGGGCGTCATCGCGGGCGGCCGGCCCGCGCTGACCAGGTCCGTGGAAGGCGCCGAGGACGACTTCCCCGCCGGCCAGCGGGCCCTGGCCGACCTCGACGTCGGCCGGCTCGACTCCGTCGTGGGCATCTCCGCCAGCGGGACGGCACCGTTCGTCCTCGGCGCCCTGGCCGAGGCCGGCCGCCGTGACGCCCTCACCGTGGCCCTGTCGTGCAACCACCAGACGCCCCTGTCGGCCGCCGCCGAGCACGCCATCGAGGTCGTCGTGGGACCCGAGGTGGTGACCGGCTCCACCAGGCTCAAGGCCGGCACCGCGCAGAAGCTGGTGCTCAACATGATCTCCACCATCTCGATGATCAAGCTGGGCCGCACCTACGGGAACAAGATGATCGAGATGTCCGCGATGAACACCAAGCTGGCCGGCCGCGCCGCCCGCATGGTCAGCGACATCACCGGCGCCGACCCCGAGAAGGCCAGGAAGGCACTGGACGCCGCCGGCGGCCAGGCCAAGATCGCCGTCGTGATGATCGAGCACGGCGTCGACGCCGACGAGGCACAGGCGTTGCTGGAATCACACGGCTCCCGCCTGGAAGAGGTACGGCATGCTCGCTGACATCCTGGCCGCCGCCACCCCCTCCGTCGTACCCGCGGCCGTCGCGCTGATCGCCGTGGACGGCGAGATCGCCGACGCCGCGGCGGCCGGCGAGCTCGTCCGCTACACCGACTCCCAGGGCACGCTCGCCCCGGCCCGGCCCCCCGCCCGCCGCGACTCCGTCTTCGACCTCGCCTCGGTCAGCAAGATCTTCACCACCGCGGTGATCCTGTCCCTGGCCGCCGAAGGACGCCTCGACCTCGACGCGCCCGCCGCCACGTGGCTGCCCGACCACTACGGCCACCGCACCCACATCACCCCGCGCCACCTGCTCACCCACACCGCGGGACTCCAGCCCACCCACCGCGTCGACGACGTGCCCCCCGACGACCGCCTCGACACCATCCTCGCCACCCCCATCACCTCGCCGGTCGGCGGACCCTACCTGTACACCGACGTCGGCATGATCACCGCCGGCCGGATCGCCGAGATCGCCGGCGACGCACCGCTCGACGCCCTCGTCCGCGACCGGGTCACCACCCCGCTCGGCCTCGCCGACACCCGCTACCGCCCGATCGGCGCCCCCGGCGACCAGGCCGACCTCGCCCGCATCGCCAAGACCGAATGCCACCGCGCCCTCGGCGAGGTGCACGACGAGACCGCCCACTCCCTCGGCGGCGTCGCCGGGCACGCCGGCCTCTTCTCCACCGCCGACGACCTGCTCCGCTTCGGCGAGGCGCTGCGCCTCGGCACCCTTCCCCTCACCGGCGAGATGACCCGCGAGCACCCCGTCCAGGACGCCCCCTTCCGCCACGGCCTCGGCGTCCGCATCGGCGACCCCGGCATCGTCGGCCCGCTCACCGACGCCTACGGGCACTCCGGGTTCACCGGCACCTCGCTGATCGTCGACCCGGCCCACCGGCTGACCGTCGTCCTGCTCACCAACGCCGTCCACCCGCTCCGCGGCCGCCCCGGCATCAGGGACCTCCGCAACGCCGTCGCCGCCGAGGCCCGGCAGATAGGGTCTCGGCCATGAAACCCGCAGATATCTCCCTTCTGCACACGCTCGGCACCCCGACCGTGTCCCCCGACGGCACCCACGCGGTCGTCGCCGTGACCCGGCCCGACCTCGAGGCCGACGAATACCGCGGCGAGCTCTGGCTGGTGCCCACCGACGGCGGCGCCCCACCCCGGCAGCTCACCGCCGGACGCAGGGACGCCGAACCCGCCTACTCCCCCGACGGCCAGTGGCTCGCCTTCACCCGCGCCGAATCAGGCGGCCGCCCCCAGGTGCACGTCATGCCCACCGCGGGCGGTGAACCATGGAAGGTCACCGACCAGCCGCTGGGCGCCGGCAAACCCGTGTGGAGCCCCGACTCGCGCCGCATCGCGTTCGTCGCCCGCGTCCCCGAAGAGGGCCGGTACGGCGACGCCAAGCCGGACAAGGAACGGCCCCGGCGCATCACCACCCTGAAATACCGCCTGGACAACCTCGGCTTCTACACCGACCGGCGCTCCCACGTCTTCGTCACCGACCCCCACGCCTCCCGCACCTCCGTGCCGCCCGCCGTCCAGGTGACCGAAGGCGACTTCGACCACGACGCCCCGGTCTGGAGCCCCGACGGCACCCTGCTGGCCTTCAGCGCCGCCCGGCACGACACCCGCCACCACACCCACTACGCCGACATCTGGCTCGCCGGCCCCGACGGCACCGGACTCCGCCAGATCACCGACACCACCCTGTCGGCCGGCCAGCCGCGCTTCACCCCCGACGGCGCCACCGTCTGCTTCGTGGCCGCCGCGCCCGGCCCCACCGGCCGCACCCTCATCGCCGAGCATTACGGCGTCTGGTCCGTGCCCGCCGACGGCTCGGCCCCGCCCCGCCGCCTCACCGCCGCCGAGCCGTACCACCTGGCCAACAACGGCGTCATCGCCACCACCGGCGACGGCGTGCTGTTCCCCTCGGAGAACCGGGGCGCCTCCGACCTGCTGCTCGTGCCCTACGACGGCGCCGACCCCGAGATCCTGATCTCCGGCGCGCGCGAGGTCTACGCGCCCGCGCACGCCGCCGGCACCATCGTCGCCACCGTCGCCGACCAGACCAGCGCCGGCGAGCTCGTCGCCCTCCGCGACGGCAAGGAGATCACCCTCACCGCCTTCGCCGCCCTCACCCCGCTCCCCCTCGAACAGATCACCACCGCCGCGCCCGACGGCTACCCCGTGCACGGCTGGATCGTCCGCCCCACCGGGGACGGCCCGCACCCCGTGCTGCTGATGATCCACGGTGGCCCCTTCACCCAGTACGGCTGGCACGTCTTCGACGAGGCCCAGGTCTACGCCGCCGCCGGATACGCGGTCGTCATGGGCAACCCGCGCGGCTCGTCCGGCTACGGCCAGGCCCACGGCAAGGCCGTCATCGGCGACGTCGGCGCCGTCTCGGCCACCGACCTGCTCGCCCTCCTCGACGCCGCCCTCGCCACCGGCGGCCTCGACAGCGGACGCGTCGGCGTGCTGGGCGGCTCGCACGGCGGCTACATGACCACGTGGCTGGCCGCCCACCACGGCGACCGCTTCCGGGCGGCGATCAGCGAGCGGGCCGTCAACGCGATCGACAGCTTCCACGGCTCCAGCGACATCGGCTGGGCGTTCGCGCTCGACCTCTACGGGGCCGACCCCGCCGGGTGGGCGGAGCTCAGCCCGCTCAGCCACGCGTCCGGCATCGACCTGCCGTTCCTGATCATCCACTCGGAGCACGACTGGCGGTGCCCCGTCGAGCAGGCGCAGCGGCTGTTCGTGGCGCTGAAGCTGCGCGGGGTGGAGACCGAGATGCTGCTGTTCCCCGGCGAAGGGCACGAGATGTCGCGCTCGGGGCTGCCGTCCCACCGGGTGGCCCGCTTCGAGGCCATCCTCGACTGGTGGGAGCGCCACCTGACCGCCTAGCGACCCGGTGACGCCGGCCTGGTGCCCGGAACCCGAGCACCAGGCCCACCACCCCACGTCCTTCACGTGGATGATGCGGTCGAGCTACATCAGCTGCGGAGTTCTCGGAGGCCGTACGGAGTGGTCGGCGGCAAGGCACTGCGGCATCTGGTCGATCAGGAACCGCCAGACGTTCTCGCCGTCAGCCCGCGTGAAGTAGGGGCCACTGTTGGCGTAGTAGCCAAGCAGGCTCCACCCGACCCATCCTTGCGTGCGAGGAACCCACATGATGTGCGCCGGGCTGTCGTGACCGCTGTGACACAGCCCCAGGTAGTGTCCGATTTCATGGACCAGGACGTACTCGAAGACCTTGTACGGTGAAACGTCGCGGTGGATGACCCCTGAGCCGCCGCTTCGATGGACGGTCACGCAGCAGGGATCGGTACGGTCAGGCGGCGTTGTACAGGTGGCGCCTTCGGCGATATTGCGGCCGCTGCAGGCGCCCAGCAGCTTGTCCGAGGTGTAGCGGAAGGCGCCGATGGCGACGATGATGCACTCCTCTGGAGAGCGCGGGCCGGGGTTCGTCGCGCGTAGCCCGGCGTTGCGAAGGTAGTCGCCGAGGTCGGTGTTCACGCTCACCCCGTCGGCCGCGAGTTCTACGCGGAACAGGTACTCGTCGCGTTCGGTGATGTCTCGGACGGCGTACTGGCCGAACTGCGGGAACCGTTCGCTGGAATTCCAGTTCAGGTCGACGCCGATGCGCTTGCACTTCTTGGTGGCGATGTTCGTCTTGTGGGCGACGACCCGATCTTTCATGGCGTAGACGCGGATGCGTCCCGTGGCGCCGTTGCTGTCGATGTATTTCCGCAGTTGAGAGCGGCGGATGGGTCCGGTGCCCTCGACGCCGTTCTCATCGACGAACTTGACGACGGTGCGGGCGGCGGGGCCGGTGAGGTTCCAGAGTTCGCAGGTGTCGCGATCGCTGAAGAGATGCGCCAGCGCGTACAGGTCGAGGGTGCCTTCGTGGTGCCATTCGGCGAGCTTGGCGTTGATGCTGTCAAGCCGCCACACGTAGTGTTCGGCCTTGAGCGGCAGTCCGTACGAGGCTCGGTCCAGGCCGATGTGCTCGCGGATCTTCTCCAGCGTCGGGAGGTCGCTGCTGAACTTCTGCTCGAGGCGCTGATCGATGAATCGGCGAAGGTGTTCACGGTCGCGGGCATCCAGCCACCCGCCCACGATGTAGCCGCCCGTCACTGTGCGTGTGAGGTCGACGCCGGCGTCGAGGGCATCGACCCCGAGATTGCCGAGATCGTTCACCAGTTTGCAGAAGTCGCCGCGCAGCACGTCTGAGACGATCGCTCCGCCGTCTCTCAGCAGGTCGGCGGCGTCTTCGACGAGGTCGGAAGCGTTGTTGACGAGGCCTCGGATGCCTCCTAGCACGACGTTGCTCGTATGACACAGCCAGCTGGGTCCGTTGGCGCATAGCCACCCGTTGGCGTCCCCCAGCCAACCGCCCGCGGTGTCCAGGACTTCGTCGACGGCCCCCTCGACGAGGTCGGTGGCGGTGTCGACGGCATCTTCGACCAGGCCGCCGGCCCCGGAGGCAACGTCGGAGACGGCGTCGGCAATGTCGCCCAATCCCCATCCCATAGGTCTCCCCGTTCTCTGTATGTGCCCGGCTGCCGTTTCGTTGTCGGTGACGACCCCGAACGTCAGCTGCTCGCTCGGCGCCCACCAAGCGGCAGCCTCAGGTCGGTGCCACCGCCGGAGGGCGGGAGGTGACCTCGCGCACGTTCGTTACCGTGCTCGAAATCGCCTCCAGTAGAGCTGTTCGCAGGAACTGCTGTCATGTCGCGAAATATCGTGACTTGACAGCCGGAGGGAGATGGTCGTGGCCGCAGCGCACAGCCTGTGGCGATCGCCGAGCAGCTGCTGCCCAACGGCTACACGCCGCCGTTGACACCAACGAAGCTGGAGGCGTGCCGGCCCACGGAGTCGGGTCTCGGCGGCCGCCACGGCGTCCGCCGCTTCACTGGGGCAGGATCTTCACCTCGCCGACGCCGGAGGAGACCGAGACCTTGCGCGGTGCGCTCGCGTCGTCGGTCACCTTCACCACGGTACTGCCTACGCCGCTGTCGGTGGTCACGTCGTAGCGGCCCTGCGGGAGGTGGAGCGTGGCGTCGCCCGCCCCCGTCTGCGCCTCGACGCTGTCCGGCGCGCCGCCGAACTTCAGATCGAGCTCGCCCGCGCCCGTCTCGGCGGACAACCGCTTGCCCGCGAGCCCGCTGGCGCCGATGTCGCCCGCGCCCGTCTTCACCTCGATCTCGCCGCTCAGCGAGCGCAGGGTGATGTCACCCGCTCCCATGTCGACCTTGACCTTCAGCGCCTTGGGAACGTCGATCGTGTAGTCGATCCAGCAACTGTCCAAGGCCTTGTCGCAGTCGTAGGACAGTTCGAGGACCTCCCCCTTCACCGGGTGCGAAGCCTGGGGCGCGGTGTCGCGCCAGTGCATCTTCTCGGTGACCTTGATCCCGGCTCTGTCGCTCTCGTTGACCACGACATCGCCGGCCCCGCTCCTCACCGTCAGCTGGACGACCTTGTCGGTGACCTCGTACGACTCGGTCTTCTCGTCCGTCGCCACGCCGAGCCCGGCGAACCCGCAACCCGTCAGCACCGTCGCGGAGAGCGCCAACGTGGCCACGGCGATCATGCCCCTCGTTCTCATGACCACCATGCTGTCGGAGGACGCGGGGGGCGGCATCGGGGATCACCCCTACTCGTCCCGGACACCCTGAGGCCCGGCCCCGTAGAGGGACGTCAGCCGAGCCCGCCGCGTCGCGGGAGCACGGTTGACGTCATCCGCCACCTCAGCACGTCAACAGGGCACGCAGGAAGGTCCGCCGCTGCTCGTTGAGCTCGGCCCGGACGTGTGCCGCGGTGGGACCCGCTGGGCTCAGCTCGGCGACCTGCCGGCGCGCCTGGGTCCAGGTGGCGGGTGCGCTCGCGCTCGGTGGCCAGCCGGGTGGTGGAAGCGCTGCGACCGGCCCGACCCGATGCCGCAGCGGCGCAGATCCAGCCGTCGATCAAGGTGTGACGCCGCTGAGACCTGGTACTGCGAAGATCGCTTGCGTGATGAGACGACGAATGGCGGCAGCGTTTCTCATGGCGGCCGTGCCCACCGCGACGGCAGGTCCTGCCGGACGGGCCGATGCCGTCGTGGATCCGGCCGGTGTCATCCAGCGCCAGCTCGTCCCCGGCCAGGGGGTGAAGATCGTCGAGCGTTGGGGATCACGCTCGCCTGACGGCAGCTGGTCGTTCACCGATCCGGTGCGCGGCGTCGTCGGTTTCGGCAAGGGCACGATCGTGGCGACGGATGTGAAGGACCCCAATGTGGCCATCGCCGGTACCCGCAAAATCTGCATCGGCAAACGCGAGTACGAGTCGTACGTCAAGCCCGACCCCGATGAGCCACTGCCGCCGGGCAAGACCTGGGTGACCTTCGAATGGCCGTGCCAGCTCTTCCTGAAGGCCGGACCCCACCTCAGCCTCACCGAGGCGGCCAACCTCCGAGCCGTGCTGGCCACCACCGAACGCAAGCGGCCCGCCGGGATCTACGACGGGGTGCGCACCACCCTCTACGAGGGCACCATCACCTTCGCGCAGCTCCACAAGGCGAACCCGGACATGCGCATCGGCTACCACCGCAGGCCCCCCACCGGTAAGTACGCCGGTTGGAAGGTGTCCTGGCGGTTGTGGATCGGCGGCGACCAACTCGTCCGCCGAGCGTGGAGCTCGTGGCGCGAGCTGAACGACGGCCCTGGCAGGTCCGCGGGCGATGCGTCCTACGAGGTCCACTCGAAGGAACTTCGGCTGTCGGACTGGGGGATGAAGGTGCACATCAAACCGCCGCCCGCCGAGCAGACGGTGGAGTCGGAGGAATGGCACCGCTGACCTTGATGACGGCGCAGCTCGGCTGACCACTCCCTCGCGACACGGTCGATCCCGCCGAAGGCGCGCCTGGCCAACAACAAGCGGGTTGAGCTCGGCGACCTGGGTCGCAGCGACCAGAACGACCCCTACCCGGGCGCCGACATCCACCGGCCCCGCTCTTCCCTGTCCTCTGACGGCCCTCCGCGCCCGGTACGTTTCCGGAGATCCGCCGAGTGGAGCACGACGGAACGACCCACGCCTCTGAACAACCCGGTAGGGACTCATCACGAGCAGCGCGCCTGCTTGCATGGGCGGTCGCCGCCTCCCGGGGCCTTCGACGCAGGGCTACACCCCGCAGCGTGATCGACCTCACTGGTCGCGATGTCACATTCCGGGCGGCAATTCAGTCCTTTGTTCAGAGGACGAGTTTCCTGGAGGCGGAATGCGCGTGTCACGCATGCGGCAGCAAGTGTTCGGGGGCAGCCACTGGTCGTTCCTGTTCGGGGAGATCGCGGCCTACTCCTTCGCGGTCCTGGCCGTGACGGGCCTGTTCCTCATGCTGTTCTTCGATCCGGACATGTCACGGGTCACCTACGACGGCGGTTATGCCCCGCTGCACGGGGTTCAGGTGAGCGCGGCCTTCGACTCGGCCATGCGCATCAGCTTCGACGTCACAGGCGGCCTGGTCATCCGCCAAGTGCACCACTGGGCGGCACTCATCTTCGCCGCCGCCATCGTGCTGCAGCTCCTACGCATGTTCCTGACCGGCGCGTTCCGCCGGCCCCGACGCTCTCAGTGGATGACATGGGTGACGCTGCTGGCGCTCGCCATGGCCGCGGGGGAAACCGGCAAGATCCTCCCGGACGACCTCCTGTCAGGCGGCAGCCTCTGGCTCATCAACAGCATCGTGCTGTCCATTCCCGTCGTCGGGACCTACCTCCACCAGCTGCTGTTCGGCGGGGCCTTCCCCGGCGAGGACATCGTTCCCCGGCTGTACTGGGCGCATGTGCTGGTGCTGCCACTGCTCGTGGCGGGCCTGCTGGCCCTTCGCGCCCGGCTGGTCCGCCGGCACGGTCACACACGCTTCCCCGGCGCGGTGGGGGGACGTCCCGCTACCCGCACGCTGGTGGCGGGTGCGACAGTCGGGGTGCTGGTCATGATGGGCGTGCTGGTCCAGATCACCCCCATCTGGCTGTACGGCCCGGCCAACCCGGGCCAGACGGCGGCGGGAGCCGTACCGGACTGGTACATGGGCTTCATCGACGGCGCGCTCCGGCTCATGCCCGCATGGGAGGTCACCGTCTTCGGCCACACCCTCAGCCTCGTCGTTCTCGTGCCCGGCCTGGTCGTACCCGGCGCGTTCTTCACCGTCCTGGCGCTGTACCCGCTGATCGAGGAGCGCGTGCTGACGTATCGCGCGCGGCGCGACGCGAACGGGCGCCCGATGAACAAGGAGCGCCTCGCCCGGGTCCGTACCCGACACGACGTCCTGGACCGGCCACGGGCCACCCCGGTCCGCACCGGTCTCGCGGCGGCCGGGGTCACGTTCTACGGATTGCTGTGGGCCTCCGCGGCCAACGACCAGATCGCTCATGTCTTCCACTTGTCACTCGAATCCGTGACCAACGCCTTTCGCGTAGCCGTCCTCGTCGGCCCGATCGTCGCCTTCGTCATCACCCGCTGGCTCTGCCTCGGCCTGCAAGCACGTGATCGCGACGTCGCCGCGCACGGCGTGGAAACCGGAGTCGTCGTCCGGACTCCGGAGGGCGGATATCACGAGACACACCGCCCCGACGAGGCGGTGCGCTCGAGTCCACGGTGAGCTGAAGCGGCGGACGAAGTCCAGCGCGCAGCGATGATCCGCGGTCCGCCACCCGACCGTGAGGTGTGCACCTGACGATCCACGTGGAACGCGCCGGACGCCCTGGGACGACGACACACTCCAACGCCCGATCTCACCAGGCGCGAGGTGCGACGGCGACGCTCTGCAGCCGAAACGCCTGACGGCCCCGCGTTGTGCGCCTTCCGTCACACCCACGTGCGGTCGCCGTTCGTAGCGACCGAGCGTCGGCCACCTCAGAGGCCGGTGACAGGCCGGCGGCCGGGGAAGCCGGGTGCCGCGCACGGGTCCGTCAGGGGGCGAGGGCCTCCAGCGCCTCCTCCGCCCGGCGCATCGCCTCCTCAGGCGCGGCGGTCACGATGTCGGCCACGAAGTTGAGGTCGTGGAACACCTCCGTCACCCCGCGAGCCGCCAGATCCGCCACATCCTGCCTGATCTTCTCGTACGGCCCGGTCAACGGCGGCCCGTCGACGGCGTCGGTGACCGTGGTGACCCCTCGGCAGATGAAACGTAGCGCCTCGGGATCGCGTCCGGCTTCCCGTGCCGCCTCCTTTACGATGTAGATTTTTTCGGCGATGCCGCCCAGGTCTTCCCTGCTCGCGCTGACCCAGCCGTCGGCGAGCCGGCCGGCTCTGCGCAACGCCACCTCGGCCCCGCCGCCCAGCAGGATCGGCGGGATCGGCGTCGGCTTCGGATCCATGTGGGAAGCCTGAATCCGGTAGAACTCGCCCTCGTGCCGGACCACATCGTCAGTCCAGCACTTGCGCAGCACCTCGATGAACTCCTCACCCCTGCGGCCACGCTTCGCGAAGTCGACTCCCATGGCCTCGAACTCCTCGCGCAGCCAGCCGAGCCCCAGCCCGAACGACACCCGCCCGCCCGAGACCTCCTGCAGCGACGCCACCTGCTTGGCCACCAGAGCGGGTGCCTCGAAGGCGTTGACCACGGCCACACCCAGCCTGATCGACTCGGTGACGCCGGCAAGGTAGGAGAGAGTGACGATGGGGTCGTGGACGCTGCGGTACGTCGGGCCCATCGCGTGACCCTCGGGGTAGAGCAGGCGCTGAAAGGTCCACAGCTCGTGGTAGCCGAGTTGCTCGGCGCGGGTGGCGATCCGGCGCATGTTGGCGCGGGTGGCCCACGGCCCGGACACGGGAACAGCGAATCCAGTCCTCATATCAGGCCAGCCTACGGTCCCCTTGGCAAGGCCACCCACGGCGCGCCCTCGAAACAGCCCGGAAAAGCAGAAAGGGCCACCCCAACCGGGATGGCCCTTACCGTAAAGATTGCGCGGCGGCGACCTACTCTCCCACACCCCTTCGAGTGCAGT
>NZ_JBEXMT010000044.1:0-74075 GCF_040610675.1 Nonomuraea sp. NPDC003804
GGCCTGGCGGTACGGCGACGCCGACACCCCGGACATCCCGGTGATCTCGCAGACGACGGGTGGCCAGGCCGCCCTGGTGCCGCAGGGGGCCCGGCTCCAACCGGTGCCCGGCGCGGGCCGGGGGGTGCCGGGGGCGCCTGGGGAAGGTCAGGCCGACCAGTGCGGGTCGCGGCCGAGGTAGCGCAGCAGGACGGCCACGTCGTCGTCGCCGTCCTCGGGCGAGAGGGCGGCGGCGTAGAAGCCGTACTGCCTGGGCGGCTCGACGTGCTGCTGGGCGATCGGCAGCAGCTCGCGCGCCATGGCCGGGGTGAGCGGCGAGGGCTGTCCCGTCGCCGTCGCGATGTCCCAGGCGTGCACGGCGGCGTCGAGCGCGCACGCCCCGATGCCGAGCGTGTAGGTCATGGTGTTCGGCGGCACGGGGACCGGCACCTCCTGGGCGTCGGGTGACACCGTCGCCCAGGCGTCGGCCGAGGCCTTCATGGCCTGCTCGGCCACCTCTTCGGCGGAGCCGGCGAGCCTGCCGGAGGGGGCGAAGGGGTTCTCCTCGGGCAGCGGACCGCCGGTGATGAACGCCGCGTAGCCGAGCTGGTCGCCGGCGGCGTGCTGGAGCACCTGGGTGACGTTCCACTCGGCGCAGGGGGTGGGCAGCTCCCAGCCGTCGGCGGGGACGTTACGGATGACGGTGCGGAGGGCTTCGTGCGCCTCGGTGAGGATCATGTCTCTACTATAGCAGAACGGAATAGTCCATTCCAATACGTGGCGAGCCCCGATTCGCTACTGTGACGCCGTGGGACTGGATGTCTGCGTGGTGGTCCGTTACCGCAAGGCGGTGACGTACGGCATGCACGCCCTGCTCGGCGCGCTGCAGGCGGCGCAGGTCGACTGCGAGGTGCGCTACGGCACCACGCCGGAGGAGACAGCCGCGCTGATCTCAGCCTCCGCGGCTGACCGGGTGCTGGTGCTGTGGTCGTTCTACTCCCCCGACGCCGAGGCGATGGCCGCTGAGCTGGCGGCCGTCCGCGCGGCCGGCGGCGGCGACGCCCTGCACATCGCCGGCGGGGTCCACGCCACCGCCGAGCCGCAGCACGTCCTCGACTCCGGCTGGGACCTGGCCGCGATCGGCGAGGGCGAGTCCACGATCGTCGCCCTCGTCACGGCGCTGCGCGAGGGCACACCGCTGACCCAGGTGCCCGGCCTGGCTCTCAAGGACGACGACGGCATCGCGCTGCGCACCAGGCCCGCGCCCCAGCTGCCCCTCGACGCCTTCCCTTCCTTCCCCGCCGAGCGCGGCCGGTTCGGCCCCATCGAGATCACCAGGGGTTGCCGCTACACCTGTCGGTTCTGCCAGACGCCGTTCATGTTCGGCGGGCAGTTCCGCCACCGGTCGGTGGGCAGCGTGCGCGCCCACGTCAGGGAGATGGTCGCCCACGGCCTGCGCGACGTCCGGTTCATCACCCCCACCTCCCTGTCGTACGGCTCGCCGGGCCCCGACCCCGACCTCGACGCGGTGGAGGAGCTGCTGGCCGGGGTGAAGGAGGAACTCCCTCCCCATGGCCGGGTGTTCTTCGGCAGCTTCCCCTCTGAGGTGCGCCCCGAGCACGTGACACCGGAGGCGATGCGCCTGCTCAAGCGGTACGTCGCCAACGACAACATCATCATCGGCGCGCAGTCCGGCTCCGACCGCGTCCTGGCCGCCTCCGGGCGCGGCCACGGCGCCGGCCCGGTGCGCGACGCCGTCAGGATCGCCGTCGAGCACGGCTTCCGGCCGAACGTCGACTTCATCTTCGGCATGCCCGGCGAGGACGGCACCGACCAGGCGGCCTCGCTGACGCTCGCGGCGGAGCTGGCGTCCCTGGGCGCGCGCATCCACACCCACACGTTCATGCCGCTGCCGGGCACCCCGTGGCGCGACGCCGAGCCCGCCTTCATCCCGCTCGAGACGATGCGCGAGCTGGACCGGCTGGCCCAGCGCGGCGACGCCTACGGCCACTGGCGCAAGCAGGCCGAGCACTCGGCGCGGCTGGCCGAGACCGCCAAGGCCTACCCGCGCAGGACCCGCAGGCGCCGGGCCTGACCCGCTCCCCAGACCCGCGACCCCGCGCTGACCGGCCGCGGCGAGGGGATCGCCGCCATCGCCACCGCGCTCGTCGTCGCGGACGTCGCCCGAAAGATGTCGGCGGCCGCCCGGGGGAATCCCGATCGCGGGCGCCCCGACCTCAGGTGTGGATGAGCTTGCGGAAGTCGCCGGCCACGGCGAGGTAGTCGGCGGGGTTCTCGGTCGAGTAGTGCAGGTCGATCAGCGGTTCGGCGTCCAGGGTGGTGACCGCCTCCGTGAGGTAGCCGGCGATCTGCTCGGGGGTGCCGCGACTTGGGACCTGCTCGTCCGGCACCGGTTCCGGCGTGATCCTGGGATTGACGCGCACGATCAGCCGCAGCTTCGCCGGGTCGCGGCCGATGGACTCCGCGTGCCGCTGGATGCCGCGCCAGGCGCGCGTCAGCATCGGCAGGGGCAGCGCGGCGGCCAGCCAGCCGTCCCCCCTTCGCCCGATCCGCTCCAGCGCCGCCGGCGAGAACCCGCCGAGCAGCACCGCGGGCCGCTGGACCGGCTTGGAGCCGATCACCGACTCGGGGATGGTCCAGAGCCTTCCTTCGTGGCGGATGACGTCGGACTCGCCCCACACCAGGTCGAGGATGTCGAGTGTCTCCTCCAGGCGCTCCCCTCGTCCGCGCCAGGGGATTCCGGTGGCCGCGTACTCGTCCGCCGACCAGCCGATTCCCAGCCCCACGTCCAGCCGTCCTTCGCTGAGCAGGCCGATCGTGGTCAGCGATCTGGCCAGGACGACGGGCGGCGTCCAGAAGGCGTTGAGGGTGCTGGTGCCCAGCCGTACCCGGGACGTGGCCGTGGCCACGGCGGTGAGGACCGTCAGCGGATCGAGGCACCTGCGGTGCTGCGGGGGGATGGTGCCGTCGCCGCCCGGATAGGGCGTCGTGGGCCGGGTGGGGTTCAGCAGCCGGTCACCCACCCACAAGCTGTCGTAGCCCATCTCCTCGGCGGCCTTCGCCACCTCGATCGACAGCCGGGGATCGGCGAGGACACCGAGTTGGGGTACGGCGAGGCCCAGCATTGCGTGATTCCCTTCACCAGCGCGTCATGGAAGGTCACATCATCTGGGGTGGCGATAAACGCCACGTTATCAACAGGTCATTCCATGAGCTGGTAGGGCAGAAGGACGGTGGCCGCCTCCGTGCGGCAGCGCCGCGCCTGCCGGGTGTCGCCGAGTTCCTCCCATGCCTGGCCCAGCCTTGCCAGGAGCATCCCGGCCAGCAGGGGGTCGTGCATCGCCTCGGCCATGGGGACCGCCTCCTCGCCGACGGCCACGGCGTCCTGCGGCCGTCCGGCGGCCAGGTGGACGAGCATCAGGCGGTTGGCGGGCCAGGCCGCTCTCAGCGGCAGGCCGCCCCTGCGGTAGGTCTCGGCGCTTGCCAGCAGATGCTCGGCGGCCTGGTCCAGCTCGCCCGCGCACAAGCACACGACTCCCTGCGCCATCTGGTTGACCCCGATACTGTGCGGGTCGCCCGCCAGCCTGCCGAGCTCCAGACCCCGCTCGGCGTGGCGCCGGGCGTCCGGGATCGAGCCGTCGTCGGCCAGCGCCATGGCGAGCATGGCGTGGATCATCGCGCTCAGCTTGGGATGGGCCTGGGCGTCGACCGGCGCGAGCGCCTCGGACAGCAGGTTGACCGCCTCGTCCGTCGCCGCCATGCGCTGCGCGCCCAAGCCCATCGCGAGCATGACGGAGGGCAGGAAGATGGCGTCGTCGACGTCGGCGAACCCGGTCACGTGGGCGAGCAGGGGCACCTCGCGCATGAGACCTTCGCGGCCGGAGCCCGCGATCGTGGCGGCCACGTTGGCCTGCTCGGCCCGCATCCAGGCGCGGGCGGCCGGTACCCCGGAGAAGCTCAGCTCGGGACGGCCGGTCCCGGCCGGGTGCACGAAGCCCGGCAGCGCGACGCGGCACACGCCACGGATGCCGGACAGGTAGTGCTCGAAGAGCCGCCGCGTCGCGGCCGTACGCTCCTCGTCGCCGACCAGGCCCCTGCCGTACAGCCGCAGCAGGTCGTGATAGCGGTAGCGGCCCGGGGCGGTGGACTCCAGGAGGCTCGCGTCGACCAGGGCCTCGCACAGGTCGTCGGCCTCGAAGGGGCCGACGCCGAGCATCGCGGCCACCGCCTCGACCGGCAGGTCCGGTCCCTCGGCCAGCGCCGGCAGCCGGAACGCCCTGGCCTGCTCCGGGGGCAGCTGCTCGTAGCCGAGCGCGAAGCAGGACGCCACCGTCTCCTGCCCGGCCTTGAGCTCGTTGATGCGGCGCTGGGCGTCGGCCAGCCGTACCGCCAGGGCCTCCAGCCGCAGGCCGGGCCGCGCGGCCAGTCTGGAGGCCACGATCCGCACCGCCAGCGGCAGCCGCCCGCACGCCTCGACCAGCTCGGCGGCGGCCCGCGGCTCGGCCGTCACCCGGGCCTGCCCGGCGACGCCTCCGAGCAGCTCCAGCCCCTCGTCGGCGGACAGCAGCCCGAGGGCCGTCAGCTGGGCACCGGGAATGCCGACCTGCCGGACGCGGCTGGTGACGATCACGGCGCAGGTCGCCGAGCCCGGCAGCAGCGGCTCGACCTGGCCGGAGCCGGCGACGTCGTCGAGCACGACCAGCACCCGCCGACCGGCGAGCATGGACCGCAACAGCGCCGCCCGCTCCGGCAGGGTGGGCGGAATCCGGCGGTCGGCGCAGCCCAGCGCCCTCAGGAAGCCGGCCAGCACGTCCTCGGGAGCCTGGTTTCCGCTGCGGAGGTTGGCGTACAGCTGACCGTCGGGAAAGCTCTCCCGTACGGCATGCGCCACGTGCAGCGCCAGCGTGCTCTTCCCGATCCCGCCCGGACCTGACACCCCCACGACGGGCATCGTGCTCGTACCCGCCGACTTCAGCCGTTCGACCAGGTCCCGCACGACGTCACGCCTGCCGGTGAAGTCGTGCACGCCCGCCGGCAGCTGTGCCGGCGCCGGCCGGACCCCGCCGGCTCTCACGGCGACGACCGGCTGGTCGGTGGCGATGATCTGCTGGTAGACGGCCGCCAGCTCGGCCGACGGGTCCACACCGAACTCCTCGGCCAGGAGCAGGCGGGTGTCGGTGTAGACGCCGATGGCCTCGGCCTGCCGTCCGGCGCGTTTGAGGGCCAGCATGAGCTGGCCGGACAGCCGCTCGCGGGTCGGGTGCTCGGCGTGCAGCGCGGTCAGCTCGCCGATCACCTCGGCGTGCCGCCCCAGCGCCAGGTCGGCGTCGATCCTGGACTCCAGGGCGACCAGGCGTGTCTCGGCCAGCCGGGCGCGCCGCGCCTGCGCCCAGGCGCCGGGCAGCCCGGCCAGCGGCTCGCCCCGCCAGCACTCCAGCGCCTGGTTCAGCAGCGTATGCGCCTGGTCCGCCGGGGCCTGCGCGGCCTTGCTCAGCAACCGGTGGAAGTCCGCCACGTCGGTGGCGGCGGCGCACCTGTATCCGCCCGCCACCGACTGGATCACCTCGGCGCCCACCGCCGCCCGCAGCCGCGACAGGTACTGCCGTACGACGTTCGCCGCAGTCCTGGGCGGCGCGTCGGCCCACAGGATGTCGATCAGCTGGTCCTGGCCGACCACGCGGCCCTCGGCCAGGAGCAGGGCGGCGAGGGTCAGCCGCTGCTGAGGGGAGCCCAGGTCGAGTTCCTGCTCGCCCCGCAGGCAACGTACCGGTCCCAGCAGCTCGAAACGCATTGGGGGATGATGCCACGCCCGGGCCCTCGCCGCCCTTCGAACCTCGTGCCTGACCCGCCCCCGCGGCACGCGGCCCCGCGCCTGCTCGTAGGCTCGGGCGGGTGCGCGAGACAGACAAGCGGATCCGCCAGACGGACACCCTGTACGGCAGAGCCGCCGAGCAGGCCGCCATCACCGCTCTGCTGGACGCGGCGGGCAAGGGCCAGGGCCAGGCGCTCGTCGTCCGCGGCGACGCCGGCATCGGCAAGTCGGCCCTCGTCGAGCACGCGGAACGCCAGGCGGGCCCGCTGAGGGTCCTCAAGGCCACCGGCACCGAGAGCGAGAGCGGGCTCGCCTTCGCCGCGCTCCACCAGCTCCTCCACCCCGTCACGGGCGATCTGGACGCCCTGCCCGAGCCGCAGCGCGACGCGGTGGCCGGGGCGCTCGGCCTGTCCGCCGCCGGCAGCGACGACCGGTTCCTCGTGGCGGCGGGCGTCGTGTCGCTGCTGATCGAGGCGGCGGTGCCCGACGGCCTGCTGGTCGTGGTCGACGACTTCCAGTGGATCGACCAGGCCTCGGCGGCGGCGCTGCTGTTCGCCGGCAGGCGGCTGGGCAGCGAGCGCATCGCGATGCTGCTGGCCGTACGAGGGGAGACGCGCACTCCTGGCGTGCCCGAGCTGCCGCTGGGCGGGCTCGACCAGGACAGCGCCGGCACGCTCCTCGCCGCGCGGGCCCGGCCGGCGAGGGAGGTGGTGGCGCGCCTGGTCGAGCTGACCGGCGGCAACCCGCTGGCCCTGCGCGAGACGGTCGAGCTGCTGACACCCGCGCAGCTGGCCGGCACCGCCCCGCTGCCCGAGCCGCTGCCGGTGGGCGCGGGCATCTTCGGGGAGCAGGTGCGGCGGCTGCCCGAGGACACCAGGCGGCTGCTCCTGTTCGCGGCGCTGGAAGGCAGGGGCGACCTCCAGGTGGTGCTGAAGGCCGCGGGCAGCGGGGAGCCGGCGCTGCGGGCCGCCGAGACCGCGGGGCTCGTCAGCGTCGACACGGCCATCAGGTTCAGGCATCCGCTGGTCAGATCGGCCGTCCACGCCGACGCCGATGCCGCGCTCCGGCGCGAGGTCCACCGGGCGCTTGCCGTACAGGTGGGTGATCCTGACCGGCGGGCCTGGCACCGGGCGGCGGCGACGGTCGGCCAGGACGAGGCGGTCGCCGCCGAGCTGGCCGCCGCGGCCGAGCGGGCGAGGGCTCGCGGCGGCTACGCCGACGCCGCCACGACGCTCGTGCGAGCCGCGGAGCTGACCCCCGATCCGGAACGGCGCGCCGTACGGCTGGCCGCCGCGGCCACCTCGGCCTGGCTCGGCGGCCGGCCAGGGCAGGCGGAAAGCTGCCTGGCCGAGGCCCGATCACTCGCCGACCGGCCAGAGTTCGCCCAGCTCAGGGGCCGGTTCGAGCTCAACTCCGGCAACGCGGCCGAGGCGCTTCGCATCCTGTCCGGCGGCGAGACCCTGGAGATGCTCGCCGACGCCTCCGAGGCCGCCTCCTACGTGGGCGACGTCGAGGCGATCGTCGCGCTCGGCCGCCGGGCCGAGTCCTTCCCCGAGGGTTTCGTGCGCGACGCGGTGGCAGGGATCGGCGCGACGCTCGCCGGCGACCGGGCCGCCGGGACGCTGATGCTGCGCAGGGCGCTGAGCCGAAGCGATGAGCTCGACGATGCCGCCCAGCTGCTGTGGGCCGCCGCCGCGGCCAGCTACCTGGGCGAGGCCGACGTCTCGACCGAGCTGGCCACCAGGGCGGGGCGCACCGCACGCGTGTCGGGCATGGTGGGTCAGCTGCCCGTGGTACTGGAGTTCGTGGCGACGGCCGAGCGCATCGAGGGCCGGTTCGCGCTGAGCGCGGCGATCGCCGAGGAGGGCCTGGAGCTGGCCCGCGAGGCGGGATACACCAACTCGGTCGCCGCCCACCTGGCCAACCTCGCGGCGGTCGCCGCCGTCCAGGGGCGGGAGGACGACTGCGCCCGCCTGGCCCACGAGGCGCTGGCGATCGCGATCCCGCACCGCCTGGGCATGCGGGCCAGCATCGCCCGCTACGCGCTCGGCCTGCTCGACCTGGGCCTGGGACGCCATGCGGCGGCCCACGACCGGTTCACCGGGCTGGTCGCGACCGGGCATCCCACGGCGGTGTGGCGTTCGACGCCCGACAGGGTCGAGGCCGCGGTCGGCTGCGGCGAGCTGGAGGCGGCCCGCGCGGCCTTCAGCGCCTACGAGCGCTGGGCGGCCGAGGCGCGCACGCCCTCGGCCAGGGCGCTGCTGGCCAGGTGCAGGGCGCTGCTCGGCGACGACGCCGCCTTCGACGAGGCCATGGGCCTGCACCCCGAGGGCTTCGAGCGGGCCAGGACCGCCCTGCTGTACGGCGAGCGGCTGCGCAGGCTGCAGCGCCCCGGAGAGGCGCGGGCCCACCTGCGCTACGCGATGGAGACGTTCGAGCGGGCCGGAGCCGACCCGTGGACGCGCAGGGCGGGCGACGAGCTGCGCGCGGCGGGCGAGACCCGGACCAGATCCGAGCCCGCGGCGCTCGCCGCGCTGACCCCGCAGGAGCTGCGCATCGCCAAGCTGGTGGCGGCGGGAGCCTCCAGCAAGGAGGTCGCCGCGCAGCTGTTCCTCAGCCCGCGCACCGTGGAGTACCACCTCTACAAGATCTATCCGAAGCTCGGTGTCAGCTCACGTACCGAACTGGCACTAGTAGTCCTACGGATGGCAGGCGAGTCGCCGGACGAGAAGCTTTAGCCATGCAAAACACGATCTGGACCGAAGAGTTCGGCGACACCGCCCACCCGCCCGTCCTGCTCATCGCGGGCTCCATGTCCCAGGGCCCGCAGAGCTGGCCCGACGCGTTCGTCGGCCGTCTGGCCGCCGGTGGCCGCAGGGTGATCCGCTACGACCACCGCGACACCGGCCGGTCGAGGACCGTCGACTTCGCGAGCGACCCCTACACCTGGCGTGACATCAAGGACGACGCGCTCGCCGTCCTCGACACGCACGGGATCGAGTCGGCGCACATCGTCGGGCACTCGGCGGGCGGCCTGCTCGCCCAGTGGATCGCCGTCGAGCACCCCGAGCGGGTGACCACGCTGACCGTGATCGGCTCCTCGCCGCTCGGACGGCAGGAGGGCATGACCATCATGCGCGCCCTCATGGGCGAGGAGCAGCCGGAGGGCAGCCTGCCGCCGCCCGCCCCCGCCTTCGTCGAGTTCTACCGGCAGATGATCACCACCGCGCCGCCCGCGACCAGGGCCGAGCAGATCGACTTCCAGATCGCCGAGGCCAGGGTCCTGTCGGGCGGCGGGCTGCCCTTCGACGAGGACGAGGAGCGCCGCCAGGCCGAGCGGCTCCACGACCGGGCGCTCGACCTGTCCGCCCTGGCCAATCACCGGCTCGCGGCGGCGGCGGACATGACCTTCGAACCGGCGGGTGTCCTGCACACGGTGAAGGCGCCCACGCTGGTCATCGAGGGCACCCACGAGCCGGCCAAGCCGGGCCACGGCGCGCTCATCGCCGCGGAGATCCCCGGTGCGGAGCTGCTGATGGTGGAGGGCATGGGGCACATGCTCGCCCCGCCGGTGCAAGGGACCCTGGCCGACGCGATCCTGGCGCACACGGTTACTGTGCGAAGGTGAGCTATCACCGCCGGATGCTGGTGCTGGCGATCTGCTGCATGAGCCTGCTGATCGTCAGCCTCGACAACACGGCGTTGAACGTGGCGCTGCCGTCCATGAGGCAGGAGTTCGACGCCTCGGTCTCCGACCTGCAGTGGACGGTCGACGCCTACACCCTGGTGCTGGCCTCGTTGCTCATGCTGTCGGGTTCCACCGCCGACAGGGTGGGCCGGCGCCGGGTGTTCCAGGCGGGACTGCTGCTGTTCACGCTCGGCTCGCTGCTGTGCAGCCTGGCGCCCGGCATGGGATGGCTGGTCGTCTTCAGGATGGTCCAGGCCACGGGCGGGTCGATGCTGAACCCGGTGGCGATGTCGATCATCACGAACGTCTTCACCGATCCGCGCGAGCGGGCCAGGGCCATCGGCGTCTGGGGTGGCGTGGCGGGCATCAGCATGGCGGCCGGGCCGCTGGCCGGCGGGTTGTTGACGGAGACGCTGGGCTGGCGCTCGATCTTCTGGCTCAACCTGCCGCTGGGCGTCGCGGCGATGATCCTGACCGCCCTGTTCGTGGCCGAGTCCAAGGCGCCGCGGGCGCGCAGGTTCGACCCGGTGGGGCAGCTGCTGGTGATCGTGCTGCTGGGCTCGCTCACGTTCGGGATCATCGAGGCCCCCGCGGAGGGCTGGACATCGCCGCTCATCCTCGGCTGCCTCGCGCTCGCCGCGCTCTCGCTGGCCGGGCTGGTGGCCTACGAGCGGCGCCGGGTGGAGCCGCTGATCGACCTGCGTTTCTTCCGCAGCGCGCCGTTCAGCGGGGCGACCGTCCTGGCGGTCAGCGCGTTCGCGGCCCTGGGCGGGTTCCTGTTCCTCAACACGCTGTACCTGCAGGAGGTCCGCGGCCTGGACGCCCTGCACGCGGGTCTCTACATGGTTCCCATGGCGTCGATGACGCTGGTGTCCGCGCCGCTGTCGGGTCGGATCGTGGCCGCCCGCGGCCCCCGGCTGCCGACGTTGCTGGCGGGCCTGACCATGGCATGCAGCGGCGTGCTGTTCGCCGGGTTCGGCGCCGCGCAGAGCGTCGCGCTGATGTTCACCGCGTTCGTCCTGTTCGGCATCGGCTTCGGCCTGGTCAACGCGCCCATCACGAACACCGCCGTGTCCGGCATGCCGCGCGAGCAGGCGGGCGTCGCCGCCGGCATCACCTCGACCAGCCGCCAGATCGGCATGTCACTGGGTGTCGCGGTCATCGGGTCGGTCATCGCCACGACGGGACCGGCCGACAACGACGTGGCCTGGTGGATCATCGCCGGCTGCGGCGCCGCCGTCCTGCTGGTCGGCTGCCTCACGACGGGCACGTGGGCCGCTGCCAGCGCCGACCGTACGGCGAAGCGCATCGCGGCCGAGGACCGGGTGCACGCCACACGCGCGTAGCGCGACCGGCCCCCGTGACCAGGACGGCGAGCGTCAGCGCGCCCGCCACCTGTGGTGATGCCCGTGTGCGGGCGACCACGCCTGATCGCCCGTCATCCGCCCGTCGCGGCGGTCGCACCTGGCCGATGCCCGGCCGACCGCCCGTTCTGCCGTGCCGAGACTCAGCCGGAGGAAGCCGCGGAGTCGTGCGACTGCTCCGTGGTCGCCGCGTCATCCCGCGGCGACTCGGCGCCGAGCTCTTCGCGCAGGCGCTCGTAGTCGATGTGGTGGTTGGTGTACTTCAGCTCGCGAGCGACCTTCGTCTGCTTCGCCTTGGCTCTGCCTCGCCCCATGGCTCCACTCCCTCGATGCCCGCCATCATCCTATCAAGTTGAAGAATTGTGCAACTCGCTATATTACGATAGTTGCATGCCCGTTCCGCTGTACCAGGCCAAGGCAGATTTCTTCCGCACGCTCGGGCATCCCGTGCGCATCCAGGTGCTAGAACTCCTCAGGCAGGGTCCCAGACCGGTCCGCGATCTGCTCACCGAGATCGAAGTCGAGGCATCGAGCCTCTCACAGCAGTTGGCAGTCCTCCGCAGAGCCGGGATCGTGAGCGCCACCCGTGACGGAGCGACCGTCGTCTACGCACTGTCCAGTCCAGACGTGGCCCATCTGCTCATCGACGCGCGGCGCATCCTCACCGACATGCTCGCCGACCAGGGGGAGCTGCTGGCGGAGCTGAGGGCGGAAGGCCGCGCGGTGGGCTAGGGCGAAGGCCGCGCGGCGGGCTGGTCGGCGATCCAGCTGCCGTGGAAGCCGGCGGGGACACGGCGCGGCAGCCGTACGGCGGCGACCTCGTGCAGGTCGGTCGCCTCGTGCACGAGGAGCCTGTCGTCCACGATGGACATCAGCCAGCCGTCGTCCTCGGCCCGGGCGTCCGCCCTCGGCACGAAGACCGCCTCGCCGGCGTGTCCGCCCACCGGGGTCACCGTGCCGGTGCCGCGCTCGAGGTCGTACTTGACCAGCTCACCGTCGGTGACCGCGTAGAGGTAGCGGCTGGCGCGGCCGAGCCGGTCCTCGTTGAAGGTGGGGAACTCCACGCTGCGGTCGTCCAGCTGCTCCTCCTTGACCGCGCCGGTGGCCGGGTCGAGCGTCCAGCGGTGCAGGAGCGCGACGCCGGCCCGCGGCGTGGGGTCGTCCTGGCCGCCGATGATCGTCCACGTCTTGGCGAAGCCCTCGCGGGAGTAGCGGACGCCGTCGAGGACGACCCTGCCCTGGGCGTCCTCGCGGGCGTTGCCGACGTGGAAGACGTAGCAGGGGTCCACCTCGAACCACCGGGTGCCGCCCGCCCTGTCCATCACGCCGAGGCGGGCGCCGTAGGCGTCGCTCCAGCTGAACGGCATGCCCCTGCCGAGCCGTTCCATGTCGAAGACGACGGGCAGGTCCAGCCAGACCACGTAGTGCTCGGTCACCGCGAAGTCGTGCATCATCGTCGGGCCCGGCACCTCGACGACCCTGCTCTCCACCAGCTCGCCCGCGCTGTCGAGGCGGTGGTAGGTGAGGTAGGGCGGCACGACGCCGTAGCCGAAGAAGTGCAGCTCGCCGTCCAGTTCCTTGGGGTGCGCGGTCATGCCGGTGGTCAGCCGGCCACCGAAGTCGCACGGCCCGACCGTGTCCAGCTCGCCGCTCATCTCGTACGGGAAGCCCGCCTCGACCAGCGCGAGGATCTTGCCGGCGTGGTGGATGACGTGGGTGTTGGCCTGGACCGCCGCCCGGTCGGGACCGCGCTCGGTGACGTAGGGCGCGTCGTGCGTGAACCTGCTGGTGCGGACCCAGCGGTTGCGGTACCACTCGGCGCGGCCGTCGCGCAGCCGTACCCCGTGGATCATGCCGTCGCCGGTGAACCAGCTGCCGGGGTCGACGCCCGGCTTCGGGTTGGGGCCGTTGCGGAAGTAGCGGCCGGCCAGCTCCTCGGGCAGCACGCCGGTGACCGGCAGGTCCGCGGCGTCGATCTCGTCGGGAACGGGAGCGAGGTGGCCTTCGAGGTAGGTGGTCATGAGTGGCGCGCCTCCACGATCTTCGGGTAGCGGACGGTGAACAGGGTCGGCAGGACGAAGGTCAGCGCCTTGATCGCGATGACCATGGCGGTGGCGTGCGGGTCGAGCGCCAGCACGACGGTCAACGCCACGGCCGCGATCGTGAAGAAGGCCGCCCACACCGCGGTGATGACGGCGTTGACCCGGTAGAAGACCGGCAGCGCGTGGACCTCGGGCGGCGCCATCGTCTTGGCGATGCCGAGCGTGAACGGCCTGCCGATGGCCAGCGAGCCCCAGGCGGTGCCCGCGAGCCACACGTTGACCAGGGCCGGGCCGTACTTCACCAGCTCGGTGTGCGGCCAGATGAACGAGATCGCGGTGATGAGCGCGAAGAAGACGGCCGCGCTGGTCTCGATCACGATCTCGTCCCACGCCCGTCCCGAGCGCCGGTCCCACAGCACCAGGACGACGGCGATCGCCAGCCCCGTGATGGCGCCGTAGCGCCACTGGTCGCCGGTGGCGATGACCGCGTAGACGATCCAGGGCAGGAATCCGATCAGGGCACGCATGTTTTGACCTTCCTATGTAGACAGGTCGAAGCTAGAACTTCCTCTCCCGATATGTCAACATAGGAATATGAGTTTGCGACACGCGGTGCTCGGGCTCCTGGCAGAGGGACCCGCGAGCGGATACGACCTGATGAAGCTGTTCGACATCTCCCTGGCCAACGTCTGGCCCGCCACGCAGAGCCAGCTGTACGGCGAGCTCGGCAAGCTGGCCGACACCGGCCTCATCACGGTCACCGCCGAAGGACCGCGCGGGCGCAAGGAGTACGCCATCACCGAGGAGGGCACGGCCGAGCTGCGCCATTGGATGACGGAGGTCCAGCCGACCCACGGCGGGCGCAGCGACCTGCTGCTGCGCGTCTTCTTCCTGGGACAGCTCTCCCCGGAGGAGGCCCGCGCCTTCGTCCGGGAGCAGGCCGCCGTCGCCGCCGCGCGGCAGGCGTCCCTCCAGGAGATCAGGGCGATGGTCGAGGCAGGCGACGACAACCTGTCGGTCTACGGCAGGATCGTGCTGGAGTGGGGCCTGCGGTTCACCGAGACCCAGCGCGAGTGGGCCGAGTGGGCCGAGCAGCAGATCCGTTAGGCTCTTGAGCCATGGTCTCCGAGCTGTTCGACCCCAAGGCCTGGCAGGTCGTCGAGGGTTTCGACTTCACCGACATCACCTACCATCGGGCCGTCGACCAGGGCACTGTCCGGATCGCCTTCAACCGGCCCGAGGTGCGCAACGCGTTCCGGCCGCAGACCGTCGACGAGCTCTACCGCGCCTTCGACCACGCCAGGCAGACCACCGACGTCGGCTGCGTGCTGCTCACCGGCAACGGCCCCTCGCCCAAGGACGGCGGCTGGGCGTTCTGCTCGGGCGGCGACCAGCGCATCAGGGGCAAGGACGGCTACCAGTACGCCGACGGCACCCCCTCGACGGGCCGCCTCCACATCCTCGAGGTGCAGCGGCTCATCCGCTTCATGCCGAAGATCGTTATCTGCGTGGTCCCCGGATGGGCGGCCGGCGGCGGCCACAGCCTCCACGTGGTGTCCGACCTCACGCTCGCCAGCGCCGAGCACGCGCGCTTCAAGCAGACCGACGCCGACGTGGCCAGCTTCGACGGCGGCTTCGGCTCGGCCTACCTGGCCCGCCAGGTAGGCCAGAAGTTCGCCCGCGAGATCTTCTTCCTCGGCGACACCTACTCCGCCGCCGACGCCCACCGGATGGGCATGGTCAACGCGGTCGTGCCGCACGCCGAGCTGGAGTCCACCGCGCTCGAATGGGCCCGCAAGATCAACGGCAAGTCGCCCACCGCGCAGCGCATGCTGAAGTACGCCTTCAACCTCATCGACGACGGCCTGGTCGGCCAGCAGGTCTTCGCGGGAGAGGCCACCCGCCTCGCGTACATGACCGACGAGGCCGCCGAGGGCCGCGACTCCTTCCTGCAGAAGCGCGAGCCCGACTGGTCACCGTTCCCCTGGCACTTCTGACGGCCCCCGGCACTGTTGATAATCGCTGACCCGCGACGGCGCCGCTGGTCCGGCAGGCGAAGCGCGCCCGGCGCGGGGCCGTTCGGGAAGGAGACACCGGCAACAGGTGATCTCGGTGGTTGACGCACGGCGGACGGGGTAGAACCATGATCGCCCCCGGCCGCCGTTCTTCCAGCCGGGGGCGCCAGACCGGTCCGGGTCCCCAGCCGTCAGCAGGCGCAGGCGATGCCGGACACCGGGGCGGTGAGCGGGTCGACGGGGTTCCTGGTCACACCGGCGGCGGTCGCCACGGGGAAGCCCTCGCGGGCCCAGTACTCGAAGCCGCCGATCATCTCCTTCACCCGGTAGCCGAGCTTCGCGAACTCCAGCGCCGCCCTGGTGGCGCCGTTGCAGCCGGGACCCCAGCAGTAGGTGACCACGGTGGCGTCCCTGGGCACCAGGTCGGCGGCCCTGGCGGCGATCTCGGCGGTCGGCAGGTGGACGGCCCCCTCGATGTGGCCCTGGTCCCAGCTCGCCTCGCTCCGCGAGTCGACGACCACGACGCCGGGGACCTGGCCCGCGAGGTCGGCCGCGACGTCGGACACGTCGGTCTCGAACGCGAGCCGTGCCGCGAAGTGGGCGAGGGCCGCGGCGTTGTCCGCGGCGTTGCCGATGGCGGGGACGGCGGGAACAACGGACATCGGGTGGTTCCTTTCTTCAATCGCTTGGTACGCACCCATGGTGGCCGCGGGCACCGCCCCTGAGACAGTGGCGGGAAAGCCGCCTATCGCTAAGATTCCGCCACCTCAGGGAATCTCGATGACCAGCTTCCCCCTGCCGTGCCCGGACTCGATCTCCCGGTGGGCGTCGGCCGCGCGGTCGAGGGGGAAGGTACGGCGTACCAGCCAGCTGAAACCGCCCTTCGCGATCAGCTCCGCGTACCTGCCCAGGCGCTCGGCCGTCCGGCCCGCCTTCACCAGCTGCACCCCGAGCTCGGCCGCCTTCCCGTGCTCCACCAGCGTGACGATCCTGGCGCGGTCCTTCACCAGCTCCAGGGACACCTCGAGCGCGTGGCCGCCGGCCCCGTCGAGCACCGCGTCCACCTGGCCGAGCGCCCTGACCCTGTCGGCCAGCCCCTCCCCGTAGGCGACGGGGATCGCGCCGAGCGAGCGGAGGTAGGCGTGGTTCTCCTCCCTGCCGGTGCCGATCACCGTCACACCACGCCGGCGGGCGATCTGCACGGCGGCCGTCCCGACCGAGCCCGACGCCCCGTGCACCAGCAGCGTCTCACCCTCCCGCAGGTCGAGGACGTCCAGGGCGAGCTCCGCCGTCTGCACGCCGGCCGTCAGGCTGCCCGCCACGGCCCACGGCACCTCCGCGGGCTTGTGCGCCACCTGGTCGGCACCCACCACGATGTACTCCGCGTAGCTGTTCAGCAGGGAGAAGCCGAGCACCTCGTCACCCTCGGCGAACCCGGTGACGTCCGCGCCCACCTGGTCGACGACGCCCGCGAACTCGTTGCCGGGGACGCGCGGCAGGTCGCCGGTCACACCGGGCGGGGTCCATCCGGCGCGCACCGCCGCGTCGTACGGCTGCACGCCCGCCGCCTTGACCCGCACCCTCACCTGGCCGGGACCCGCCTGGGGGGTCTCGATCTCCATCACCTGAAGCACCTCGGGCCCGCCGGGGGTCGCGAATGCCGCTGCCTTCATCGTCATCAACTCCTCGTGTTCAGTGAGATCACTGTGCAACCTCAACCAAACTTGAGGTCAACCCCATCCCCGGGATGGCGGAGCGCGCTGCCGCCGTACCGGATCCCTCTCGAGAGCGAGGGCGGACCGCTCCCACCGGCGATCCGCCCGCGCCCTCGCATGGCCGACCATGGCCTGCAGCACTCCCGGAACGGAGGAAGATTGGACACCGTGTCAGATCTGCCGCAAATCGCCCGCCTGAAGGCGCGTTTCCGCGCCCTTCCCCCGCTGCAGGTCGACCTCACGCTGGCCGCGTTCGTCCTGGCCGTCCAGCTCTCGCCGTTCTTCGGGGAGCGGTGGACGAGCGGGGCGTGGCACTGGTGGGGCTACGTGGTCGTCGTCGCGTCCGCGGTGCCGCTGGTCTGGCGGCGGCGGGCACCCGTCGCCACGCTGGTGCTGAGCATCTGCCCGGTCCCCTTCTACGACCTGGCCGACGCACTCCCCTCCCAGCCGATCTGGTACTCCTCCCTCGTCTGCCTCTACACCGTCGCCGCCTACAGCTCCCGCTGGCCCAGGGTGGCCATGCTGGTCTCCACCCTGGTCGGCGGCATCGCGCTGGTCGGCTCGTCGGAGACCGCGGTGCGCGGCACCGTGTGCGCCGTCGCCGCCTACGCGATCGGCAGGGCCACCGCCACCTCCCGCGCCTACGCCGCCGCGCTGGAGGAGCGTGCCGTACAGCTGGAAAGGGAGCGGACGCTGGAGGCCGAACGCGCGGCCGAGCGCGAGCGCGCCAGGATCGCCCGCGACATGCACGACATCCTCGCGCACGCGGTCAGCCTGATGGTCGTGCAGGCCGAGGCCGGGCCGGTCGTGGTCAGGAGCGACCCGGCCCGCGCCGAGGCCGCCTTCGACGCCATCGCCACCGCGGGCCGCGACGCGATGGCCCAGCTGCGCCGCATGCTCGGCGTGCTCAAGGAGGATGAGGGGCCGCGCGCCCCGCAGCCCACGATCGCCGACCTGCCCGCGCTGGTCGCGCAGGTGCCGCTGCCGGTCTCCCTCCAGGCGCACGGCACGCCGCGCCCGCTGCGGCCCGACGCCGAGGTGGCGGTCTACCGGATCGCGCAGGAGTCGCTCACCAACGTCGTCAAGCACGCCGGCGCCTCCCGCGCCGAGGTGACGCTCCGCTGGAGCGACGAGGCCCTCACGCTCGACGTCGCCGACGACGGCGCGGGCGCGGGCCTGGCGCTACCCTCGGGCGGCAACGGCCTCATCGGCATCCGCGAGCGCGCCGCCGCCTGCGGCGGCACCGTGAGCGCGGGCCCCCGCGCCGGCGGTCAGGGCTTCGAGGTCTCGGTACGGCTCCCGCTCACCCCCGATCGGGACCACGTCAGGCAAGGAGTGCGCCGATGAGCATCAGGGTAGTGGTGGCCGACGACCAGGAGCTCGTGCGCGGCGGGTTCAGCATGATCCTCGACGCCCAGCCCGACATCGAGGTGGTGGCCGAGGCGGGCGACGGCGTCGAGGCCGTCGCGCTGGTGCGCGAGCACCGGCCCGACGTCCTGCTGCTCGACATCCGGATGCCCAGGATGGACGGCATCGAGGCGGCCAGGCTGGTGGGCAAGGAGACCAGGGTCATCATGCTCACCACCTTCGACCTCGACGACTACGTCTACGACGCGCTGCGGGCGGGCGCCAGCGGGTTCCTGCTGAAGGACGTGCGCAGGGACGACCTGGTCAGCGCGGTCCGCGTGGTCGCCGCCGGGGAGTCGCTGCTGGCCCCCACCGTCACCAGCCGGCTGATCGCCGAGTTCACCTCGCGCCCGGCCGCGACGGCGGTCTCGCCGGAACGGCTCGCCGTCCTCACCACCAGGGAGCAGGAGACGCTCGCGCTGATCGCCCGCGGCCTGTCGAACGCCGAGATCGCCGCGGAGATGGTCGTCAGCGAGCACACCGTGAAGACGCACGTGAGCAACGTGCTCACCAAGCTCGGCCTGCGCGACCGGGTCCAGGCCGTCATCGTCGCCTACGAGACGGGGCTGGCCGTACCGGGACGTTAAGCGTTCTTCAAGCGGCCTGCAACCTCCCCGCCGATATATTCGCCCCATTACGGGCGCATGATCCGAGGGAGCCGATGCCCGCATTCGTCGACGCCGCGCTGGCCTTCCCAGCCGTGCTCTTCAGCTTCTTACTCGTCGTGGTCGTCGGTTACTGGCTCGTGGTGATGGTCATGGGCGGTGACGTCGACCTCGACGACGTGCAGCTTCCCCTCGGCCTCGGCGGCATCCCGGCGACCGTCGCCTTCTCCCTGTTCGTCGCCCTGGCCTGGTTCGTGAGCCTGGCGGGCGTGGTGCTCGTCGGCGGCGGGCCGCTCGTGCTCCCCGTCGCCCTCGCGGCCGGATGGGCGGGCACGAAACTCCTGATCATCCCCCTGCGCAGGCTCTTCCCCGACAGGAAGGAGCCTTCCCGCCACGACTTCGTCGGACAGCGGTGCGTGGTGCGCACCGGCCGGGCCGACGCCACCTTCGGCCAGGCCGAGGTCACCGCCCCCGACGGCGCGTCCGCCGTCGTCCAGGTCAGGACGACCGGCGGCGACATCCTCTCCCGCGGCCAGACCGCGTTGATCTTCGACTACGACGCGGAGGGCGAGTTCTTCTACGTCATGGAGGACCACACATGAGTGTCATCTCGACGGGTTTCGGCATCCTGCTGGCCGTCATCCTGATCGTCGCCATCGGCCTGCTCTTCGCCATCAGCCGGCTGTTCAGAAAGGTCGAGCAGGGCAAGGCGCTCATCGTCTCCAAGGTCCGCAGGGTCGACGTGACCTTCACCGGGGCCGTCGTGTTACCGGTGCTGCACAAGGCCGAGGTCATGGACATCTCGGTGAAGACCATCGAGATCGCCCGCACCGGCGGCGAAGGGCTGATCTGCCGCGACAACATCAGGGCCGACATCCGCATCACGTTCTTCGTGCGGGTGAACAAGACCGTCGAGGACGTCATCAAGGTCGCCCAGTCCATCGGCACCGAGCGGGCCAGCGACGAGACGACGCTCCAGGCGCTGTTCAACGCCAAGTTCTCCGAGGCGCTCAAGACCGTCGGCAAGCAGCTCGACTTCGTCGACCTCTACACCAAGCGCGAGGAGTTCCGCGACCGGATCATCCAGGTGATCGGCACCGACCTCAACGGCTACAGCCTGGAGGACGCCGCGATCGACTACCTGGAGCAGACGCCGATGGCCAAGCTGGACCCGGCCAACATCCTCGACGCCCAGGGCATCCGCAAGATCACCGAGCTGACCGCCACCGAGAACGTGCGCACCAACGAGTTCAGGCGCAGCGAGGAGAAGGAGATCACCCGCCAGAACGTCGACGCCGCCGAGGCCATCCTCGAGCTGAGGCGCCGCCAGGCGGACGCGGAGATCAAGCAGAAGCGCGAGATCGAGACGATGAAGGCGCGCGAGGAGGCGGAGATCGCCCGCGTGCAGGCCGAGGAGCGGCTCAAGGCGCAGGCCGCGCACATCAAGACCGACGAGCAGCTCGGTGTCCAGACCGAGAACCGCAACCGCGAGGTCGCCGTCGCCGAGAAGAACCGCGAGCGTGTCATCGCCATCGAGACCGAGCGGATCGAGAAGGACCGCATGCTGGAGGTCATCTCCCGCGAGCGGGAGACCGAGCTGTCGCGCATCGCCAAGGACAGGGAGGTCGAGACCGAGAAGCGGTCGATCGCCGAGGTCGTGCGCGAGCGGATCGCGGTGGAGAAGACGGTCGCCGAGCAGGAAGAGAACATCAAGAAGCTGCGCGCCGTCGAGGAGGCCGAGCGGCTGCGCCAGACCACGATCATCCAGGCCGAGGCCGAGGCGCAGGAGAGCCTGGTCAAGGACATCAAGGCCGCCGAGGCCGCCGAGGCGGCGGCCAAGCACAAGGCGCGCGAGGAGCTCACGCTGGCCGAGGCCAGGCAGCAGGCCGCCGAGCTCGACGCGCGGGCCAAGATCAGGCTGGCCGAGGGCCTGCAGGCGGAGGCCGCGGCCAAGGGCCTGGCCGACGTCCAGGTGAAGGAGCGCGGCGCCGACGCGATCGAGAAGGTCGGCCGCGCCGAGGCCCTGGCCACCGCGGAGAAGCTGCGGGCCGAGGCCGAGGGCGCCAAGGCGATGGCGCTGGTCGAGGGTGAGCGGCTCAAGGCGCAGGCCGAGGGCGAGCAGGCCATGGCGCTGGTGACGGGCGACCGGCTGAAGGCCGAGGCCGAGGGCCTCGTCGAGAAGGCCAGGGCGATGGCCGCCATGGACGAGGCGACCAGGGCGCACGAGGAGTACCGCCTGCGCCTCGAAGCCGACAAGGAGATCAGGCTCAAGCACATCGACGTGCAGCGGCAGGTCGCCGAGTCGCAGGCCAACGTCGTGGCGGCGGGCCTGGCCAAGGCCAACATCGACATCGTCGGCGGCGACAGCATGTTCTTCGACAGGGTGGTCGGGTCGATCACCGCGGCCAAGGCCGTCGACGGGTTCGTCGAGCACTCGTCGGTCACGCGGACGCTGGCCGAGCCGTACCTCAACGGGTCGGCGAGCCTCACCGAGGACCTGGCCAGGCTGGTCGGCGGGATCAGCACCGAGGACGTGAAGAACCTGACGGTCTCGGCGCTGCTCATGCGGCTCATCTCGCACGGCGGGCCGGAGACGGCGAGGCTGAACGAGCTTCTGGAGAGCGCGCGCAGGCTCGGCGTGGCCGAGTCGTCGGTGGCCGCGCTCACGGCGGTGAAGGGCTGACGTGACCACTGCGCGGGAGGCGGCCCTCGAGGCGGGCACCTACGAGGTGCTGCGCAACCGCCTGTCGGTCCAGGCCAGGGAGCTGGCCAGGGCGGCCGAGGCGGTCAACGAGGAGCGGCTCAAGGTCTTCGGCGGTGCCGAACTCCGCCTGATCGGCACCGAGCGGATCCGTACGGAGAACAACTGCGTCCCCCGCGACATCGTCTCGGTCGGCGACCTGATGCTCTTCGGCTACAACGTCTTCATCGGGCTGAAGCCGGAGACGGCTGTGGATGACGTGTTCTCCGTCCACAGGTTCAGCCGTGACGGCGACGCGTTCAGGTTCGACGCGGAACAGTTGGGGGCGCTCAGCGACCCGGCGTTCCGGAAGGACTTCGCGGAGTTGTACCGCTACTACAAGGAGACCAGGCTCCTGCAGCTGCGACGGCTGGAGGGCAAGCTGCTGGCCGTCTTCCAGACGGGGCCGACCGACCTGCGGGTGCTGCGCTGGGCCGTCGACATCCACGGGGCGACCGCCTACCTCGACAACAGGGGCGAGCGCGACCACGTCTTCCCGCCCTCGCACGACTTCGAGTGGACGCCGACCACGCGAGACGACCACGTGCTCGGCCGGCACCCGCACATCTCGATCGAGGACGAGGTGTTCGTCGAGACGGTCGGCGGCGACCTCACCATCAAGATCGAGAACAACACGGAGTCGGGCGAGGGCATCTACACCGAGCCCGTCGCCGAACCACTCCAGTCGCTGGCCGACGCCGAGGTCGACCACGCCAGGATCGGGCCGCTCATCCTGCTGCGCGTCAAGCCGTACAAGGAGACCGAGTGGCGGCACCTGGTCTTCAACACCCGCACCAAGTCCGTCACCAGGCTCGACGGCATCGCGCTCGCCTGCCAGCGGCTGCCCGAGGACCAGGGCATCATCTTCCCCGGCGGCTACTACCTGTCCACCGGCGTGTCCAAGACCTTCGACACCCAGGTGGCCGACCTGGAGTTCGAGCGGGTGATCCGCTCGCCCAACGGCGAGGACGTGCTCTACGTCTTCCACGCGCGAGCCGACGGCCGGTCGCTGCTGCTGCCGTACAACGTGATCAGGAAGGAGGTCGCCAACCCGCTGCCGTGCCACGGCTACTCGCTGTTCGACGACGGCACGCTGGTGGTCTTCAGGGCGACCTCGGAGGAGCCGACGCGCGTCCACCCCATGCAGGTGTGGCAGACGCCGTACGTCTCCGACACCTACGCCGCCGCCCAGCCCACGGGCACCGGACCGCTGGACCGCATCGGCAACGCCGAGCTGGTGCGCGGCATCTCCGACTGCCTGTCGGTGGCCCGCATGGTCGAGGAGATGGCGCCCTCCCAGGCGACCTTCGAGGCGCTGATCGCCGCCTGCACCCGGGCCTTCGACCACTACCACTGGCTGGGCGACCACGGGCTGCGCGGCCCGCTGGGCGATGTGCGCGCCACCGCCGAGCAGGTCCTCGACGAGTACGAGAACGTCGCCGAGCTCACCCGGCAGGCCGCCGCCACCATGGAGGCCGCCACCGCCGAGACCACCACCCTGGTACGGCAGGCCGGCGCCGAGACGCCGGCCTCGGCCGACGCCTGGGTCGCCCGCCTGGCCGAGCTGCGCCGGGCGCAGGGCCGCCTGGTGACGCTGCGCGAGGTCCGCTACATCGACCTGGCCGCCCTCGACAGGCTCGCCGCCACGCTCGCCGACGAGCTGGCGTCCACCGGCCGGCGGGCGGTGGCGTTCCTGGAGGGCGCCGACGCCTTCACCGGCTACCACGCCGCCGTCGCCCAGCTGGAGGCCGACGCCGCCGCCATCGCGACCGTCGCCGCCGCCGAGCCGGTCGCCGAGCGGCTCGTCGCCCAGGCCGAGGGGCTGGAGGTCGTCACCGAGGTGGTCGGCTCGCTCGACATCGCCGACGCCACGGTCCGCACCTCCATCCTCGAACGCATCGGCGAGGTGCTCGGCGGGGTCAACCGGGCCCGCGCCGTCCTCGACGGCCGCCGTACCCACCTGCTCGCCACCGAGGGACGGGCCGCGTTCGCCGCCGAGTTCGCCCTGCTCGGGCAGGCGGTCACGGGCGCGCTGGCGATGGCCGACACCCCCGAGCGCTGCGACGAGCAGCTCGGCCGCCTCATGCTCCAGCTCGAGACGCTGGAGTCACGCTTCGGCGAGTTCGACGACTTCGCCGCCCAGCTCACCGCCAAGCGCGAAGACGTCTACGAGGCCTTCTCGGCGCGCAAGCAGACCCAGCTCGACGAGCGGGCCCGGCGAGCCGACCGCATCACCGCCTCCACCGATCGCATCCTCGCGAGCGTCACCCGGCGGGTGTCGGCGCTGACGTCCCTCGACGAGATCAACACCTACTTCGCCACCGACCCCATGGTCGCCAAGCTCCGCTCCTCGGCGGGCGAGCTGCGGGCGCTCGGCGCCACCGTGCGCGCCGAGGAGCTCGACGGCCGCATCAAGGCCGCCCAGCAGGAGGCGGGCCGGGCGCTGCGTGACCGTCTCGACCTGTTCTCCGCCGACGGCGAGACGCTCCGGCTGGGCCGCCACGCCTTCGCCGTCAACACCCAGCCGATCGACCTGACCCTGGTGCCGCACGACGGCGCCATGCACTTCTCCATCACCGGCACCGACTACCGCTCCCCCGTCCCCGGCTCCTTCGCCGACACACAGCCCTTCTGGTCCCAGCTGCTCGTCTCCGAAACCGCGGACGTCTACCGCGCCGAACACCTGGCCGCCTCGCTGCTGCCCACCGTCGCCCCGGGCGCCGACCTCGCCGCCGCGGTACGGCTGGCCGCCGAGGAGCGCTACGACGAGGGCTACGAGCGCGGGGTCCACGACCACGACGCGACCTCGATCCTCGCCGCGCTGCAACGGCTCCAGGAGGGCGCGGGCCTGCTGCGCTACCCTCCGGCGGCGCGGGCGGCGGCCCAGCTCTACTGGGCGTTCGGCCTGGATGATGTTTCACGTAAAACATTGGCCACGCGGGCCGCGTCACTGGTGCGAGCCCGTGCCGCCTTCGGCCGGGTGGAGGCGCTCGACACCCTGGCGGCGGAGCTCTCCACCGCCGTCTCCGCCTTCGTCGCGCCCCACGTCCTCGGCGCCGCGGACCCGGCCGCGGTGGCGCTCGCCGGCGAATACCTCATCGAGGAGCTCGCCGGCCGGCCCGCGGGCTTCGTCACCAGCGCCGCCGCCAGGAGCATCCTCGACCGGTTCCGGCAGTCGCTCGGACCCGCCCGCGTCCGCGAGTTCGAGGAGGACCTGCGGGCGCTCGACCTGCCCGAACGCATCCAGCTCGCCGGCGCGTGGCTGAGCGCCTTCGACCGGTCCGACGACCTGCCGGAGGCGCTGGCCGTCCAGCTGTGTGAGCTGCCGCGCCACGACTCCAGCGCCACGCTCACCGCCACGGTCGAGGGGCTGCTCGGCACCCACGCCAGGATCACCGACCGGACGCTCACCCTGCGCCTCGACGAGACGCTGGCCAGGACACGCGCGTTCCGCACCGAACGCGTCCCCGCCTACCGCGCCTACCAGAAGCGCCGCGGCGAGCTCGTCGCCCAGGAGCGCGACCGGCTCCGGCTGGACGAGTACAAACCCAAGGTGATGAGCGCCTTCGTCCGCAACCGGCTGCTCGACGAGGTCTACCTGCCGCTGATCGGCGACAACCTCGCCAAGCAGCTCGGCGCCGCGGGCGAGGGCAAGCGCACCGACCAGATGGGCCTGCTCCTGCTCATCTCCCCACCCGGGTACGGCAAGACGACGCTCATGGAATACGTCGCCAGCCGCCTCGGGCTGCTCTTCGTCAAGGTCAACGGGCCCGCGCTCGGCCACGAGGTCACCTCGCTCGACCCGGCCGACGCGCCCGACGCCACCGCCCGGCAGGAAGTGGAGAAGATCTCCTTCGCCCTGGAGGCGGGCACCAACGCCCTGCTCTACCTCGACGACATCCAGCACACCTCACCGGAGCTGCTGCAGAAGTTCATCTCGCTGTGTGACGCCCAGCGGCGCATCGAGGGCGTGTGGAACGGCCGCACCCGCACCTACGACCTGCGCGGCAAGCGCTTCGCCGTCTGCATGGCGGGCAACCCGTACACCGAGTCGGGGCAGCGCTTCCGCATCCCCGACATGCTCGCCAACCGCGCCGACGTCTGGAACCTCGGCGACGTGCTGTCCGGCAAGGACGACCTGTTCGCGCTCAGCTACATCGACAACGCCCTCACCTCCAACCCGGTGCTGGCCCCGCTGTCCACCCGCGACCGGGGCGACGTCGAGCTGCTGGTCCGCATCGCGCGCGGCGAGGAGGGCGTGCGCACCGACCAGCTCAGCCACCCCTACACCAAGGTCGAGCTCGACCAGATCCTCAGCGTGCTGCGCAAGCTGGTCAGGGTGCAGGAGGTGGTGCTGGCCAACAACCAGGCCTACATCGCCTCGGCCGCCCAGTCCGACGACTCGCGCACCGAGCCGCCGTACCGGCTGCAGGGCTCCTACCGCAACATGAACAAGCTGGCCGAGCGGATCGTGCCGGTGATGAACGACGCCGAGCTGGAGCAGGTGATCGACGACCATTACCTCGGGGAGGCGCAGACGCTCACCAGCGGCGCGGAGGCGAACCTGCTGAAGCTGGCCGAGCTGCGCGGGCGGCTCACTCCCGAGCAGGCGGCGAGGTGGGCGGACATCAAGGCGGCCTACCTGCGGACCAAGGCGCTGGGCGGGGCCGAGGACGACCCGGTGACCCGCGCGGTCGGCGCCATCGGCCTGCTGGCCGACCGGGTGGGCGACATCGGCCAAGCCCTCCGCCACCCCGACCGCTGACCCACCGGCGGCGCGGGCCGGGTTCTCCCCCGGCCCTCCGCCGCCCCGACCGCTGACCCACCGGCGGCGCCGAGCCGGATCGGCGGTCGGCCCAGCGCGCGGGGTCAGCGGATGGTGGAGTCCGGGTGGTCGGCGTCCCAGCGCCGGCGGGACTCGGCGATGGCCTCGCGGTGTTCGGCCGACCATGCGGTCATCGCCCTGAGCAGGTGGGTCAGGCTGTGCCCCATGTCCGTCAGCGCGTACTCCACCTGCGGCGGCACCGTCGGATACACCGTGCGGGACACCAGCCCGTCCCGTTCCAGCCGCCGCACGGTCAGGGTGAGCATGCGCTGCGAGATCCCGTCGACCGCCCGCTGCAGTTCCCTGAACCGCCGGACCCCGTGCGCCAGCTCCACCACGACCAGCACCGACCACTTGTCGCCGATGCGGTCGAGCACCTCCCTGATCCCGCAGTCCTCGGCGCAGGAGACGTGAGGCTCGCCCGAGGTGGTTACCCCGGTGTGAGTGGCTGACATGAATGTGCCTCCTTATGGCGGACGACCCCCGTCACGATACTGGTTACCAAAGAGAACCATCTGGCAAGGAGGCTGTTCATGATTCTGGTCACCGGCGGCTCAGGAGGGCTCGGCCAACTGATCGTCAAGCGTCTGGCGGGGCGGGACGACGTGGTCGTCGGCAGCCGCACCCCCGAGCACGGTCAGCGCCTCGTGGACTTCGACCAGCCGGCCACGCTGGTGGAGGGCTTCCGGGGGGTCGCCACCCTGCTGCTGATCTCCGCGGGATACGGCGAGGACGACGTGGTCATCGCCCGGCACGAGGCCGCCATCAGCGCCGCCGAGCAGGCGGGGGTGGGTCACATCGTCTACACCAGCCTGAGCGGCGACGGCGACCACCTGACCTACGCGCTTCCCCACCGCTGGACCGAACGCAGGCTCCGGCGCGGCACCACCGCGTGGACCGTCCTGCGCAACGGCCTGTACGCCGAGTTCTTCGCCGGTCTCACCGTCCCCGACGCCGAGGGCAGGATCACCGCCCCGCTCGCCGACGGCCGCCTGTCCGCCGTGGCCAGGGAGGACCTGGCCGACGTCGCGGCGAACGTCACGCCGGAGGCCGCCGCGCACGCCGGCCGTACCTATGAACTGGTCGGTGAGGAGGCGATCGGCGGCGCCGACGTGGCCGCGGCGCTGGGGGCGTCCTACGAGCCGGTCCCGCTGGCCGAGGCCCGGTCGGTGCTCCCGCTCCTGGGCCTGCGGGCCTTCCAGGAGCCGATGATCATGAGCACGTACTCGTCGATCGCCCATGGCTTCATGTCCGGTACGGCGGGCGACCTGCGCGCGCTGCTCGGCGGGACCCCCCGCAGGGCCCTCGACGTCATCACCGCGGGCCGACCGGCCGCCTGAGCGGGGTGGGCGGCTTACCCGCGCCGTTCTATTCGAGCCGTGCCAGGACGGTCCGCGCCACCTGGGCGATGGCGCGCAGTTCGTCCTCGGTGAGCAGGTCGATGAAGTGCCTGCGCACGGAGGCCACGTGTCCGGGGGCGGCCTCCTTGATCGTGCTGAGCCCCTTGGACGTGAGGACGATGGCAGCGCCCCGCGCGTCGTGGGCGACCTCTTCCCTGCTGACCAGCCCGCGCTCGGCCATGCGGGTGATGTGGTGGGAGAGCCTGCTCTTCGACCACCGCATGTGGACGGCGAGCTCGGTCAGCCGCATGCGGTGCTCCGGGGCCTCCGACAGGTTCGACAGGACGTCGTAGTCGGGCTCGGACAGTCCCGACTCGCGCATCAGGTCGCGCTGGATCTCCAGATCGAGGAGCAGCCGCATCCGCCGGTAGCCGATCCAGGCGGCGTACTCTGTCTCGTTCAGCCAGTTCACGCGCCCCAATCTAGGGCTCGGGCCACCGATTCCGCCGTCGCGGGTACCAGCGGGAGCCGTACGTCGGGCGTGGGGATGAGGCCGTGCGCGTGCAGCACGCCCTTGATCACGGTCGGGTTCGGCTCGGCGAACAGCTGCGCCGACAGGGCGGCCAGCCAGTGCCCGAGCGCCCGGTCCCACGAGGCGGCCATGGACACGAACGAGGCGGTGTGCAGGTGCGCGGAGGCCAGGATGCCGCCGGTGGCGCCGAGCGCGAGCATGGGCGACAGGTAGGTGTCGTCGCCGGTCAGCACGGAGAAGTCCGGCGGCAGGTCGCCGAGCAGCGCGACGGCGTCCTGGTCGACGGCGCCCGTGGCGTACTTGACCCCGGCGATCATCGGGTGCTCGCCGAGCCGCCGCAGGGTGGCGGCGGTCAGCGGCTGTCCTGTCCGGTAGGGGATGTGGTAGATCACCAGCGGCACCGGGGTGCGCTCGGCGAGCCGTTCGAAGTGCGCCAGGACGCCGCGTTCGCCCGGCCGGACGAACGCCGGCACGGTCACGAGGGCGGCCGTGGCGCCTTCGGCCAGTTCCACGTCGCCGACGATCAGCTGCGTGCCGTACGCGGCGGTCACGTCGCGGCAGATCCGCACCACCTGATGGCGCTCGGCGGGCGTCAGCGAGGAGGGCTCGCCCGTCGTCCCGAGGGCGACCAGCCCCGCGGCGCCCTGGTCGAGCGCGCCGGCGGCGAGCTTCTCCAGCGCGTCGTAGGCCACCTCCCCCGAGGCGGTGAACGGCGTGATCAGCGGTACGTAGATTCCGGAAAGCATGCCTTTCACCCTGGCGGACGGACCACCATCACCACCAGTTCACGTTTCTACGCCGCACCGTAAGGTTTTCTTATGCTCGATCCGAGGAAGCTCCGCCTCCTGCGCGAACTGTCGAGAAGGGGCACGATCGCCGCCGTCGCCGACGCGCTCACCTTCACCGCTTCGGCCGTCTCCCAGCAGCTCAGCGCGCTCGAACGCGAGGCCGGCCTGCCGCTGCTGGAACGGACGGGCCGCACGGTCGTGCTGACGCCTGCCGGGCGGGTGCTGGTGGAGCACGCGGAAACCGTCCTGGAGAGCCTGGAGCGGGCCGAGGCCGCGCTGGCCGCCACGCGCACCGGCCCGGCGGGGCCGCTGCGGATCGGCGCGTTCCCGACGGCGGCCCGCGCGCTGCTGCCCGGCGCGCTGGCCGTCCTGCGGAACGATCATCCGGCGCTGGAGCCGATGATCTCCGAGATCGACCCGGCCGACGTCGCCGCCGCGCTGCGGGCGGGCGAGCTCGACGTCGCGCTGGTCCACGACTACGACTTCGTGCCCCCGGTGGTCGACGAGGGCATCGAGACCATGCCGCTGCTCACCGAGCCGATGTACCTCACGACCAGGCGCACCCTCGCCGAGGCCCGCGACGACGCGTGGATCGTCAGCACGCCCGGCACCCTGTGCCACACCATGGCGGTGCGCGCCTGCCACGCCGCCGGGTTCGAGCCGCGTGTCGTTCATCACATCGACGACTTCGACACCGTCCTGCTGCTGGCGGCGGCCGGCCACGGCGTCGCCCTCGTCCCCCTGCTCGCCGCGGCGAATCCGCCGGTAGGCGTCATGTTGACCGCGCTGCCGATCGAGCGGCGCACGCTGATCGCCTTCCGCCGCGGATACGGCACGCATCCCGCGCTGAGCCCGCTCACAGCCGCTCTCAGGCAATCCACAGCAAGGGCGACCCAGGCTGGAGGGCATGGATGAGTTGCTGAACACCCCCGCGATCACCCACGGGCTGCGCAAGGTGGAGAACAGGATGAGGCGGCTGGCCGGCTCCTCCGCGCTGCCCGGCATCAACGCGGGTGCCGACAGGATCATCACCGCGGGCGGCAAGCGCCTGCGTCCCGCGCTGACGCTGGCCACCTGCCTGGCCCTGGGGAAGACCCCCGACCGACGGGTGATCACCGCTGCCGCGTGCGTGGAGCTGATCCACGCGGGCTCCCTCGTCCACGACGACCTCATGGACGGCGCCGCGCAGCGCCGGGGCGCCCGCACGCTCAACGCCGAACTGGGCGAAGGCAAGGCGCTGGTCATCGGCGACTTCATGCTGGCCAGAGCGGGTCTGGCCGCGATCACCTCGGTGTCCAGGCCGGTCGCCGAGGTGCTGGCCGCGACGGTCGTCGAACTGGCCGAGGGCCAGTTCATGGAGACGGCCGACCAGTTCGACCCTGGCAGGACAGTCGAGAGCGCGCTGCGCTCGATCACCGGCAAGACCGCGGCGCTGTTCCGCGCCGCCTGCCTGGTCGCCGCCATCTGCGCGCACGCCTCGGACGAGGAGAAGGCCAGGATGGCGCTGTACGGCGAGCGGTTCGGCCTGATCTTCCAGATCCTCGACGACCTGCTCGACCTCACCGCGCCGGCCGAGCGGCTCGGCAAGCCGTCGGGCAACGACCTGCGCCAGGGCGTCTACACCTTTCCCATGCTGCGCGCGATGGCCAAGGACCCCTCGGTGCTGCGCGACGACGTCGCCGCCACCCTCGCCGCGCTCAGGGAGACCACGATCGTCGGCGACACCCTCGAGTACTGCCGCGGCCTGGCCGCCGACGCCGTCTCCGCGCTGCCCGTGATCCACGACAGCGAGATGGCCGCGATCATGTACGGCCTGCCGACCGCCTACATCGACCACGCGGAGCGGCAAACTTTGACCCGAGCAAGTTGAGATTTGTTGGTACAAAACTCAGGACGGCCGCTCATACTGGAGGCATCTGGCATTCCAGGAGCACGCTCATGCGGAAACCCCCGACGCCGCTCGAAGCGACGCAGTTCCTCCAACTGGCCGCCGTGGATTTCAACGGGATCTACGCGGTTCATCTGGCTGCCAAGGAGGAGCGGCTCAAGATGACCCGGTTAGCGATGAGCCTGCTGTCGGCGCCGTTCGCCGCCGCGATCGCGCTGACCAGCACCAAGGTGGTCGACCCCGCCAGCCTGACCAGGTGGGACACCGTGCCGTGGTACCTCTACGCGCTGGTGGCGGCCTTCGGCCTGCTGGGCGTGCTGCCCTTCCTGCGCCTGATCGAGGCGGTGAACGCGCACGCCAGGACGGCGAGGGCGCTCAACAACTTCCGGCTGCTCTACGTCACCCGCCTCAAGGACGAGTTCGACTGGTCGCCGAACCTGCCGGTCGACCCCCGCTACCCGGAGACCTACGCGCCGCTGGCATGGCCAGGGGTCAACGTGATGATGCTGGCCCTGGTGAACTCCGCCTACCTGACGGTCGGCGTCACCGGGCTCAGCGGCGGCGAGCTCAACCCGCCGTTGCTGCTGCTGAGCATCCTGCTGGTGGCGCTGGTGCATTACTCGGTCTACTACGTGCGCTGCAACGTGACCAGGCGGCGCCGCCTGCCCCACAACCCCTACAACTTCCCGAACGTGGAGACCTGATGGCAGAGCCCACGAGGTGGGCGTCGTGTGGGGAGGCGTGGATATGGCTGATGCGGCACGTGCAGGCGTCCGGCGTGCCCGCCGACGACGACCGCGGCCCGGTCATCGAGGGCGCGGCGGTCCTGTTCGAGATCGGCGACGTGCGGTGGGACGACGATCCGATCCTCAGGCGGTACGGCGACGCCGCCAAGCACGCCCTCTACACCCGTAAGTTCACCGAGGGCGACGTCATCCCGCCGTTCAAGTACAGCTACGGGCAGCGCCTGACGCCCCAGCTGGAGTGGGCGACCACGCTGCTGCGGGCCAGGCCGTACAGCAAGAGCGCGTGGGTGTCGCTGACCAGGCCGGGCGAGCCGTACGACGCCGTGCCGTGCCTGGCCGCGGTGGCGGTCAGGATCAGGGAGGGCGCGCTGGTGATGACGGCGTCGTTCCGCTCGCAGAACGCCTACACCTGCTACCTGAACTACGTGCCGCTCAGAGACGTCCAGGCCGAGATCGCGCGGGATCTCGGCCTGGGCTGCGGTCCCCTGCGGGTGTTCGTGGACGTCCCGCACCTCTACCTGGCCGATCTCACTCAGGTCCAGCGGATCGCACAGTCCTGAGCGGAGCGACCCCGGCAGGTATAGGGCCGCCCACCGCCCCGTCAAGTGTTCTGCAAGTCAGTTGACTAGCCTGCTTCGCGTGAAGGCGCGCATCGTGGACATAGCGACGTACCTCCCCGGCCTGACGCGGACGAGCGGTGAGGTCGAGGAGCGGATCGAGGGATTCAGGGCACCCAGCGGGCTCATAGAACGCCTGACGGGCATCAGGCGCAGGCATGTGGCGGCGGGCGACCAGCAGGCATCCGACCTGGCAGCCGAGGCCGCCAGGCAGCTCGACACCGACGTCGACCTGCTGGTCTTCGCCTCCGCGTCGCAGGACATGGTCGAGCCGGCGACCGCGCACATCGTGGCCGCGAAACTGGGCCTGTCGTGTCCGGTGTTCGATGTGAAGAACGCCTGCAACAGCCTGCTCAACGGGATCCAGGTGGCCGAGGCGCTGATCGTGTCCGGCGCGTACCGCAGGGTGCTGGTGTGCTCCGGCGAGACGCCGAGCCGGGCGATCAGATGGCAGGTGGAGGATCGCCGGCAGTTCGTCGAGTCCTTCGCCGGCTACACGCTGTCCGACGCGGGAGCCGCGGTGCTGGTCGCCGCCGACCCGCGACGCGGCATCTTCTACCGCGACTTCTCCGCCGACAGCACCGCGTGGGACGTCGGCACGCTGCCCGGCGGCGGCTCCGCGCATCCCCGCGACCCCGAGCACTCCTACTTCCGCGGCGACGGCCGCCGGTTGAAGGAGGCGTTCGAGAAGGTCGGGCCCGACATCTTCCTCAACGCCCTCAAGCGGACGGGGCTGTCGTGGACGGACTTCTCGATCGTCGCGGTGCACCAGGTGGCGCTGCCGTACCTGCGCTTCCTGGCCGACACGCTGGGCATCCCCGAGGACAGGCTGGTCGTCAGCCTGCCCGAGCACGGCAACTGCGCCTCGGCCACGCTCCCGTTGCAACTCCAGCTGGGCGGCTGGGCACCGGGCGACCGGGTGGCGATGCTCGGCCTCGGCGGCGGCATCAGCATGGGCGTCATGCTGGCGGAGATGTGATGCGCCTCTGGGTCGTCGTGCCCGCCTACAACGAGGCGGCGAGCATCGGGGCGACGCTGCGCGCCCTGCGCGAGCAGCACGACCGCGACTTCACCCTGCTGGTCGTCGACAACGCCAGCACCGACGGCACCGCCGAGGTGGCCCGGTCGTTCGGCGCCGAGGTCGTCCACGAGACGCGCAAGGGCACCGGCGCCGCCTCCGACACCGGCATGCGCCACGCGATCGCCAACGGCGCCACCCACCTGGCGCGCACCGACGCCGACTGCCTGCCGCGCGCCGACTGGACGGCGAACATCCGCCGCGCCTTCGACGACGGCCTCGAACTGGTCGGCGGCAAGCTGCGGGCGCGCACCGACGAGTTCCCGCTGAGACTCTGGGAGCGCCGCCTCATCCCCGCCGTGGTCGAGACCGCCGCCTTCTTCGGCAAGGTACGGCCGAGCAACCGCTCGCCCGAGTACCGCGGGCCGTACGTGATGATGCCCGGCGCCACCCTGGCGATCACCGCGGACCTCTACGAGCGCTCCGGCGGCTTCCCCCGCACCGCGATCGAGGAGATGCACGAGGACCGCGAGCTGGTCAACCGCGTGCGCAGGCTCACCGGCGCGTACGGCTCCCGCCGCGACGTCGTGGTGTTCGGCTCGGTGCGCCGCCTGCGCGCCTACGGCCTGGTCCGCACCCTCGCCTGGTACATCGACCACCACTACCGGCCAGACACGATCGATATCCGATGACCCCTGAGACCAGGCTCTACCTGGCCGCGCACCCCTTCGCCTATCCCCTGGTCCGCCTGCTGGCGCGCATGGGACCCGTGGTCCGTGTCCCCGGGCTCGGCGTTGTCGTCAACGACGCCGCCACCGCCCGCCGGGTGCTCATGGACCCGCGCTTCCGCAAGGACGGACCCGGCTCGCCGGGCGAGCTGTGGACACCGGTGCTCGGCCCGTCCGTGCTGCTCAACATGGAGGGCGCCGGCCACGCCGCGCTACGCGGCAAGCTCGCGCCGCTCTTCACTCCCTCGTCCGTCTCGGCGCTCGTCGCCGACGTGCTCGACCTGCCGTTGAAGCAGCTGTCCGCCCGGCTCGACCAGGGCGAGCGGGTGGACCTCGTGGACGCCATGCGGCTGATGGCCGGCTCGGTGATCTGCAGGGTGATCGGGCTCGGCGAGGTGTCCGCCGAACGGGCGCGGGCGCTGTTCGCCGACGGGGAACGCGTGGCCGCCATGGTGTCGCTGCGCACCCGCAGGTTGTCGGACCGCCAGGTCGTGGCCGCCCGCGAGGTCCTCGACCGGATCGGCGACATCGCCTCCGCCGCCTACCTCGCCGGCGACCCGTCCACCGTCATGGGCAGGATGCGCTCGCTCGGACTGTCCGAAGCCGAGGCCAGGGGCGCGGCGGGCGCGTTCTTCCTGACCGGCACCGAGACCGTGGCCACCTTCGTCCCCCGCCTCGTCGCGCTGCTGCACGACCACGGGCACCTCGGCGGCGACCGGCGGATCGCGGACGCCGACCTCGACCGCGCCGTCGAGGAGGCCATGCGGGTGACCACCCCCACCCCGGTGATGCTGCGCTCGGTCGCCGAACCCGCCACCGTCGGCACGATCCCGGTACGGCCGGGCGACCGCGTGCTCATCGCCACCCACAACTGCGCCCGCGCGCACGGCCCCTTCGACCTCTCCCGGCCGCACCCGCCCGAGCTGCGCAGGCTGTGGTTCGGCGCGGGGCCGCACTTCTGCATCGGATACCCGCTCGCGCTGGCCGAGATCCGCGCCGTCGCCGCCACCCTGCTCCAGCACGACCTGCGCGTCGTGGGCAGGCGGGCGGCGCGCGGCGTCCTCATCCCGACCTACGCGCACCTCTGGGTCAGGAAAGCATGATCGACATCATTTCCGGCGTGCTCGCCACCGCTGACAGCACGCCAGGCAGGACCGCGCTGATCGCACCCGACGGGGCCTCCGTCACCTACGGCGCGCTCCGCGACCGCCTCCTCACCGTCGCCCACGCCCTGCACGACACGGACGACTTCGGGGTCCTGTTCGCCGTCCGGCCGGGGCCCGACGCCGTCGCGCTGGCACTCGGCGCGGTCGCCGCGGGCGGGACGCTCGTGCTGGCCGACCCCGGGCTCGCGCCCGAGGTGTTCGCGGGGCGGATGGCGCACACCCGCCCCCGGTGGGTGCTGGCCGAATCGCTGCTGTACCTGCTCAGCGGGCCGCTGAAAGGAGTGGCCAGGCGCAGGGGGCTGGTGCTGCCGAACCTGCGCGAGCCGTTCCCCGGAGCCCGCCACCTCTACACCGGGCCGTGGCTGCCCGGCGTCCCCCGGGGCGCGCTCAGGCTGGACGGGCTGCCCGCCGTACCGGGCGGGCCCTTGGCGGGTGGGCTGCCCGCCGTACCGGGCGGGCCTGGGGTGGGCGGCCGGGTGACGTCGGACCAGGCGGCTGTGGTGGCCTTCACGTCCGGGACGACGGAGCGGCCCAAGGGAGTCGTGCACACCAGGCGGTCGCTGGCCGCGGGGCTGCGCCTGTTCACCGAGGCGGTGCCGCTGGGGCCGGGCGACGTCGTGCACACCGACCAGTTCATCCTCGGTCTGCCCGCGCTCATCGCGGGCGCCACCTGGTCGATGCCGGGCCGCGGCGACTACGCGAGCGAGCTGGCCAGGCGCGGAGCCACCCACGCCTTCTCCGTTCCGGTACGGCTGCACGCGCTGCTGGAGCGCACTCCCAGGCTGCCCGCGACCCTGCGCTGCCTGCTGCTCGGGGCCGCGCCCGCGCCGCCCGCCGTTCTCCGGAGGGCGCGGCAGGCGGCGCCCGCCGCCGACATCCTGTCGGTGTACGCGATGACCGAAGCGCTGCCGATCGCCGTCGCCTCCGCCGAGGACAAGCTGGCCGCGACGGGCGGCGACCTGCTCGGCGCCCCGCTGCCGGGCGTGGGCGTGCGGGTCGCCGACGACGGCGAGCTGTTCGTGAACGGGCCGCACCTCGCCCGCGGCTACCTCGGCGACCCGCCGCTCACCGAGGTGGCCACCGGCGACCTGGTCCGCCTCGACGCCGACGGCAGGCTGGTGCTGCTCGGCAGGAAGAAGGACATGATCCTCAGGGACGGCGTCAACATCTATCCCGGCGTCTACGAACCCGCCATCGCCGCGCTGCCGGGCGTCGGCGAAGCGGCGGTCGTCGGCCTGCCCGATCCCGACACCGGCGACGAGGAGGTCGTCCTGGCGCTGACCGCGACGGCGGGCTACGACGAGAAGCTGGTGCGCAAGGCGCTGCCCGACCTCATGGACGCCCCCGCGCTCCCCGACCGCATCGTCACGCTCGCCGAACTGCCCCGCAAGGGCCGCAGCGACAAGCTCGACAGGGCCGCGATCAGACGGCTGGTGGCCCGATGACCCCCGCCTGCGGACACGCTCCCGGCCCGGCCTTCCAGGCCGTCGGGGCCACCTCCCGTTCGATGCCCCTCGCCTGCGGACACGCTCCCGGCCCGGCCTGCCTGGGCATCGGGAGCACCTCCCGACCGATCGTGCGACAGACCTCTCACGGCAGCCTCCGTGGGCTCGGGTGGGGCCTGTCATGAGGGTCGCGGTCACCGGGGCGTCCGGCTTCGTGGGCGGCGCCGTCTGCAGGGCCGCCGCCGCCCGGGGCTGGGAGGTGCTGGCGTACGGCCGGCGTCCCCACGCCGACCTGGGCACCGTCCCCTACACCTCGTGGGACCTGGTCCACGGACGACCCCCGGACGAGCGGGTCGACGCGGTGATCCATTGCGCCGGCAGCGTCACGGACTGGGGTCCGCCGCGGGAGATCTGGCAGGCCAACGTCACGGGCACGCGCAACGCGATGGCCGCCTTCCCCGGCGCCCGCTTCGTCCACGTCAGCACGGCGAGCGTCTACGACCCGTTCCGCCCGACCGTCATGGCGAAGGAGGACGAGGCCCCGGTCAGACGCTACGCCAACGCCTACGGCGCGGCCAAGGCCACCGCGGAGAACACCGTCATGGGCGCGGCGGTGATCCTGCGCCCGCACGCGATCTACGGCAGGGGCGACACCACGCTCCTGCCCCGCCTGCTGCGCTCGGTCAGGGCGGGCCGACTGCTCGCCGTCGGCAGCGGCGCGACCAGGCTCAGCCTCACCTCCGTGGACAACCTCGCCCAGGCCTGCCTGCTGGCCGTCGCGGCCCCGATCGGCGTCTACAACGTCACCGACAGCCACCCGGTCACCCTGGAGACCGCGCTCCGCGAGGTGCTGCGCGAACGCCGCATCGCCGCAGAACCGCTCTACGTCGGCGCGGGCCCCGCCATGCGGATGGCCGCCCTCTCCGAGATCGTCGCCGGGCTCACCGGCCGCCCACCCAGGCTGACCAGGTACGCCGTGGGCCACCTGGCCGTCGAGCGTACGCTGGACATCAGCCGGGCTCGCGAGCTGCTGGGATACACCCCGGCACCCACCTCGTTCGCCGGAGCGGCCTCTTGGTGAAAGCTTGGACCGACGCGTTCCGTAACCTGGCCGATCGATCCGCAACCGTTACTAATCTGTGATGGATCTGCTGATAGCTGAGGTTGGGGCGGGATGGCTGGCAAAGGTCGCGAATTCGGCCCAGGTACGGGTGTGAGCCTGACGATCGGCTCGGCGCTGCTGTGGGGCGTGGCCCACATCGCCACGGGACGGCATCGCACCGGTTTCCTGCTCATGACGGTCTACCTGGTGCTCGTCGGGTTGATCGTGACCATGGCCACGGCCTTCCGCGGCCAGTTGCTGTCGCTGGCCGTCCAGCCCGCCTGGCTCGCCGCGCTCACGGTCGCCATCGCGACGGTCGGCGTCACCTGGTCGGTCGTGATCCTCTGGTCCTTCTGGCTCGTCCGGCCCAAGGGCGCGGGCCACAACCTGAACCTCGCCGTCGCGGGCGCGCTGTGCATGCTGGTCATCGCGCCGAGCGCGTGGGCCGGCCGCGTGGCCTACCTCTCCCACGACGTGGTGACCACCGTGTTCTCCGCCACCAGCACCAGCCCGGTGATCGCCAGGGACCCGTGGAAGGGCGCGACCCGCGTCAACATCCTGCTCGTGGGCGCCGACGCCGCCCCCAACCGGCCCGGCGTACGCACCGACAGCATGACCGTCGCCAGCATCGACACCGCCACGGGCGCCACGACGCTCTTCAGCCTGCCGCGCAACCTGCAGCAGGTACAGCTGCCCGACGGCCCGGCCCGCGACCGCTTCCCCTACGGCTTCACCGGCGAGCCGCCCGCCACCCCCGGCCTGCTCAACGAGGTCTTCCAGTACGCCGAGGACTACCCCGAGATGGTGCCGGGCGTGAAGAACGGCCACCGCGGCCCGACCCTGCTCAAGCAGACGATCAGTGACATCCTCGGCATCCCCGTCACCTACTACGCCATGGTCGACATGGCGGGCTTCGCGCAGATCATCGACGCGATGGGCGGGGTCAGGATCACCATCAGGGAGCCGATCACCTACGGCAAGTACAACGAGGGCCTGCTGCCCGCCGGCACCCGCAAGCTGTCCGGCGAGGAGGCGCTGTGGTTCGGCCGCTCACGCACCTACAGCGACGACTACGTGCGCATGGGCCGCCAGAAGTGCCTGCTCAACGCCGTCGCCCAGCAGGCCGACCCGGTGACGCTGCTCAACAGCTTCGAGAACCTGGCCGCCGCCACCAAGCGGGCCATCTCCACCGACATCCCGGCCGACCTGCTGCCGGCGCTGGTCGACCTCGGGCAGAAGGTGAAGGGCACCCACATCAAGAGCCTCCAGTTCGTGCCCCCGTTGATCAACACGGCCTACCCGGACTGGCACCTGATCAAGCGCAAGGTGTCCGAGGCGCTGAAGGACAGGTCCGGCGCCCCGCGGCGCACCGTGTCGACCCCGTCCCCGTCGCCCACCCCTTCCTCCTCGGAGCGGGCGATCTCGCTGGACGAGGTCTGCTAGCGGCCCGCTCGACCGGCAGGACCGCCGCCCCCCGGCACGAAGGGCGGGACGACGGCGGCAGCCAGCACGAGGGTCGCCACGGCGGGCAGGGCTCGGGGGGGCTTGAGGGGTGGATCCGTGCCCAGCCACGGGGCCGTGAACCGGACCGGCCCGGCGCCTGAGTGGGGATGGATGGTGTGGACGCCGAACCGGCCCGGGGCCGGTGCGGGCACGCGCCGTGGGCACGAGCCGTGGGCACGTAGCTGTGGACAAAGCCGTGGGCACGAGCTGTGGGCACGAGCTGTGGGCACGAGCTGCGCGTACAGGGCGGGACACCGCCGGGCCGGCCCGGAGCCATGTGGGGCGTGGGGTGGGGCGGCGCCGGGCCGGAGACGGGGCGGTGTCGGCTACCGGGTCACGGTTGGCGGCACTGGACCGGCCTGGGCTGGAGTGACGGACAGGAGCAGGCCACAGGCGGCGGGTAAGCGGGCGGGACGACGCATGGAACCTCCTGCGTGCGGTGACTGAAGGCGACCGTTTGATTACTTAGAGTAGTGGATCAGTCACGGGGAGTGCTAGAGGGATTCACGCCTCCGCCATGTGTGGGCAGGTAGGCCTCACCTCGAGGTACAGCACGGCTCACGGTGCCGCCACCCGCACTCCCACAACCCCGCCATCCACCGGCACGCGCGACACCGAGCATGCGCGTCACGTGTTACGCCTCCTTCGAGGAGATGTTCGCCGCCGAAGGTCCGGAGCGGGTCAACCCGGACAGCCCGCTGGCGGAGCAGCTGGCCGACGTCCGGCGCATCTACGGACCCGAGAAGGAGGCGCTCGGCGTCCTGGCCATCGAGATCGAGCTCGTCGGCCCCACCGGGTGGCCCGACAGCGCCGCCCCCTCCCGGCCGGGAGCTGACGGATCTCCCTGACAAAGGGTCTCGTAATTCCGACTTGACTAGAAGGGAATGAAGGGTTTTGATGTGCACATAGCCGACTTATTAAGTAGGAAATAGGGAGTTGCGATGAAGAGGCTAGCCGCCGCCGTCGCCATACTGGCCATGACCTCGCTCGCGGCCGCGTGCGGGTCCTCCTCGTCGGGCGCGCCGGCTGCGGCCGCCAAGGAGGTGCGCCTCGGGTACTTCCCGAACATCACGCACTCCACCGCCCTCTACGGCGTCGAGAAGGGCATCTACGCCAAGTCTCTCGGCGTCCCCCTCAAGACCAGCACGTTCAACGCGGGTCCGGCCGCCATCGAGGCGGTCTTCTCCGGCGCCGTCGACGCCACCTACATCGGCCCCAACCCGGCCATCAACGCCTGGGAGAAGTCCAAGGGCAAGGCCATCAACATCGTGGCGGGCGCGGCCTCCGGCGGCGTCTACCTCGTCGTCAAGCCCGAGATCAACTCGGTGGAGGACCTCAAGGGCAAGAAGATCGCCACTCCGCAGCTCGGCAACACGCAGGACGTCGCCCTGCGCTACTGGCTCCAGGAGAAGGGCCTCAAGACCGACACCAAGGGCGGCGGCGACGTCAGCATCGTCCCGCAGGAGAACTCGCAGACCCTGCAGACGTTCGCCACGGGTGACATCGACGGCGCATGGGTGCCCGAGCCGTTCGCCAGCAGGCTGGTCATCGAGAGCAAGGGCAAGATCCTGCAGGACGAGCGCGAGCTCTGGCCGGACAAGCAGTTCGTGATCACTCACCTGATCGTCCGGCAGGAGTGGGCCAAGGCCAACCCCGACCTGCTCAAGAAGCTCATCGAGGCGCACGTCCAGTCGACCGAGGAGATCAACGCCGACCCCGACGCCGCGGCGAAGGTGGTCAACGCCTCGGTCGAGAAGCTGACGGGCAAGCCGCTCAAGCCCGAGGTGCTGGCCAGCGCGTTCAAGAACATCACGTTCACCAACGACCCGATCGCCGCTTCGCTGACCGGCAGCGCCGACCACGCCGTGAAGGTCGGGCTGCTGAAGCCGGTGGACCTCAACGGCATCTACGACCTGAAGGTCCTCAACGAGGTCCTGGCCGCCAAGGGCCAGCAGTCGATCAAGGACAAGTGACATGACCGTCCAGGTGGACCGCCAGGTCGCGGTCAGGCTCGAAGGGGTCTCCAAGCTCTACGGCGACCTGCTCGCCCTCGACAAGGTCTCGCTCGGCGTGGCGCCCGGCGAGTTCGTCTGCCTCCTCGGCGCGTCGGGATGCGGCAAGAGCACGCTGCTCTCGCTGGTGGCAGGGCTCGACCGGCCGTCCGGCGGCACGATCACCACGACCGGCCGCAGGGTCGCGATGATGTTCCAGGAACCCGCGCTGTTCCCCTGGCTCACCGTCGCGGCCAACGTCGAGATGGCCATGCGGGCGCTGCCCAGGCGGGAACGGCGGGCCAGGGCCGAGGAGTTCCTCGAGATGGTCCACCTGGGCGGCTTCGGCCCCAAGCGGCCGCACCAGCTGTCGGGCGGCATGCGCCAGCGCGTGGCGCTGGCCCGCTCGCTGGCCCAGGACGCCGACGTGCTGCTCATGGACGAGCCGTTCGGCGCGCTCGACGCCATGACCCGCGACCTGCTCCACGACGAGCTGGAGCGGATCTGGCGCGAGCGGCAGCTGTCGGTGCTGTTCGTCACCCACAACGTCCGCGAGGCGGTACGGCTCGGCGACCGGGTCGTGCTGCTGAGCAGCAGGCCGGGCAAGGTCGTCGAGGAGTTCCCCGTGGAGCTCGCCCGGCCGCGCCGTACGGACTCGGCCGAGGTGGCGGGGCTGGCGGCGCGCATCACCGACCAGCTCAAGCAGGAGGTGGCCCGCCACGCCGGCGGCTCGCGTGAGCCAGGGCCCGCGGGCGGAGGCGGCCGCGAGGGAGGAACGCCGTGACCACTGACACTCACGCCGCCCAGATCGCCGGCCTCGACGCCCTGGAGATCACCGAGAAGCGGCGCGGCGCCCTGGCCGGCCGCCTCTGGGCGCGGGTCTGGCCGATCACGCTGGCGGTCGGCATCGTGCTGATCATCTGGCAGGGCGTGGTCTGGGCGGGGTTCTGGGAGCCCTGGGTCTTCGCGGGCCCGTCCGAGGTCTTCCCCGTGCTGTTCGACCGCCTGGCCACCGCCGAGTTCTGGCAGGCCGTCGGGGTGACCATGCGCAGGGCGGTGACCGGCTTCGCCGCCGCCGTGCTGATCGGCCTGATCGTCGGCGCGCTGGTCTCCAGGGTCAGGGTGCTGCGGGCGGCCTTCGGCTCGCTCATCACGGGCCTGCAGACCATGCCGTCGATCGCCTGGTTCCCGCTGGCGATCCTGCTGTTCAAGCTGAGCGAGAGCGCCATCACCTTCGTGGTGATCCTCGGCGCCGCGCCCTCCATCGCCAACGGCCTGATCACCGGCGTCGACTACACGCCGCCGCTGCTGCTGCGCGCGGGGCACGTGCTCGGCTTCCGCCGGCTCCAGCTCTACTGGCACGTGATCCTGCCGGCTTCGCTCCCGTCGTTCCTGGCGGGCCTCAAGCAGGGCTGGGCCTTCGCGTGGCGGTCGCTGATGGCGGGCGAGATCGTGGTCATCATCGCCAACCAGCCCTCGCTCGGCGAGCAGCTCCACTACGCCAGGGAGCTGGCCGACTCGGCGGGCCTGCTCGCCACCATGATCGTCGTGTTGCTGATCGGCATCGTCATCGACGTGCTCTTCGAGCTCGGTGACAACGCTCTTCGCCGCCGCTGGGGCCTTCGTGCGGATCTCCGCTAGGACGCAGTACGCGCTGCGGGCGGTCACCGAGCTGGCCGCGGCGCCGGAGGGCCCGGTGCCCGCCGAGCGGATCGCCGCGGCGCAGGGCATCCCCCGCAGGTTCCTGGACAACATCCTGTTGCAGCTGCGCAGGGCCGGGCTGATCCGCAGCCAGCGCGGCCCTGAGGGCGGCTACTGGCTGGCTCGCGACGCCGCCGCGATCACGCTGGCCGACGTGATCGCGGTCGTCGAGGGGTGGCCGTCACCCGACGAGTATCCGGGGGTGGCCGAGCCGCTCGCCGACGTGTGGGCCGCCCTGCGCGAGCACGAGGAGAGGCTGCTGACCGAGATCACGTTCGCCCAGATCGTTTCACTCTGACCAGCGTTTCGGCAAAATCACGCCGCCTCGCGTCCCCTTGTGCCATGCTGAATCGGTAACGGTTTTCATCGTCAGATGGGGCTTCAGCGTGAGAGTGGCGTTCGTTGGCAAGGGCGGCAGCGGCAAGACCACCGTGTCCGCACTGTTCTCGAGGTACGTGGCCGGTCAGGGCAGGCCGGTGGTGGCCGTCGACGCCGACATCAACCAGCACCTGGCGCTGGTCCTCGGCGTGGACGAGGAGCCCGAGCCGCTCGGCGGGCGCCTCACCGAGATCAAGGAGCTGCTGCGCGGCTCCAATCCGCTGATCCCCTCCGCCGCCGCGATGGTCAAGACGACCCCGCCGGGGCGCGGCTCGCGGATCCTGCGCTTCGCCGACCTGCCGTACACGGTGGCGACGCCGGAAGGGCCGCGCCTCATGGCCACCGGGCCCTTCAGCGAGGACGACCTCGGCGTCGCCTGCTACCACTCCAAGGTCGGCGCGGTCGAGCTGCTGCTCAACCACCTGGTCGACGGCCACGACGAGTACGTCGTCGTCGACATGACGGCGGGGGCCGACTCCTTCGCCTCCGGCCTGTTCACCCGGTTCGACGTGACCTTCCTGGTGGCCGAGCCGACCCGGCAGGGGGTGAGCGTCTACCGGCAGTACAAGGACTACGCCGCCGACCACGACGTGCCCGTCGCGGTGGTGGGCAACAAGGTCCACGGGCCCGCCGACGTGGAGTTCCTGCACGACCAGGTCGGCGACGACCTGCTGACCTGGCTGGAGCACTCCACCGCGGTCCGCGCCATGGAGCAGGGCAGGCGGTTCACCCTCGACGACCTCGAACCGGCCAACGCCGAGGCCCTGTCGGTGCTGCTCAAGCACGTCGACGCGCAGGAGAAGGACTGGGAGAGGTTCGGCAGGCAGGCCGCGGAGTTCCACCTGCGCAACGCCCGCGCGTGGGCCAACGAGCGCACCGGGCGCGACCTCGCCGAGCAGATCGACCCCGGCTTCGTGTACGGCCAGGCGTCACTCGACTGTCGCCCTCAGGCCATCTAGAGCATGCCCACGACCACACCTAGCGTCGAGTGGGCCCCCTTCGAGAGGAGAAAGCATGTCGCTGACCGTTCCTAACGATCTTCTCGAGCAGGCGAGACAGGGTGAGATCGACGACGCGGCGTTCGTCGCCTGCGTCCGCGATTCCCTCCCCTACGCCTGGTCGATGATCAGCGAGCTGGTCAAGCAGCGTGAACATTCAGGAGCCGAGTTCGCCGACAACCACACCCCGCCCCCGGACGAGGAGGCTCGCGGCCAGCTCCTGCGCTGCCTGGCCAGCGACGCGATGCGCGGTGCCCTCGAGCGCCACTTCGATGTACGGCTCGCCTTCCAGAACTGTCACAGGGTCGCGGTGTTCGACCCGGCCGCGACCGGCGCGCTCCGCGACTTCGTGACGCCGCGGGCGCAGATCCTCAACCAGCGGCCGGAGCTCGTCGACTGCTGATCCTGGGCAGCACCTCGGCACCGAGGCGCCGGATGTTCTCGAGGGTGCGGGCCCTGGTACCCGCACCCTCGACCATCAGGATCAGGTGCTCGATCCCGGTCACGGCGCGCGTGCGCTCGATGGCCGCCACGCAGTGACCGGCGTCGCCCACCGGGTGGGCGCCGGTCAGGAACTCCACGTAGCCGCGAATGTCGCGTGAGGGGCGGGCCCGTCCGTCCACGGGCACGTACCCGGCCAGTCCCGGCTCCAGCCACCGCGGCATCGCCTCCCTGAGCGTCCTGACGGCCTCGCCGGTCGTGTCGGCGACGTGGCCGACCGCCGCCGCCACGTGGGGCGCCCGAGGGCCGCCCGCCGCCTCGTAGGCCGCGACTGCCGCCGCCTTCTCCTGGTCGCCGACGTGCATCCCGAGCAGCATGGGCAGGCCCCTGCGGGCCGCGAGCCGCATGCTGTCCGCCGAGGTGCAGGCGACCACGGGCGTCATCCGCGCCGACGGCACCATCGCCACCTCCCTGAAGGAGAAGAACTCGCCGTCCGCGGCGACCGTGTCGCGCGAGAGCGCGGCGCACAGCACGTCGAGCGACTCGGCGAACCCGCGCTCGAACCGGGGCAGGCCCGTCCCGAACACCTCCAGGTCCACCCAGGGGCCACCCCTGCCCACGCCCAGCGTGAAGCGCCCGCCCGACAGGTGGTGGAGCATGGCCGCCTCCTCGGCCAGCGCCACGGGATGCCGGGTGGACAGCACGCTCACCGCGGTGCCGACGCCGATCCGCCTGGTCCTGCCCAGCGCCAGCGCCGCGAACGCGACGGCGGAGGGGCAGACGCCGTAGGACATGAAGTGGTGCTCGGCGATCCACACATCGTCGAAGCCCGCCTCCTCGGCCGCCTCGACGGCGGCGAGCGCGTCGCCGAGCACCCGCGCGGGCTCCTGCCCGGGGAAGGCAGCCGCGACGAGGAAGACGCCGATCCGCATTCCCCGATTGTGCGTCGCCGGGGGCTCAGCCGAACAGGGAGATCTGCCCCTCGCCGACCGCCGCGTCCCTGTGCTTCTTGAGATGGCGCCATCGCGGCAGGTCGTCCAGGTAGGACCAGGACAGGCGGTGGTGCGGCGTGGGGCCGTGCTCGGCCAGCGCGGCCTGGTGGACGGGCGAGGGGTAGCCCGCGTTCTCCGCGAAGCCGTACTCGTCGCAGCCGAGGTCCGCCATGAGGGTGTCGCGCCGAACCTTGGCCAGCACCGAGGCGGCGGCCACCGAGATGCTCGCCTGGTCGCCCTTGACCTCCAGGCGGACCGGCCACGGCGCGCCGATGTAGTCGTGGGAGCCGTCGAGGATCACCACGTCGGGCCGCACCGGAAGGGCATCGAGAGCCTGCCGGGCCGCCCTGCGCAGCGCCTCCGTCATGCCCAGGGCGTCGATCTCCTCGTGGGAGGCCGTGCCGTACGCGATGCCCTTCGCCCACCGCTCCAGCTCGGGCACGAGCGCGGTGCGCCGGGCGGCCGACAGCTGCTTGGAGTCGGTCAGCCCGCCGGGCGGCTCGGACAGGTCGGTGACGACCGCGCAGACCATGACGGGGCCGGCCCACGCGCCACGGCCGACCTCGTCGACGCCCGCGACGATCTTTCCGCGGGCGCCCGCGAGCAGGGTCTCGATCTCGTACGTCGGAGCCACGGCACCGAAGGCTACCGGTGCGCCAGCCTGACGGGCTCCAGATCGGCGGCGAGATAGCGGGCGGCGACGTGGATCGCCCGCAGCGTCACCGACACCGAGGGCCGGTGGACGCTGGAGCGACGGGCGACGGCCAGCACGTCACGGCCTCCGGCGGAGCCGGGGAACTGGCGCACCGCGATGCCCCGCACGCCCGCGGCCAGGGCCAGGGCGGGGACGGCGGCGATGCCGATGCCCTTGGCCACCAGGGACAGGATGGTGCCGAGGCCCTCGAACTCCCACGGCGTCGGCCGCGCGCCGCCCACGTCGGCGAAGAGCCTGTCCACGGCCAGGCGGGACGGCTCGCCGTCAGGGGTGGCCATCCACGGCTCGTCGCGCAGCTCTCGCAGGTCGATCGGCACCTCGGGGTCGGCCAGGCGGTGTCTGCGCGGCACCACGAGGACCAGCGGGTCGTGCAGGAGGGGGAAGACCCGCAGCGACTCGCTGTCGTGCGCCCTGCCGTACCAGTCGTCGACGAGCGCGATGTCGACCTCGCCCGACTGCACCTCGCGCATGCCCCGCCCGGAGCGCGACTGTCCCAGCCTGATCGTCAGCTCCGTGTGGCGGCGCAGCGAGCGCGCCAGCACCGGCGCGAAGGCGACCGCCGCCGTGGGGAAGGCGGTGAGCACGACGCGGCCCGCGGGCGTGCCCGCCTGCGCCGACAGGTCGGACTCCGCCTCCTCGACCATGGTCAGGATGCGCTCGGCGTGCGCCACCAGGCGGCGGCCCGCGTCGGTCAGCTCGGCGCTGCGCGCGGTGCGGTCGAGCAGCGCGGTGCCGGCCTCCCGCTCCAGCGCGGCCAGTTGCTGCGAGACCGCCGAGGGACTGTACCCCAGCGACTCGGCGGTGGCGGCGATACTGCCCCGCCGGGCGAACTCGCAGATCACCATAAGACGCCGCAAATCGAGCATCGGACTTCCTTATGCCTACCCATGAAAAGCCTCGCTTGTGCTGATGCCTTCATACAACCAGGCTGGGAACGTGACAAACATGAACGTGACGCTTTCCGCCACCCTGGCGGCGAACGAGGACATCGAACGAAGACGGCGCGCCGGGGAACGCGTGTTGCACCTGGCCTTCGGCGAGGCAGGGCTGCCCGTGCACCCGGCGCTGCTGGACAGGCTGGTAGCCGCCGCCGACCGCAACGGCTACGGGCCGGTCGCGGGCGCCATGGAACTGCGCGAGGCGGCGGCGGGTTACTGGACCCGACGGGGACTCGTCACCGAACCCGACCAGGTCGTCTGCGCGCCGGGCAGCAAGCCCCTGCTGTACGGCCTGCAGCTCGCCATCGGCGGCGACATCGTGCTGCCCAAGCCGAGCTGGGTCAGCTACGCGGCGCAGGCCGACCTGGTCGGCGCCGAGCCGATCATGGTGCCGACGCCTCCCGGCGAGGGCGGGGCGCCCGACCCCGACCTGGTCGCCGCCGCCGTCCTGCGGGCCCGCGCGCAGGGCAGGACCGTGCGCTCCGTGCTCGTCACGCTGCCCGACAACCCCACGGGACGGCTCGCCTCGCCGCGGACCATGGGCCGCCTGGTCCAGGTCGCCCGCGAGCTCGACCTCATGATCATATCCGACGAGATCTACCGCGACCTCGTCCACGACCTCGCCACCCCGTTCCTGTCGCCGGCCGACCTGGCGCCGGAACGCACGGTCATCACCACCGGGCTGAGCAAGAGCCTCGCGCTCGGCGGCTGGCGCATCGGCGTCGCCAGGCTGCCCCACGGCGCGCGCGGACTGCTCGACAAGGTCCTGGCGATCGCCAGCGAGATCTGGTCGGCGCCGGCCGCTCCCGTCCAGCAGGCGGCCGCCTACGCCTTCACCGAACCCGTGGAGCTGGTCGAACGCGTGGCGCGCAGCCGGCGGCTGCACGCGGTGGTCGCGAACGCCGTGCACGCCGCGTTCGTCGAGGCGGGGGCGAGCGTCCCGGCCCCGCAGGGCGGCTTCTACCTCTACCCCGACCTCGGACACCTGGGGGTGGGCGGCTCGGCAGAAATCACCAAACTGCTGATCGAGGATCACGGCATCGCCGTACTGCCCGGACACGCCTTCGGCGACGACCCTTCGGCCGCCAGGGTGCGGGTGGCCACCAGCCTCCTGTACGGCGAGAGCCAGGAGGAGCGCATGACCGCGCTGACCTCCTCGGACCCCCTGTCGCTGCCGTGGATCTCGGCCAACCTGGCCCACCTCTCGAGAGGTTTGCACGACCTGTCCACCCGGCAGCAGGCGGCGGGGAGAACCCCACGCCGCACCATGGCCGCAACGCCCGCGCACGGCTAGGCATCGGTTTGGCAAACTTTGCCCCGCGGGCCGCTCGCCACCCCCTACGATCAGCCTGCTGACCTGGGAAAACGCGACCATTGCAGAAACCTGCAAAAGATAGCGCGTGAGTCCTGGTATCTCCTGCGGCGTGCAAGCCCCATCATGTGCTCATGCCCGCTTTTGTCACCCTGTCCGGGCGCCTCGTGCGCCTGGAACCTCTCAGCCTCGCGGTGGTCGATGACCTCGTCGCCGCGGCGTGTGAAGACCGTTCCACGTACGCCTTCACTCGTGTTCCCGATGGGCGGGAAGAGATGGTCTCCTATGTGGAGGCCGCTTTGGCTGAGCAGGCGGAAGGCCGGACGTTGCCTTTCGCCATCCGGTGGCTGCACACCGACCGCGTGGTCGGTGCCACCCGTCTCATGCACCTGGAGTACTGGCAGGGCCCGATGCCCTGGCCTCCGGGTACACGTGGCGCGGTGGGCGAGATCCCGTCCGTGGCCGACATCGGTTACACCTGGCTCTCCGCTTCGGCGCAGGGCACCGGTGTGAACCGGGAGAGCAAGTTCCTGATGCTCTCGCTGGCCTTCGACACCTGGGGCGTCCACCGCATCACCCTCAAAGCCGATGTACGCAACACGCGATCCCGGGCCGCCATCGAGGCTCTCGGCGCACACCTTGACGGCGTGCGACGGGCAGACAGCCGAGGCGCCGACGACACGGTCCGAGATACCGCGTACTACTCGATCCTGGGCTCGGAATGGCCGGTGGTTCGAGAACGGATGGCTCAGAGACTCGGTCTCGTCGAAGCCGCCTAAGCACGTTCCTACGAAAAACTCGGACACGACGGCCCTGCCCGCACCGCCGGGCAGGGCCTGGTGTTGTTTCGAACCGGTAAGGCATGACCGCCCCCGTTGAACTGGGCCATGCCTTTGCGAGTTTCAGCATCCCTCGACCCGCTTAACGCCGGATCAAAGCGCAATCAATGAAACGGCCACCTCTGGGCAACTAGTATTTGGTAGCAAAATGGCCCATTGCGTTGGAGACTGTGAGCATGGCTGGTGAGGGGCTGCGGTTCGCCGTGCTCGGTCCCGTCCGCGCGTGGCGCGATGGCGACGAACTCGATCTCGGCACACCGCTTCAGCGGTCGATCCTCGCGATGCTGCTCCTCAGGGAAGGCCGGGCGATCACCCCCGGCGAGATGATCGACGCGGTATGGGGAGAGGAAGCCCCGCCCAGAGCGCTCGGCGCGCTGCGCACCTACGTCTCGCGGCTGCGCACGGTGCTGGAGCCCGACCGCTCGCCCCGCTCCCGCCCCGAGCTGCTCACCTCGGTCGGCAAGGGCTACGCCCTGCGCACCGGATCCCTCGACCTGACGCTCTTCGAGCGCGGCATGCAGGAGGCCGAGGCGCTGCGCCGGGCCGGCAGAACGGACGAGGCCGCCGAGAGCGTGCGCGCCGCCCTCGCGCTGTGGGAGGGCGAGCCGCTGGCCGGAGCCGTCGGCCCCTACGCCGAGCACCAGCGCGACCGGCTGGCCGAGCGCCACATCACCGCCATCGAGGAGCTCATGGACCTCGACCTGGCCCTCGGCAGGCACGCCGCGGTCGTCTCCGAACTGATCGCGCTCACCGCCGACCACCCGCTGCGCGAGCGGCTGCGCGCCCAGCTCATGCTGGCCTACTACCGGTGCGGGCGGCAGGGCGACGCGCTCGCCGTCTTCACCGACACCCGCGACGCGCTCGTCGAGGAGTTAGGCATCGAGCCGGGCCCCGAGCTGACCGCGCTGCACCACAAGATCCTCGCCGCCGATCCCAGCCTGATGACGCCGCCCAGCCCGTCCCCCGCCTCCACCGCCGACGGCCCGGCCGGGGCCGACGTCGTCGAGGGCGCCGACGAGCACGAGCTGCCCCGCCCCGCCCAGCTCCCCGCCGCCGTCAGCGACTTCACCGGCCGCCGCCCGATCGTGGCCAGGCTGCGCACGCTGCTGTCCGCGCAGACGGCCGAGGGCGTGCCCGTCGCGGCCATCTGCGGCATCGGCGGCGTCGGCAAGACGGCGCTGGCCGTCCACGTCGCGCACGCCTGCGACGACCTGTTCCCCGACGGGCAGCTCTACGCCGACCTGCGCGGCTTCACCGACGAGGCCACCGCGCCGGAATCCACGCTGGGAGCGTTCCTGCGCGCGCTCGGCATCCCGCCCGACGTCATCCCCGAGGGGCTGCAGGAGCGGGCCGCGCTCTACCGGTCGCTGCTGGCCGACCGGCGCATCCTCGTGCTGCTGGACAACGCGCACGACACCCGTCAGGTCAGCCAGCTGCTGCCCGGCTCGCCGGGTTGCGCGGCGATCGTCACCAGCCGGGTGAAGCTGGCCGACCTGCCCTCGGCCAAGCTGATCGACCTCGACGTGATGGAGCCGGACGAGGCGCTGTCGCTGTTCACCGCCGTGGCGGGGCCCGAACGGGTCGCCGCCGAGCGCGGCGCGGCGATGGACGTCGTGGCGGCCTGCGGGTTCCTGCCGCTGGCCGTACGGATCGTGGCCGCCCGGCTGGCGGCGCGGCCCTCGTGGACGGTCGCCTCCCTGGTGCCCCGCCTGGCCGACGAGCAGCGCCGCCTCGACGAGCTGCGGGTCGGCGACCTGGCGGTGGAGGCCACCTTCGCCCTCGGGTACGGCCAGCTCGACCCCGCCCAGGCGAGGGCGTTCCGGCTGCTGAGCCTGCCGAACGGACCCGACATCTCGGTCGGCGCCGCGGCCGCCGTCCTGTCGGCCCCGACGCTGGAGACCGAGGACCTGCTGGAGTCGCTGGTGGACGCCAGCCTCCTGGAGGCGCCCGCGCCGGGACGCTACCGCTTCCACGACCTGCTCAAGCTCTTCGCGCGGCGCGTCCTCGACAAGACCGAGCGCCCGCAGGCCAGGACGCTGGCGCTGCGCCGGCTGCTCGGCTTCTACCTCGCCTCGGCCCAGGCGGCGCACCGGCTCGCCTACGAGGGCAGCATGATCGCCGACAATCTCGTCGTGGTCGGCAGCGGGCGCGCGTTCGCCTCGGCCGACGACGCCGTCGCCTGGCTCGTCTCGGAGGGCGACTGCCTGTTCGCGGTGATCGGCCAGGCCGCCGAGTCCTGCCGTACGGGCGAGCAACTGCTGCCCGCCGCCGACCTCCTCGTCGCGATGGAGCCGCTGCTGGAGTCGGGCACCCACGCCCGCGAGTTCGACCTGGCCACCAGGGCCGTGCTCGCCACGGCACGGACGATCGGCGACCCTGCGGGGGAGCTGCGCTCCCGCTACGTCCTCGGCCGCGTGCTGTTCGGCGCCAACCGGCTCGCCGAGGCCGAGGAGCAGTTCAGGCTCGTGCTCGACCTGTCGACCGCCGGCGACGAGCGCGTCGTCATGGGCGAGGTGCTCAACGCCCTCGCCGTCGTCTCCGGCCGCCGGCGCCGCCACCACGAGGCGCTCGGCTGGTTCGCCTCCGCCACCGCGTTCTACCGGGAGAACGGCGTGGCGGCCGGCGAGGCGCTGGTGCTCAGCTACTCCGCCCGCGACCACCTCGGCCTGGGCAACCCCGAGGACGCGATCGCCGCGGCCGAGCAGGGGCTGGCCATCTTCACCGAGATCGGCAGCGGCGCCGGCACCGCCCGCGCCCGCTACCACCTCGGCATCGTGCTGTCGCGCGTGGGCCGCCTCAACGAGGCCGTCCACCACCACGCCGAGTGCCTGGCCTTCTTCAGGGCCAGCAGGCAGCGCGTGTGGGAGCAGCGGGTGTGCGTCAGGCTGGCCGAGACGTTCATCGCCGCCCAGCGCTTCTCCGACGCGGTGCGTCACGCGGAGCAGGCGCTGGCGGTCAGCCGCGAGATCGGCCACCCGTACGGTGAGGGGCTCTCGCTCACGGTGCTGGGCAGGGCGCTGCACGGCCTGGGCGGCACCGCGAGGAGCGTCGACTGCCTACGCCAGGCGTTCGACATCTTCACCCGCCTCGGCGCCCCGGAGGCGGGTGACCTCAAGGCGCTCCTCGACGGTGTCGACTCCGTCGCCGTCGTCGAGCCCTGAGTACAGCTCGTCGTCCAGACGTGTCATCCACACATGGTTGATCAAGGCTGGTCTCTTTCCGGGGTGCGGTGTGTGTGGGCCCGACCAGCCGTCTGACCGTCACGTTTCGCCAGGGGGCCCGGTGTCCGGATGCTCCACGTGACAGCTAGCCGCCTCACAACGACGGCCGGTCGGGCGACACGCCCCGCTTCTGTCGAACCCCCCGGGGCGTGTCCACGCTCCGAGGGTGCGCCGGTACGCATGCAAACCAATCAACGCCCGATCAACCGGCTCGCCACCGCCGGTTCCGGCGCGCCGTGATTGGCTGTCCTCCATCGTGTCGTCCGGGACGCGCGACGACGAACCGTGAAGAAGGAACGATGGACGCAGACGAGCAGCTGGCCGGCCGGTTCGAGGAGTACCGCGCCCACCTGAAGGCGGTGGCCTACCGGATGCTGGGCTCGCTGAGCGAGGCTGACGACGCCGTCCAGGAGGCATGGCTACGGCTCAGCCGTACCGACGTGAGCGATGTGGACAACCTCGGCGGGTGGCTGACCACCGTCGTGGGACGGGTGTGCCTGGGCATGCTGCGGGCGCGGGAGCGGCGCGCGCCGGAGTGGTCACCGTGGTGCACGGCAGGCCGTTCTCGGTCATGAGCTTCACGGTCGTGGACGGGCGGATCGTCGAGATCTACTCCGTCTCTGGCCCCGAGCGCCTGGAACGGCTCGGCATCACGATGTGACCGCTTCGCCTACACGTGGAAGTAGCCCTCGGCGATCAGCGGGCGGAGGGTGTCGGCGAGCAGCTGCTCGCCGTCGCCCACCAGCTCGGCGATCACGTTGAGCAGCGGGCCGAGGGCGAGCTGCCCGTCGCAGACCCCGGCCAGCGCCGCCTCCACCGTGCCGACGTCGGTACTGCGGAGCAGGCCGCGGGTCTGGCGCAGCACGATGCGGGCGGGATCCTCCGCGCCGGGGGCGCCGATGCGCTCGTCGAGGAGGCCCTCGGCGACCCGCAGCCTGGCCTGTTCGAGATCGCGGGTCCGGTGGGCGGCGGCGATCGAGTCGAGGACGTCCTCGACGTAGTCGCCGACCGGCAGGGAGACCCGGTGGGTCAGCCGCTCCACCCTGACCACCGGGTCGAGGGCGCCCGCGTTGCGCAGCGTGATCCAGCCGAAGCCGATCCCCTCCACCTTGTTCGCCTCGAACCACGACAGCCACTCGTCGTAGCGGGAGGTGTAGGCGGGCGTGCCCTGCTCGGCCGCGTCGCGCAGCCACAGCTCGACGTACCCGGCCGGGTCCTGCACGTCGCGCTCGACCACCCAGCCGTCGCAGCCGGTCGCGCCGACCCAGCCGCCGACCCTGTCGCGCCAGTCCTCCCCCTCCACGTGCAGCCAGTTGGCCAGGAAGTGGGCGTGGCCGTCCTGGGCGAGGTGGGCCGGTGCCCGCAGGACGAGGTCGCGGCAGAAGTCGTCGCCCGCCGCACCGGTCTCGCGGTAGGTCAGGCCACCGCCGGGGGCGATCACGAAGGGCGGGTTGGAGACCACGAGGTCGAACAGCTCGTCCTCGACCGGCTCGAACATGGAGCCCACGCGGGCGTCGACGCCCGTGATGCCGGACAGCCGCCAGCTCAGGCGGGCCAGCTCCACCGCCCGCGGGTTGACGTCGGTGGCGACGATCCGGGACGCCCGGTCGGCCAGGTGCAGCACCTGGACGCCGCAGCCGGTGCCGAGGTCGAGGGCGCGCTCGACGGGCCTGCGGGTGACCAGCTGGGCCAGGTTCGCCGAGGCGCCGCCCGCGCCGACGACGTGGTCGGGGCGCAGCGCGGGGTCGCCGGGGCGCACCTTGCGGTCGGAGACGACGTAGCCGTGCTCGTCCCACGGCTGGAGGTGGACGGTCGCGCGGACGCTGTCGCCGTCGAACTCGACCAGGCCCGACTCCATCACCTCGAACGGCAGCTCGGCCGCCGGCACGGGCACGCCCAGCCACCACAGCCTGATCGACGCGTCGAGCGGGTCGCCACTCCTGGTGGCGCGAAGGGCCGGGACCAGCTCCTCCCTGGCGAGCGCCGAGGCCGCCATGTCCCCGAGCCGATCGCGGACGCCGTCGATCGTGTAGCCGGTCTTCAGGAGATGGTCGCGCAGTCGTTCCACCCGGCCATCCTAGATCCGAAACTCACGGTAATCGTACAGTTACGTCTGTCATACTCCTTCTGCCCCACCCGTGTGCCAAGAGGAACGGAACCGATGCTGCTTCCCTGCCTCGCCTGCGAGTCCCGGTTCAGGCCTGACGACTACTTCAGCGCCTGCTCCGACTACGACCGCCGCCTCGACCGCGTCATCTGGACCTGCCCGACCTGCGGCAACCGCGATGACCTGCGCGTCTTCACCGGTGAGCTCGGCTTCGGCGCGGCCAGGCACGGCCGGTTCGACGTCCACGACCGGGTACGCGTCCCCGGTCTGCGCCGCCACCGGCGCGAGGTGGCGCTCTACATCTCCCTCGACCGCTGCCACTGGCACGTTCCTAGGCGATGATCCACGCCTCCACCGGCGTGCACGCGTGCACGGGCTGCTCCCCGCGCACCAGCCTCACGATGTCGTCGACGACCGACGCCGCGCGCTCCCCGGCCGTCTCGCCCGTGGCCTGACCGAGGCGCGGCGTGAGCACCACGTTGGGCAGCCGGGTCAGCGGATGCGAGCGGTCGAGCCACTCGCCCTCGAAGTGGTCGAGGCCGGCCCCGCCGAGCCGTCCCCAGCGCAGCGCCTCGACCAGGGCGGTCAGGTCGTGCAGGGCGCCGCGCGAGGTGTTGAGGAAGATGGCCCCCTCGCGCATGGCGGCCAGTTCGGTCGGGCCGACGAACCCCCGCGTCTCGGCGGTCAGCGGCACGTGCAGCGACACCACGTCCGCCTCGGCGAGCAACGCGAACAGCGAGTGGGTGGCCTCGGGCACGTAGGGGTCGCACGCGATCACCCGCATGCCCAGCCCCTCCGCCCGCCACTGCACGGCCCTGCCCACGCGGCCCAGCCCGACGATGCCGAACGTACGGCCGGACAGCCGCGAGCCGCGATGGCGCTCGGCGGCCGGCACCCGCTTGCGGCTGACCGTGCCCCGCCGTACCTCCCGGTCGGCGGCGACGATGTTCCTGCTGACCGCGAACAGCAGCGCCAGCGTGAGCTCGGCGACCGCGTCGGCGTCCTGGCCGCCGTCGTGGAGCACCGTCACGCCGCGCTCGGCGGCCAGCGCGACGTCGATCGCGGTGAGGTCGCCCGTACAGGCGACGACGTCGACGGGCAGGTCGAGGACGGAGGTGCGAACCTGGTCGTGGTGGGTGAGGAGCACACCGGCGCCGGTCTCGATGACCAGGTCGGCCAACTGTTCGTCGGAGAAGCCGAGAGGTGGCCGGTCGGCCACCTCGACGACGTCGGCCACCTCGCGGAGCCGCGCGAGAGCGGGCTCCGGCAGGCCGGTCAGGAGGAGCACGCGCGGTCGTCTCACAATCGCGACAATAACACCACAGAGGGTGCCGGGATCATTGCTCCCTGTCGCTCTGCCGCAGACTCTGCCAGGCCGCCTGACCCAGCCCCTTGATCTCGTCCTCGGTGGGGGTGTGGGCGCCGGCGAACCACAGGCGGCACATCTCCTGCGCGGGGCCGAGCCACAGCACGTAGCACATGGTCGGGGCGACCGGCTGGAGCAGGCCGTTCTTCATGTGCGGGCGCCACCACTCGGCGACCTGGCGGAAGAAGGCGCGCCGTGCCTCGGCCGCCTCGGGGCCGCCCGGCTCGTTCTTGCGCGGCGGGCGCTCGCTGACCAGGATCCTGGCCCGCTCGGGGTGCTCGCCCGCCCAGCGCATGTGGAAGGCGACGACCGCCTCGATGCCCGCGCGGGCGTCGTCGTGGCTGACCAGCTCGGCGACGAAGGCCTGCTGGTAGGCGTTGAGGATCTCCGCGTAGAGCACGCCGAAAACGTGTTCCTTGCTGGCGAAGTGGTGGTAGAAACTGCCGACGCTGACGCCGCTCTCCTCGCGCAGGCTCGCCAGCGTGGTGGCCGAGACCCCGTCCTGGCTGAAGCGGCGAAGGGCGCCCTCGATGATGCGGGTACGGCCGTCGCGTCCGTTCTTGGCACTCTTCACGAGGTCAATGGTGGTCCAACAGAACCTTGTTCCGCAAATACCGCGGCCGGTTGGATCATAGCGGTTACCTCAACACACCCGGAAGAGACCTTCATCGTGGCATCCGGCCAGATACGCCGGATGATCCGGAGCACCCGCCTGTTGTCGCCCAGCACGTCCATGCCGACGGTGGTCGCGCCGCGGCCGACCGCCCTGCCGAGAAGCGTGCCGATCAGCCTTCTCCCGAGACCGCACCCCTGCCACGCGTCGGTGACCACGATCGCGATCTCCACGTCGGCGACGCCGCCCCGATAGCTCATCGCGTGTCCGATGATCTCGCCGTCGTACTCGGCGACGATCGCGTCCCGCTGGCCGTCGACCGCCAGCAACGCCCTGATCAGGCTGGGTCTGGGCGAGGGGATCCCGCTGAAGAAGCGCAGCGTCTGCGTGTGGAGCGACAGGCCCGCCAGGAAGCGCCTGATCCGTTCTTCGTCGTACGGCCCGGCCTGGCGGATCTGAGTTCCAATCACAGACTCAGCATTCCGCGCAGCAGCTGAGTCTGTCAATTGGACTCAGGCGTTCGTCGAAGTACTCTTCAGCTATGAACGTGCGCTTCCGGGTGGACAACTGCTCGATCGAGCGGACCCTGGGCATCGTCGGGGAGAAGTGGACCTTCCTGGTGCTGCGCGAGGCGTTCAGCGGCGTGCGGCGCTTCGCCGACATGCAGGCGACCACGGGCGCGCCGAGGCAGGTGCTGAGCGCGCGGCTGAACCGGCTGGTCGACGAGGGGCTGCTGCGCAAGGAGCCCTACCGGGAGCCGGGCCAGCGCCAGCGCGACGAGTACCGCCTCACGCAGAAGGGGCGCGACCTCTATCCGATCCTCGTCGCCCTGATGCACTGGGGCGACACGTACCTGGCCGACGAGGAGGGGCCGCCCGTGGTGCTCACCCATCGCGGCTGCGGTGCCCTGCTCGAACAGCACTTCAGATGCGCCGACGGCCACGAGGTCGCCGGCCCCCGCGAGGTGACGGCGGTGCCGGGCTCAGGCGCGAAGCTGCAGAGCGCCTAGGGTCCTGCGCAGGTCGAGCATCGACCAGAGCGCCATGCCGCCCAGCAGCACGGCGACCCCCGCGGTGCGGACCACCAGGAAGGTCTCCAGCGCCTCGTGGAGGAGCATCCACAGCGTGAAGGAGCCGTTGACGAGCTGCGCGCACCCCCAGAGGAGCGACTGGCGGACGAAGAAGCGGCGCATCCCCGGATGGGCGGCGACGTGGTCGGGCAACGGCACCAGGTCCCTCGCGATCCGCTCGGCCAGCGGCCTGCGTCCGCGCAGGCTGATGAAGAAGGCGGCGCTCACGCAGAAGATGCCCAGGGTGGGCTGCAGGAAGAAGAGCACGGCGCTGCCCGACAGCATCCCCACCACGGTCCGCACGGTGAGCGTCAGGACCGCCAGCAGAGCCACCCCGGGCACTGGAACGCGCCATATCAGGCGCAGCGCGAGCCCACCGTAGACCCAGAGCGCCGAGGCGGCCATCCCGCCGATCGGCCCACTGACGATCATGCCCAGGTAGAAGGAGGCGACCGGCATGATCATGTTTTCCAGGACCCTGGGCGCGGCATGGCGGACGAGCTGGCCGACCTTGGGGAAGGCGGCGGGGGACGCGGCGAGCAGGACCATGGAGAGATACGGCTCCTGAAGGGGGAAAGGCGACAAATGCCGACGGTAAACCATGACCAGGCGAGTTGTCCCGGGTTCGGTGCCGGACCGGTGCGGGCAGTGCCTACCCTAGGGACGTGTACCGGTTCCTCCTGACGCCCAGGTGGCTGGCACTCCACGTGGTGGTGCTGCTGGTCATTCCCGCCTTCGTGCTGCTGGGCCAATGGCAGTTCGGGCGGTACGAGGAACGCTCGTCCAACAGCGACGTCGTCACCAGGAACCTCGAGGCCAGGCCCGTGCCCATCGGCGAGCTCGTCGCCCCCGGCCGGCCCGTCGCCGAGGACGACCGCTACCGGACCGTCACCGTCCAGGGCACCTACGACCCCGGCCACGCGTTGCTGGTCCGCAGGCGTACCCAGAACAGCCAGCTCGGCTTCTACGTCCTCACCCCGCTGGTCACGAGCCCCGGCCAGGCGGTGCTGGTCAACCGGGGCTGGGTCAAGGCGGGCGCGACGGCCGACGCGCTGCCCGAGGTGCCGCCCGCCCCCTCGGGTCAGGTAACTGTCACTGGAAGGCTACGTACCAGCGAGACCGAGGAGTCGAGCGGCATCAAGAACCGCGGGGGGCTGCCCCCGGGGCAGGTGCTGCTCATCAACAGCGACGCCGTCGGGCAGGGCCTGCCGTACCGGCTGGTGGGCGGGTACGTGTCGCTCACCGAGCAGCAGCCGCGCACCTCGCCCGCGCCCGAGCCCGTACCGCCGCCCGACGTGGGCGCCGGCGGGGGGCTCAACTTCGCGTACGGCGTGCAGTGGTGGCTGTTCATCGGCGTGGCCGTCGGCGGCTGGCTGCTCATGATCAGGCGCGAGGCGAAGGACAGGTCAGCCGAACAGCGACGCGACGCCGAAAAAGCCGACGCCGGTGACGACGGCGACCGCGAAGGCCACCAGGAACGCACCGACACCATCGAGGCGTGAACCCCCCGGGCCGGTGCAGGGCGGTCCGCAGTTGCTCTGCGTGCCCTCGGCGGCGACCGTGCTGAGCGCCACCAGGATCGCTCCCCACAGCAGTGTCACCAGGAGCAGCGTCCTGGCGACCGATCCGACGACTCGCCACGCGGGCCTGACACCTGAGGGGCTCTCCATGTCTCCGGCTCAGGCTCGCCCTCGAGACCGTCGCCGAGGCCGGCAACACCCCCGTCGTGGTGCACTGCGCGGCCGGCAAGGACCGCACCGGCGTCCTCACCGCGCTCGTGCTGTCGCTCATCGGCGTCGGGGACGACGACATCGTCGCCGACTACGCGTTGACCGGCCTGGCCACCGAACGCTTCATCGCCGACTGGCGGACCAGGCACGCCCACGTCCCGATGTGGGAGGGCTTCGGCATGGCGCCCGCCGGGGCGATGCGGCTGTTCCTCCGCGAGCTGTCCGAGCGGCACGGCTCCGTCGAGGGCTACTGCGCCGACGTGCTCGACATCGATCGATCCACGATCGGGCGACTGCGTGCCGTACTCCTGGGTAGTGCGGCGGAGGGTTCACCCACGGCACCCTCATCGGGTGAGCCCGAGCCCGGGATCACCGGCCTTCCCGGTGATCCCGGGTAAGGGCCCGATACCAACAGGTGACCGCTCAGCTTGTTCGACGTGATACGCACGTCGTACCGTTGCCTGCGTGACTACGCCGCTCCTTCCCGACCCCGAGCCGAGGCGGCGCGACTACGTGATCATCTCCGCCGATGACCACCTGATCGAGCCTCCCGACATCTTCGAGGGCCGCGTCGCGGCGAAATATGCCGACTTGGCGCCCAAGGTGGTGGAAACCGAGGCTGGTCACCAGGTCTGGCGGTACGGCGGAGCGACCTACCCCTGCGCGGGGCTCGACGTCGGCGCCGGCCTGCCGCGCGAGCAGTGGACCCTCGACCCCGTCAGGTTCGAGGACATGCGTCCCGGCTGCTTCGACATCGAGGCGCGCATCAAGGACATGGACACCGCCGGCATCTGGGCCGCGCTGTGCTTCCCCGGCATGCTCGCCGGGCAGTCCGGCATGCCGTTCGCCAGGACCCGCGACCAGGAGCTCGGCCTCGCCCTCGTCAAGGCGTGGAACGACTGGCACATCGACGTCTGGGCCGGCACCTACCCCGAGCGCGTCATCGGACTGCAACTGCCGTGGCTGCCCGACCCCGAGGTCGCCGCCAAGGAGATCCGCGACAACGCCGCCCGCGGATTCAAGGCCGTCGTCTTCCCCGAGTTCCCGACCCGGCTGCGGCTGCCGTCGATCCACACCCGCCACTGGGACCCGTTCTTCGCCGCCTGCGAGGAGACCGGCACCGTCGTGTGCCTGCACACCGGCGCCTCCTCCTGGTCGCCCGTGCCCTCCCCGGACACGCCCATCGAGGCGATCACCACGCTGATGCCCGCCAGCGCCATGTTCGCCTGCGCCGACTGGCTGTGGTCGGGCATCGCGCTGCGTTTCCCCAAGCTGCGCATCCTCATCGTCGAGGGGGCCGTCGGCTGGCTGCCGATGCTCGCCGAACGCGCCGACTACGCCCTCGACCACCCCGTCGGCACCGAGGCGCTGTGGGAGGGCGGGCTCAAGCCCAGCGAGGTCCTGCGCCGCAACTTCTTCTTCGGCACGCTCGACGACCACGCCCTCTCCGGGGTACGGCTGGCCGTCGGCCTCGACCACGTGCTGCTGGAGAGCGGCTACCCGCACTCCGACTCCACCTGGCCCGACACCCAGAAGGCGGTCGCCCGCAACCTCGGCACCCTGCCCCCGGCCGACATCGCCAGGGTCGCCTACGGCAACGCCTCCCGCCTCTTCGGCCACCCCCTGCCCTCACGCGCCTGGCTCCGCATGGAACAGCTCTGAGGCGTCATCTCGGTGGAGAACCTGAGGGCTGCGCGGCGGGCGGCGAGTCCTCCGATCAACTACGTGCGTGACGCGACCCGTCGGGCCCCTCTGCCGGACTGCCAGACCCGGTACGGCTTCGCGCCCATCCATGACCCTGGCGACGAAGCTCGGCGCGGTGGTGGAGACCCGCAGCCGGAACCTTTCGCCCGCCAGCACGCTCACCCGGTCGGCGTAGCGGCCAGCAGCGGAACGAGGACGAGAAGGATCTTGCGCACAGCCGTCCATCTTGGCGGCTCGGCACTCGCCTGGCAGCCCAGCGGCTCGGCAAACAGGTCGAACGCTGGACATGTTCGGGCATCTTCGTGGTGCGCCCGATCTCGGCTTCGTCGTCAGGCCTCGGGGCGTGTTCAGGGGAAGCGCCAGCGGGTGGCGGTCAGCCCGTCCGGTCCGTAGCCGAACGCGCGTGTCGGGCTGATCTCGAAGAAGCCGTACTCCGGCGATCCCGGCAGGTCGTCCTCGTAGGCCGAGCCGTCCCGCACGATGAAGTCCCAGTCGTACTTGGCTTTGAGCGCGGCGGCCACGCGGCGCATGGTGGCCTCGTCGGTGGCCCGTCGGACAGTGCCTTCGACGACCAGGTCGAGGGTCGGGTCCGCCACCGTGATGACGCAGTGCGGGTTGCCGGCCAGGTTCCTGCCCTTGCGGGAGGCCGGCCGGGTGGAGATCCAGACCGAGCCGTCCAGCCAGGCCAGCAGGACCGGCATGGCGTGCGGCCGGCCGTCGGGCCGTACCGTCGACAGCCAGGCTTTCGGGGCCGTCTCCAGGCACTGCCTGGCCTGGCTCCATGGTTTCACCGTCGACTCGTCGGTGCTGATCGGCGTGGCGTCCGCGGGGCTGAACAGGAGCTCGGCGGTGGGCGTTGTCTCGGACATCACAGGCCTCTTCCCTCGATCGATGCGTTCCCTCAGGGAACCCACAGGCTCGACGGTAACAGAGAGAGTTCCCTGAGGGAACTATTCCCTCTAGACTGGCCCCATGCAGCGCACCTCGTTCGGCGACATGGCCTGCTCGATCGCCCGCACCCTGGACGTGATCGGCGAGCCGTGGTCGCCGCTGATCCTGCGGAACGTCTACGTCGGCATCACCCGCTTCGACCAGATCCAGGAAAACCTCGGCATCTCCCGGAAGGTGCTGGCCGAGCGGCTCAAATGGCTGGTCGGGAACGGCGTGCTGGAGCGGCGGGAGTACTCGGCCCGGCCGCCGCGCCACGAGTACGTCCTCACGCCCAAAGGGCTGGAGCTGTGCGACCTGCTGCTGGTGATGGTGCGCTGGGGCGACCGGTGGACGGCGGGCGAGGCCGGACCGCCGGTGCTCTACCGGCACCACGCGTGCGGCGAGATCAGCCATGTCGAGCTGCACTGCGCGGTCTGCGACCGGCCGATGCACGCGGGCGACATCGACGTGCTCCCCGGCCCCGGAACGCCGACCGACGACGGCGGGGCCGGCCCTACCGCGTCAGGGGTGGACGCGTGACTGTGTAGGGACGCCGGCCGCGAGAGAGTCCGCTCCCGCCGAGGAGAGCGGACGCCGGCGACGCTCGGGCAGGACCGCCCGCTCCCGCCGAGGAGAGCAGGGTCCTTCCGTGAGGTTCGGGCGTCAGCCGTGGGCGTGGGCCTGCGGCAGGGTGCCGGGCTTCTCTCCCGGGCCGAGGACGACGAACTGCCCCATCATCCCCTGGTCCTCGTGCCAGAGGATGTGGCAGTGGTACATGTACGGGCTGCGGGGATCGGTGTAGTCCCGGAAGCGCATCGCGATCCGGGCCCTCGTCCGCGGCTTCACGTAGAAGGTGTCCTTCCAGCCGCTCAGCTCGGGTCGTGGCGGCCCGCCGTCGACCGACAGGATCAGGAACTGGACGTCGTGCACGTGGAAGTTGTGCGGCATCTCGTCGAGGTTCGCGACCTCCCACACCTCGACGGTGTCCTTGGCCACCCCGATGTCGATGCGCCCGGGGTCCATGAGCCGGCCGTTGATCGCGAAGTTGGCCAGCTCGAACGTGCGAACGGCGGCGGGCGAGGACGCGTCGAGTTCGGGCCGCTCGCCGAGCGTGGTGGGCAGCGGCGGCGAGGGGTTGAGGTCCGTGGCGGCGCGCAGCTCGAGGATCTCGAGGACGTCGGAGCCACCGGCGAAACGCTGGTCGCCGATGTGGATGCCGAGGTCGGACCGGTAGCTGACGACCGGCAGGCGTTCGCCGGGCCGCAGGCACACGACGATCTCGGCGCGCTCGCCCGGCGACAGCTGCACCCGGTTCGTGTCGAGCGGGGCGCTCAGCAGGCCGCCGTCGGTCGCCACGAGCGCGAACGAACGGTCGTCGGCCATCCCGATGTTGTAGAAGCGGGAGTTGGAGGCGTTGAGGATGCGCAGCCGTACCCGCTTGAACCGCACGTCGACGTAGGGGGAGACGGTGCCGTTGACGGTGATGAGGTCGCCGAGGACGCCCATCCCGCCGACCGTGGGAATCTCCTCGTTGAGCTGGTTGTCGGCGTTGAGCCGCTTGTCCTGGATGATGACGGGGATGTCGTCCTCGCCGTAGCGGCGCGGCAGGGCCAGCGCTTCGGTCTCGTCGATGATGAACATCCCGGCGAGCCCGTGGTGGACGTGGCGGGCGGTCCTGCCGTGCGGGTGCGGGTGGTACCAGAGGGTGGCGGCCGGCTGCCTGATCGTCCAGGTCGGCGACCAGGTGGTCCCCGGCGGGATGAGCTGGTGGGGGCCGCCGTCCATCATGGGGGGCACGTGCATGCCGTGCCAGTGCATGGTGGTGGCCTCGGGCAGGTCGTTGCGCACGTTGACGACCACCGTCTCGTCGCGCCTGGCACGCAGCGTCGGCCCGAGGAAGGGTCCGTTGATCCCCCACGTCGCGGTAGGCGCCCCCGGCCTGAACTGCATGGTGCCGGGGGCGGCCCGCAGGTCGAAGACACGCCGGCCCTGCCTGTCGTGATGCGAGCGGGCGAGCGGCGGTATGGCCAGCTTGTTGACGAAGGCCGCCTGCTCCTCCGTACGGCGGCCGGCGGTGGCCCACATGCCGCCCATCGCGCCGGCGGTGGCGATCGCGGGCCCCCCGGCAAGCCCGCATATGAGCACTGATCTACGCGAAACCATGGCCTCCACTCTGCGGCAGACCTGGCGTCATGCCGGGGAATCACCCGCCAGGAAGCGGCCATGAGATGTTCAGGATGCGATCAGGTGCGTCCGATGCGCCCGAGCCGGTCAGCTTCCGGCCGGCGGTTGTGCTTCGGGTCCGCCGAGGTCGTTCCATTCCGGATCGTCGACGATGACGCACGGCTTGGGCTCGCCCTTGACGACCGTTCCGGAGAACCGCCACAGCACTCGCGGCTTTTCCGGCCCCGAGGTCTGGTCGTCGTTCTCGGTGAACTCCAGCACCAGAGTGTTGCCCTTGGCGACGTAGGCCGGGTCGACGTCCACCCCGGCCCCACGCGGACGCGCGGCCTTGTAGGAGACGGACTTCCGCCACTCCTTCCACGTCGACGCCTTCTGGCCGTCGACGATCTCGCCCCGGTCCCGGCTGCACATCTTGCCCGGCTTGACGTAGTCGACCTTCGCGGCGACCCCCATCGCCCGCAGGTCCCGCTCCAGCTTGTCCGCGTCCCTGAACTCGTTGACCTCCACCCTGATCGTGCCGTCGGCGTTCCTGGTCACCGCGTACGCCCGGGTCTCCGACCCCGTCAGCAGCGGTACGGCGATGGCCGCCGCCGCGGCGAGACCGGTCACCACCGCCCCCGCGGCGAGGCGGCGACCGACCCGGCGACGTCGCTGGTTGCGCTCGGCGATCTCGGTTTTCAGTTCCATCAGCAGGTGCTCCTCGAAGCTCATCCCGGTGTTCCTTCCATGACGAAGGGCGACCCCTGCAGCGTGCGGCGCGCGCGGTGCAGCCGTACCTTGGCGGTGCCAGGGCGGATGCCGAGCGCGGCCGCCGCCTCCGTGACCGTCAGCTGATCGATGACGACCAACTCGAGTACGGCACGCTCCCCCTCGGGCAGCGTGGCCATGGCGGCGAACGCCCGCCTGGCCGGCCCCTCGGCGTCGATACGCTCTTCGAGCCTGGCGACGTCGTCGCTGTCCAGCGGCCGGCGCCCGCTCACCCGAACGGCCAGCCGCGACTGTTTGAACAGCCGGCGCCGCTCGGCCGAGAGCGTGTTGCGGGCCACCCCGTACAGCCAGGCGATCTCGCTGCCCAACCCCGGCCGGTAGGTGTGGGCGGAGTCGAGTACCGCCATGAACACCTCGGCCACCAGGTCGGCGACCGTGTGCGGGTCGTCGACGCGGCGGGCGAGGAACCGGGTGACCGCATCGACGTGCCGCCGGTAGAAGGCTTCAAAGGCCACGGGATCCGTGGCGATCTTCGCCTGTTTGAGACGCACCGGCCATGCTCCCTTCGTCGATCTGCACCCCTGCTTGGTCAGATCTCTCCAAAGGGTTACAAAACCCTTCTACCTGGGCTTCTCCGGCGGCCTGGCTGGCCATCAGGGACGCCCGGACCGGGAGACGGCGGCCCCAGCGGCCCCGGAGGCCCCGGAGGCCGGCACGCCAGCCGACGCCGGAGCCGACCGGCTCCCGGCAGACAGCAGTCAGGCCGGACGATCGTCCGGCCTGACGGGATGTCGTGGACGCACCCGGGCGCCCCATGTGGCGGCATGCGGCCCACCGGGGAGGACGGCCTGCCCGGGATGGACGTGCCCGCTGCCCGGCACCCGCTTACCGGGGCCGCGGGGAAAGCAAGCGTTGCGGGCCTGGGGCGACAGGTGTCAGTCGCCGGCCAGGCGCCGTGCCTGGGGCCGCTCGACGTGGCCGATGAGGCGCTTGCGCTCCCACTCGACGTACCGCCCGCTCTCCCCCAGCATCGAGGCCATCAGCCACAGGAACACGCCGAAGTCGTCGGCGACGCCGAGGAGCACCAGGAAATCGGGGATCACGTCGACCGGCGAGACGATGTAGACCAGGCCGAGCGCCATCATGGCCAGCTTGCCCTTGCCCATGCCCTCGTAGTCGCCGCGCATGACGCCGCCGATCAGGCGGGGGATCGCCCTGACCCTGGCTAGCACGCCGGGGGTACCGGGCTTGCTGACCTCCTGGTACGTCTTCCAGGCCGCCGCGGCCTTCGATGCCTTCCCCATACGAACACCTCCTCTTCGCGATATAACGCAATACCCAGAACTTGGGTTCCCATTCGTGAAAAACGTGCCCATACGACGCTCGGCCGCGAGAAGAGATGCGCGGCAGTCTGACGGCCACGTTTCTCATGAGTGCACTCGTGAGTGCACTCTGCCGGCGACGCTTCTCATGAGTGACGTAGTGCCGCGTGCACGAACGGGTGCGCCCGCTCGACCTGGGCGGCCAGCCGTACGAGGAGATCCTCCCGGCCGGCCGCGGCGACCAGTTGCACGCCGACCGGCAGCCCCGCCGCGGTCCGGTGCAGCGGCAGCGAGATCGCCGGCTGCCCCGTGGCGTTGAACGGCGAGGTGAAGGCGACGGCCGGCCCCGTCCGGCCGAACGAGGTGCTCAGGTCGTCGGGAGGGAACCACCCCAGCGGGTACGGCGGGATGCCGAGCGTAGGCACCAGCAGCACGTCGTGGCCGTCCCACCAGGCGGCCATCCGGCGGCGGTAGCGGTCCACCCAGCGCATCGCGAGGATGTGGTCGACCGCGCTGCGCCCGCGCCCGGCCTCGGCCATGCTCCGGTTGCGCGGCTCCAGCTCCGACAGCTCCACCGGCCTGCCCCGCCACCTGCCGATGCTCTCCAGCTCGGCGGCCACGTTGCCGGCCACGATCCCGCCGAAGTAGGACGGGAAGTCGGCGTCGCCGAGCGCGGCCGGCCAGCTCTCCTCCACCTCGTGCCCGAGCTTCTCGAGCAGCGTCGCCGCGCTCGTCACGGCCGCGGCCAGCTCCGGCTCGCCGGGCACGTCCGGCCGGGGATGCTCGCGGGCGAACCCGATCCGCAGCCGGCCCGGCTCCACGTCCACCTCGTGCGCGAGCGGGCCCGGCAGCGCGGGCGCGGTGTAGGGGTCGCCGGACACGTAGCCGGTGATCAGGTCGAGCACCGCGGCGGTGTCCCTGACAGTACGGCTGACCAGCCCGAGCGCGGACATGCCGCTCCACCCCTCGCCCTCGCCCGGTCCGTGACTGGCGCGGCCCCGCGTCGGCTTGAGCCCGACGAGCCCGCAGAGGCTGGCCGGAATCCTGATCGACCCGCCGCCGTCGCTCGCCGTCGCCACCGCGACCATGCCCGCCGCGACCGCCGCCGCCGACCCTCCGCTGGAGCCGCCCGCCGAGTAGGCGAGATCGTAGGGGTTGCGCGTGGGCCCGTACGCCACGGGCTCGGTCGTGATCGTGGTGCCGAACTCGGGCGTGCTCGTCCGCCCGAGGATCACGAAGCCCGCCTGCCGCAGGCGGGTCACGGCGTGCGCGTCGGCGTCCACCTCGACGCCGTCGAGCGTGCTCGACCCCGCGTTGTACGGCTCGCCCGCCTGCGCCCAGCCGAGATCCTTCACCAGGATCGGCACCCCGCGGAACGGGGCGTCCTCGGGCAGGTCGTCCAGCTCGGCCAGCGCCCGCTCGAAGCGCGGGTGGACGATGGTGTTCAGCTCGCCGTCGTGCGCCCTGATCGTCGCTATGGCGGCCTCGACCAGTTCCCTGGGGCTCACCCGCCCCTCCCGCACGGCCCGCGCCTGCCCGACCGCGTCCAGCCTCAGGACCTCGTCCACCCCTGTCTCCTTCCCGCCGCGAACGTCGCCGCCCCCACCCTCCCCCGCCCGGCGCCCGCACGGAACCCCGCGAACCGCCAGAAGCCGTTCACCGGGCCCAGGACACCCCTTGGCGCCACAGGATCGCCGGACCAGGCACCGCCGGCCCAAGCAAGCACGATCGACGGCCACCACGCCCGCCCGCCCGCTCAGGGACCGGCGGGTCGCCGCCTCTCAGGCCGTGGACCACTGCGCGACGGGCGGGTCGCCGCCTCTCAGGACGTGCCGCAGGAACGGGCGGGTCATCCTGCCAGGGCGTGGACCGCCTCGGGGATCGGCAGGTCCCCTGGGAGGGGTGCCAGGATCGGCGTGTCGAGCCCGTTGGCGACGTACTCCCCCACCCGCGCCCGGCACGTCGCCGCGTCGCCGTGGACGATCAGCGCGTCCACCACCTCGTCGGGGATCGCCTTGAGCGCCGCCTGGCGGTCCCCCGCCGCCCACGCCTCGTGCATGGGCCGCAGCACGTCGCCCCGTCCCAGCCAGTCGTGGAAGGCCGCGTAGGCGGGAACCGTCAGGTAGGCGGCCAGCATCCGGCGGCCCGTCTCGCGCACCCTGTCGGCGTCCTCGCTCACGCAGACGAAGATCCGTGCGATCAGCTCGGTCGAGCCGCCCACCTCGGCCCGCACCCGCCGTACGTCCTCGGGGGACAGCCAGTTGGTGATCGCGCCGTCCGCCTCGGCGGCGGCCAGGTGGAGCATCCGGGGACGCAGCGCCGCCAGCACGATCCTCGGCGCCACCTCCGGCGCCCGCTCCAGCCGGAAGCCCTGCACCTCGAAGGTCTCGTACCGTTCCGACACCTTCTCCCCCGCCAGTGCCTTCCTGAGGAAGCGCAGGGTGTCGCGCGTCCTGGCGTACGGCTTGCCGAACTCGACCGCGTTCCACCGCTCCACGATCGCCGGCGAGGAGGAGCCGATGCCGAGCACGAACCGGCCAGGCGCGAGGTCGGCCAGCGTCGCCGCGGACTGCGCCAGCAGCCCCGGCCCCCGCGTGAACACCGGCACGATCGCGGTGCCCAGCCGTACCCCGGGCGCCCACTCGGCGGCCATCGCGAGCGGCACGAACGCGTCGGCGCCGGCGACCTCGGCCGACCAGATGTCGGTGTAGCCGAGCTCCGGCAGCTCGGCGATCAGCGCCTTGGAGGCGGCGAGGGAGCGGTCGAAGAAGGGGATCGTCATGCCCAGGTTCCGGGTCATCGCAAGCCTTCCCGCGGGAGTCCGGTCGGTACACAGGACCATACCAACCAGACGGTATGCCACTGGCGGCGCGTCGCTGCGCGACGGCCGCGACGACACGGGGTCACGCCCTGAGCTCGTGCACCGCCGCGATGAAGTCCTTGGTGATGCCGCGCAGGCCGGGCAGGTTCGACAGACCGACCAGCCGGTCGACGAGCGGCACGCTCACCTCGATCAGCCGGTAGGTGCGCGCACAGCCGGGCGAGGTGTCGTGCACCCAGTAGAGGACGATCCCCATCGACATCAGCCACAGCAGCTCGGGCAGCTCCTCGCGCAGCTCGGCGTCCATCCGGTCGCGCGCGCCCTCGACCACCTGCCGGTAGATGGCGATGGACGCCTCGCGGGCCGGCGTCGACTGGGCGCTGAAGGGACTGAGCGGGTTGGTGGGCTCGGCCGCGTGCTTGAAGAACTTCACCGCGAACTCGTGGTACGGCTCCGACACCCGCACCCACTCCCGCAGCACGCCCGTCAGCCTGGCCGCGAACGACGCCTCGGAGGCCAGCAGCTCGCGGCAGGCCTCCTCGTGCGCGATCTGGGCACGGTCGTAGTACGCCTGCACCAGCTCGTCCTTGGAGGCGAAGTAGTAGTAGGCGTTACCCACGGAGACCCCCGCCTCCGCCGCGATGGCCCGCATCGTGGTCGCATCGAAGCCGCGTTCCCTGAACAGGCGCAAGGCCGTCTCGACGATGAGCTCCCGGGTGCTCTCCGATCCTCGGGTTCGGGGTTCGGACACGCTCGTCACTTTACGTTAGTCGGCCCCGTGAGGTCATGGAGCCGCACGGTGATCACCGCCACAGGGTAAAGATCGGCGCACGGGAGGGATCACCGGCGCCGAATCGTGGGATTGAACCCTTCGGGCGGAAGGGCATCTCCGCGAAAAAAGGCCATCACATGTGGATACGTTGGTTGGTGCGGCTCTGTGTCGCCGCGCTCATCGCCATACAGACCTGCATCATCGTGCTGTCGGCTGCCGCCTCGGCAGCTCCGGTTCGGCCCGGCTCGACCGTCGAAGAGGACGTCGTCGAGGCGCGCCCGCCGATCATCAGAACATACGCGTTGGAAGGCGTGATCCGGATCGCCCGCTGGTACACGGGCGCCGCGGAACAGCCGAAGGTCGACCTGTCGCGGGCCATGCCGCGCGGGACGATGCGCGTCTCTCACACCTTCGCCATGGACCGTCTCACGTCGGCGGGTCTGCGCTGGAAGTCCAGCGGGAACTGCACCGACAAGAACAACCGCACGTGCACGTCGCTGCAGTCCGTCAGGTCCGCCACGGTCGCCGGAGCGATCGACCTGAAGCGGGCCAGCGGGTGCAAGATCATGGTCACCGGCGGCACCGAGGCGGGGCACGCACCCGGCCGGTACAGCCACGGGGCCGGCTACAAGCTCGACATCAGCCACAACAAGTGCATCGATCGGTACATCACCGAGACATATCCCAGCGCGGGCGTGCGCTCCGACGGCGCCACGCTGTACCGCTCGGAGACGGGCACCGTCTTCGCCAGCGAGTCCGACCACTGGGACATCCTGTTCCCGTGACCGCTCCCCTCCCACCAGGCCCGGCGCCCGTTATGCGCAACACCGCCGGCCGGGCCCCCTCCTCCTGAGCACTACCGCCGGCCCGGCGCCCCTCATGAGTAACACCGCCGGCCCGGCGCCCCTCATGAGCACTACCGCCGGTCCGGCGCCCCTCCTGTACGGCAAGCCGGTCTGGCGCCTCCGTGGGCGCGTGGTCCCGTCCGTCGCGGGCGCGCCGCCCAGCAGGACTCCGGCCCCCGCCGCAACGGCACCCGTCGAAGAACGTGGGACGGCGTGCAGGGGACGGCCCACGACCGGGCGGCCCATAAGTCCGTCCAGTCGTCTGTCAGGGGGTCGTCCGTCAGGGTGGTCCGTGGCGGCGGGCAAGGGGCGCCGCACGAGGAGCGTCCCTTCGACGGGCACCAGCCGGTGACCACGGAGGCGCGTGGCGCGGCTTGCCGTACAGGAGGGAGACCACCGGCGCGTGGCGCCGCCTGCCGTACTGGAAGGAGACCACCGGCGCGTGGCGCCGCCTGCCGTACAGGAGGGAGACCACCGGCGCGCTACGCGGCCCCGCTGGGCGGGAAGCGGGGCACTGCTTGCCATACAGGGCGGAGACCACCGGCGCGCTACGCGGCCCTGCTGGGCGGGAAACGGGGCACTGCTTGCCGTGCAGGAAGGAGACCTGTGGAGACGGAGAAACCCCCGGCGGGCCGGGGGTTTCTCGGGAGATGCGGGTCAGAACTCCGTGGCCACCAGCTCGGCGATCTCCGCCGCGTTGAGGGCCGCGCCCTTGCGCAGGTTGTCGCCGCACACGAACATGTCGAGCGTGTTCGGGAAGTCGACCGCCTGGCGGATCCGGCCGATGTAGGTCGGGTCGGTGCCCACCACGTCCACAGGGGTCGGCCACACGCCGTTGGCCGGGTCGTCCATGAGGACCACGGTCGGCGCCGCCTCCAGGATGCGGTGCGCGTCGGCGACGGTGATCTCCCGCTCGAACCGGGCGTGGACGGCCAGCGAGTGGGTGGTCACGACCGGCACCCGCACGCAGGTGGCGGAGACCTTCAGGTCGGGGATGCCGAGGATCTTGCGCGACTCGTTGCGCAGCTTCAGCTCCTCGGAGGCCCAGCCGCCGTCCTTGTACGAGCCCGCCCACGGCACCACGTTGAACGCGATCGGCGCGGGGAACGGCGAGTCGGCCTCGAGCTTGTTGGCCAGCGCCTTGCGCACGTCACCGGCCGTCTGGCCGATCGAACGGTCGCCCGCCAGCGCCTCGACCTCGTCGTAGAGCCGCGCGGGGCCCGCCACGCCGGCGCCGGACACCGCCTGGTAGGAGGCGACGACGAGCTCCTTCAGGGTGTACTCGGCGTGCAGCGCGCCGATGGCCGCCATCATCGACAGCGTGGTGCAGTTGGGCGTCGAGATGATGTTGCGCGGCCTGGTGCGGGCGGCCAGCGGGTTCACCTCGGGGACGACCAGCGGGACGTCAGGCTCCATGCGGAAGGTGCCGGACTTGTCGATCGCGATGGCGCCCCGCTCCGCGGCGATCGGCACCCACGTGGCCGACACCTCGTCGGGGACGTCGAAGATGGCGATGTCGACGCCGTCGAACACCTCGGGCGCGAGCGCCTGGACGACGACGTCCTCGCCGCGGACCTGGAGGACCTTGCCTGCGCTGCGGGCGGAGGCGACGAGACGGATCTCGCCCCAGATGTCCGCACGGGTCGAGACCAGCTCGCGCATCACGGTGCCCACGGCACCGGTCGCCCCGATCAGGGCCAGAGTGGGTCGCTTGCTCATCGTCCTGTCCCTCCGTACACCACGGCCTCCACCTGGTCCGAGTCGAGGTCGAACGCGCGGTGCGCCGCGGCCACGGCCGCGTCGACGCCGTCCTGCCCCACGATCACCGAGATGCGGATCTCCGAGGTGGAGATCATCTCGATGTTGACCCCCGCGTCCGCGATGGCGGCGAAGAAGGTCGCGGTGACGCCGGGGTGCGAGCGCATGCCCGCGCCGATCAGCGACACCTTGCCGATCTGGTCGTCGAACTGCAGCGACTCGAATCCGACCTGGGCCTGGATCCGCTTGAGCGCCGACAGCGCCGTCTGGCTGTCCGCCGCGGGAAGCGTGAAGGAGATGTCCGTACGGCCGGTCGCGGCAGCCGAGACGTTCTGCACGATCATGTCGATGTTGATCTCGGCCTCGGACAGCGTTTTGAAGATGGCGGCAGCCTCTCCGACCTTGTCGGGAACCCCGACAACGGTGATCTTGGCCTCGCTCCGGTCGTGTGCGACGCCGGAGATGATCGGCTGCTCCATCTCGGTTCCTTCGGTGTAAGGGTCGGCCACGACCCACGTGCCTTCCTTGGTGCTGAATGAGCTGCGCACGTGGATCGGCAGGTTGAACCTGCGAGCGTACTCGACACAGCGCAGGTGCAGGATTTTCGCCCCACAGGCGGCCATCTCCAGCATCTCCTCGTAGGAGATCCTGGGGATCTGCCGCGCCTGCGGCACGATGCGCGGGTCGGCGGTGTAGACGCCGTCGACGTCGGTGTAGATCTCGCAGACGTCGGCCTCGAGGGCCGCCGCCAGCGCCACGGCGGTGGTGTCGGAACCGCCACGGCCCAGCGTCGTGATGTCCTTGGTGTCCTGAGAGACGCCCTGGAACCCGGCCACGATCGCGATCTGGCCTTCGTCGAGCGCCTCGCGGATACGGCTCGGCGTCACGTCGATGATGCGCGCCTTGCCGTGCGTGGAGTCGGTGATCACGCCCGCCTGGGAGCCGGTGAACGAGCGCGCTTCATGACCCAGGTTGGCGATCGCCATCGCCAGCAGGGCCATCGAGATGCGCTCGCCCGCGGTCAGCAGCATGTCGAGCTCGCGGCCAGGAGGCAGCGGCGACACCTGCTCGGCCAGATCGAGCAGTTCGTCCGTCGTGTCACCCATCGCGGAGACGATGACCACGACCTCGTTGCCGGCTTTTTTCGTCGCGACGATCCGCTGCGCGACCCGCTTGATGCAGGACGCGTCGGCGACGGATGAACCACCGTACTTTTGCACAACGAGCGCCACGAGAGTCTCCCAGTCTGGACTGTGAGCTGCCAGTCTACTGGCGGCTTCTCATGCACCCGGGTGGAAAGCCCACTATGTGGACATTCAGCTGGAGAGGGCCTCCTCAGCCACATCGAGGCGCGTATGGGCCGCGAGCGCCTGGAGTGCCCGCATGGCCGCGCCCGCGTGGTTGCCCCACGTGTTGAAGTAGGAGTACTGCCACCACCACAGCGCCTCCAGCGGCCGCCCCGCGTGGTAGTGGCGCAGGCCGTGGATGAGGTCGGCGGCCACCGCCGTCAGGTCGTCGGACAGCCGGTACGGCG